>JANMQZ010000080.1:0-9618 GCA_031370755.1 Actinomycetes bacterium
CTGGTTGCGGTCTTAGCGGCGTGCACCTGCCAGCAGCGCGCCGACGTCGAGCCCGCGGATCGACGCGTCGACGAGCTCCACCGGATGGAACGCCGGCACCGGCCGGCCCGCACGCCTTAGCGCAGCCGTCACCTGCACGAGGCACCCGGGATTCCCGCTCGCGTACGCATCCGGCTCGACGCCGAGCACGTGCCCCGCCTTGCGATCGCCGAGCTCCGCCGCTGTCGCCGCCTGGACGATGTTGTAGATCCCCGCACTACCGCAGCAGATGTCCTGCTCGGCCGGCTCGAGCCGCTCGAGGCCGGGGATCGCGTCGAGCATCGCGCGCGGCGCGCTCACCACCCCCTGCGCGTGCCGCAGGTGGCACGAGTCCTGGAACGCCACGCGCAGCGGCAACGCCTTCCGCTCCGCCCGCGGCTCCGCCAGCAGCTCCGAGACGTCGACGACGTTCGCGACGCCGTGATCCTTCAGGTGCGAGCCGCAGCCCGCCGCGTTCGTGACGATGTAGTCGTAGCCCGCAAGGTCGCGCTCGAGAGCGCGCGCGCGAGCGACGCCCTGCTCGAGCCGCCCGCCGTGCGCATGCAGCGCGCCGCAGCAGCCCTGCGCACGCGGCACGTGCACGTCGAAGCCCTCCGCGTGCAGCACGCGAGCCGTCGCCGCATTGACGTCGCCGAAGACGACACTCGCGACGCACCCGGCCAGCACCGCAACACGAGGCCCGTCACCGGGCAAATGCTCCGGCGGCCACTCGGGCGCCGACCACGGCGGCGCGATCTGCTTCAGCGGCGCGAGCGGCCCAGGCGCCGGCAGCCTGCGGAACCGCAACGCCGCCCGCAGCCGCCGCCGGTGCGGGAACACCGCGAACACACCCGCCCGGACGAGCGCATCCAGCATCCCACGCCGATGATTCCGCTCGACGTAGTCGCGCGTCTGCTCGATCAGCCGGTCGTACTGCACACCCGACGGGCACGACGTCACGCACGCCATGCACCCGAGGCAGCGGTCGAAATGCTCGACGACCGTGTCGCTCAACTCGATCGACCCGTCGACGAGCCCCTGCATGAGGTAGATGCGCCCGCGCGGCGAGTCCATCTCCTCGTGCCAGAGCGAGTACGTCGGGCAGGTCGGCAGGCAGAAGCCGCAGTGGACGCAGTCGGCGATCAGCTCGGGCTGCACATCGCCTCCACGACCCGCTCCGCGAGCGGGCTCCACGCGGGCTCTCTCACCTGCGCGACGTAGGCGACGCGCGGCCCCGGCCGGACGAGCAGTGCGTCCTCCCCGCTCCAGCGCACGCGGCCGGGCAGCTCGGCCTGCAGCGCGCGCAGCCACTCCCACGGCTCGGGCACGTCGTCGTCGCCGCCGAGTGCGAGCGCCTGCGCGTCGACCGCGCGCTGCGACCCTTCGAAGAGCACGTGCAAGCGCCCTTCGGCGAGGTCGACCGCGCTCGGGACGAGCTGCGACCGGTGCAGCTCGGACCAGTCTGCGCGCGTCACGACGGTGCGCGTCGCCGCCGGCCGCGGATGCAACCGCAACGCGAGCCGCTCGACCGACCCGAGCCGCCCGCGCGAGCCGCAGAAGAGCTTTGCGAGGTCGTAGCCGGCGACGTTCTTCACGACCTTGCCGCCGGCGCTTGCCCGCATCCCGTCCGGCAGCACGACCGTGACGCCGAGCACGAGGTCGCGCATCGTCCCGAAGCGGTGGCGGAGCGGGCCCGAGAGGTCGCCGAGCAGGCATTCCGCGAGCGTCGGGTCGCCGGGCGGGTCGAGCGACAGCCGCTGGCCGTGCTCCGCGAGCGCAGCCATAAGTACTGAGAGACGGATACCGCCCTCGACGATGCACGTCAGGTCGCCCGGCTCGTGCTCGAGGATCTCAGAACCGGTCGGCAAGGCCGGCCTTCTCGAGTGGGTGCGCGCGGTACGGGCCCGGCACTTCGCCGCAGAGCCGCGGCGTCGGGAAGAGCTTCCCGGGATTCGCGATCCCGGCCGGGTCGAATGCGCGGCGCAGGCGCTGCATAGCCGCGAGATCGTCCTCGCCGAACATGAGCGGCATCGCACATGCCTTGTCCGTGCCGACGCCGTGCTCGCCCGTGATCGAGCCGCCCGCGTCGATGCAGACCTCGAGGATCTTCTTCGAGAGCTCCTCGGCGCGCGCGGCCTCGCCTTCGACGCGGCCGTCGTAGAGAACGAGGGGATGCAGGTTGCCGTCACCGGCGTGGAAGACGTTGCCGACGCGAAGGCCGCCGGCGCGCGACAGCTCGTCGATGCGGCGCAGCACAGCCGGCAGCTGCGTGCGCGGCACGACGCCGTCCTGCACGTAGTAGTCGGGGCTGATCCGCCCCATCGCGGCGAACGCGGCCTTGCGGCCGCGCCACACGGTCGCCCGGTCGGCCGGATCGGACGCGATGCGAAGCTCGCGCGCCTCGTTCTCGCGGCAAAGTGCCTCGACGCGGGCGAGATCCTCTTCGACCTGCTCCACCGGCCCGTCGAGCTCGACGATCAGCACGGCGCCGCACCCTTCCGGGTAGTTCGCGCCGACCGCGGCCTCGGCGGCCTCCATCGTGACGGCATCCATCATCTCGATCGCCGCGGGCACGATTCCGGCGGCGATCACGCCCGAGACGGCTCCGCCGGCGTCGTCGGTGTGTGCGAACCCGGCGAGCAGCGTGCGCACGGTCTCGGGGGCGCGCAGGATGCGCAGCGTCAGCTTCGTCGCGATCCCGAGCGTACCCTCCGAGCCGATGAAGACGCCGAGCAGGTCGGGACCGCCGTCCCACACCGAGAGCTCGACGAGCTCGCCGTTGGGGAGGACGACCTCGGCCGCGAGCACGTGGTTGACCGTGAAGCCGTACTTGAGGCAGTGCGCGCCGCCGGAGTTCTCGGCGACGTTGCCGCCGATCGTGCACACCTGCTGCGACGACGGGTCGGGCGCGTAGTAGAAGCCCGCGTCGGCGACCGCGCGCGTGACGTCGAGGTTCGCGACGCCCGGCTCGACGACGACCTCCCCGCGCTCGACGTCGATCTCGAGGATGCGCGTCAGCCGCGCGAGCGAGATGACGATGCCGTCGGCGACGGGCAGCGCTCCGCCGGAGAGTCCGGTACCAGCGCCGCGCGCGACGAACGGGATCCGCTCCTCGGCGCAAAGCCGCACCACCGCCTGCACCTCGGCCGTGCTGCCGGGCAGCGCGACGAGGGAGGGTACGACGCGGTGCCCCGTCAGGCCGTCGCACTCGTACGTGCGCAACTGCTCGGGCTCGCGGATCGTCTGCGTGACCGCGGCGAACCGCTCGAGCAGGTCGGGCCTCATCCACCTACGAGTCTAAATAGACTCGCTTCATGTCGATGCACCGTCCCGTGACGCTCTTCACCGGCCAGTGGGCCGACCTGCCGATCGAGGACCTCGCGGCCAAGGCCGGCGCGTGGGGCTTCGACGGCCTCGAGCTCGCCTGCTGGGGCGACCACTTCGAGGTCGACAAGGCGCTCGCCGACGATGGCTACTGCCGGTCGCGGCAAGAGATCCTCGAACGCAACCACCTGAACGTCTGGGCGATCGGCGCCCATCTCGTCGGCCAGGCCGTCTGCGACCGGATCGACGAGCGGCACCGCGCGATCCTGCCGCCGGAGATCTACGGCGACGGCGAGCAGGAAGGCGTGCGGCAGCGCGCGGCCGACCGGATGAAGGACAGCGCGCGCGCGGCGGCGAGGCTCGGGATCCAGCAGGTCAACGGCTTCACGGGCTCGTCGATCTGGCACCTGATCTACTCGTTCCCGCCGAACGACCACGCCGAGATCGAGCGCGCGTACGAGGACTTCGCCGCGCGCTGGAGCCCGATCATGGACGTCTTCGACGCGGAGGGCGTCAAGTTCGGCCTCGAGGTGCACCCGACCGAGATTGCCTACGACTTCGTGACGACGCGAAAGACGCTCGACGCGATCGACAACCGCGAGGCCTTCGGGATCAACCTCGACCCGAGTCACTTCGCGCATCAGTTCCTCGACACCGCGCAGTTCGCGCTCGACTTCGGCAACCGCATCTACCACGTTCACATCAAGGACTCGAAGAAGCGGCTCGACGGCCGGCGCTCGATCCTCGCGTCGCATCTCAACTTCGGCGAGGAGCTGCGCGGCTGGGACTTCGTGTCGCCCGGCCACGGCGACGTCGACTTCGAGGACTTCTTCCGTGCGCTGAACCGCATCGGCTACCAGGGCCCACTGTCGATCGAGTGGGAGGACAGCGGCATGGACCGCGACTGGGGCGCACCCGATGCGCTCGCGTTCGTGCGCAGGACGGACTTCGCGCCGTCGGGGATCGCGTTCGACGCCGCGATGCAGCGTTAGTGGCTCATCGTCCCCTTGACGTTGCCGACCTTCAGCAGGCCGACCTGCCCTTGGTCGACGGCAGCGAACGCGTGTGAGACGAACGGGTAGAGCCCCGGCTCGTCGATCTTGACGTCGAAGACGCCGCCGCCGCCCGCGGGAACCGTGACGGTCTGCACGTTGTGCAGCGCGTCGGCCGGGTTCATGTCACCGAACACGTAGGCGGTGTTCAGGATCGTGCCGACGATGTGGAAGTCGGTGTCGAGTGACGGACCTGCGTCGACGACCCAGAAGCGCACGAGCTCGCCCGGCTTCGCAGTCAGCGGGTGCTTGACGTACTGCCCGGCGTAGCCGTTGAAGGTCATCCAGTCGGGCTGGCGCGCATGCGCCTTCGCCATGTTGAACGTCGCCGGCTTGCCCAGGCCGTCGGAATCGAGGTACCACTCGCTCGCGACGAGGACGTAGTTCTTGTCGGCCTTCGGCAGGACGCCCGGCTTCGGCTCGACGACGATCGCCCCGTACATGCCGGTGGCGATGTGCATCAGGACCGGCTTCGTGCCGCAGTGGTACATGAACACGCCCGGATCGTTGGCGCGGAACGTGTAGCTGACGGACTTGCCCGGGAAGACGTCGCCGAACGCCTTGTCCGGCGCGATGCGGGCCGCGTGGAAGTCGACCGAGTGCGGAATCGCGCCCTTGTTCGTCAGCGTGATTTTCACGAGCTGGCCCTGGCGAACGTGGATCACAGGCCCGGGTGCGCCGCCGGCCCACGCCCAGGCGGCGTACTTGACGCCGGGCGCGATCTCGACGGTCAGGTCGGTGAGAACGAGATGGACATTCGCAACGGCACCTGCAGCGACCGCAGGCAGCTCCGCCGGGTACGGCACATGCTTCGCCGCAAGCGCATCCGCATCCGCGGGCGCAGCGCCGGCAAAGCTCGTCAGCACACCGAGATTGCCATTCGAGCTCGCGTCCATCCCGGCGACCGTTGCCGTCTTCGAGTTGTTGTTGTTGCGCGCGTCGAGCCACATCATCAGCGCGAAGACGCCGAGCACCGCGACGAGCAAGCCGAGCAGCAGCGTGACGACGCCGAAGAGCGCGTCCTTGTAGCCGACGGAGCTGCTGCTGCCTTGCTGTCTCGGGACGTTCATCTGAGGTCTCCTTGTGCGCTGGGAGTCTCGAAGGTAGAGCACCGCGCCCGCGCTTCCGTCCCGGCAGACCCCGATCTCGCCTGCGGCTTTCCCGCAGGACCTTCCGGTACCCGCACGGATGCGGCAGCAAAAGGCTCCCAGCACACTCGAGGAGTGAGCACGATCCCGCACACCTCGGCGGCGTTCAGCGCCACGCTCCGCGTGCACCTCGACAACCGCCCCGGCGCGTTCGCGCGGATGGCCGCAGCGATCGGCGAGGCAGGCGGGCTCCTCGACGCGATCGACCTCGTCCGGCTCGAGCACGGCAAGAAGGTCCGCGACGTGACGATCCTCGCCGTCGACGAAGAGCACATCGCCCGCATCACGGAGGCGGTGAGCGCACAGGACGGCATCGAAGTCGAGCAGGTCGACGATCGCACGTTGCTGCTCCATCGCGGCGGCAAGCTCGAGATCGCCTCCAAGGTTCCGCTCAAAACGCCGGACGACCTTTCGATGGCGTACACGCCGGGCGTCGCCCGTGCCTGCCGCGCGATCGCCGACGAGCCGGACAAGGTCTGGTCACTCACGAGCAAGAGCAACACTGTCGCGATCGTCACCGACGGCACCGCCGTCCTCGGCCTCGGCGACATCGGCCCTGAGGCCGCCCTGCCCGTCATGGAAGGCAAGGCGATCCTCTTCAAGGAGTTCGCCGGCGTCGACGCCTGGCCGATCTGCCTCTCGACCACCGACCCCGACGAGATCGTGCGCACCGTCGTCGCGATCGCGCCGGGATTCGGCGGCATCAACCTCGAGGACATCGCCGCTCCGCACTGCTTCGAGGTCGAAGCGCGGCTGCGCGAGCTGCTCGACATCCCGGTCCTGCACGACGACCAGCACGGGACTGCGATCGTCGTGCTCGCTGCACTCGCGAACGCGCTACGCGTCGTCGGCAAGAAGCTCGACCAGGTGCGCGTCGTCGTCACCGGCGCCGGAGCGGCCGGCTCAGCCACCGCACGAATGCTTGCGGCTGCGGGTGCCGGCGAGATCATCTGCTGCGACAAGGAAGGCGCGCTCTACGCGGGTTGCCCCGGCCTCGATCCGTACCGCGCAGCCCTCGCCGCCGAGACGAATCCGCGCCGCGTGCGCGGGCCCGCAGACGAGGCGCTCGCAGGCGCAGACGTCTACATCGGCCTCTCCGGGCCGGGTGCGGTCAGCGTCGAGGGCATAGCGTCGATGGCCGACGACGCGATCGTCTTCGCGATGGCCAACCCGACGCCCGAGATCACGCCGGAGGAGATCGAGGGCCTCGTTGCCGTGATCGGCACGGGACGCTCCGACTACCCGAACCAGATCAACAACGTCCTCGCGTTCCCCGGCGTCTTCCGCGGCGCGCTCGACGTGCGCGCGACGGCGATCACGGAGGGCATGAAGATCGCGGCCGCACTCGCACTCGCGGACGTCGTGCCTCCCGACCACCTCGAGGCCGACTTCATCCTGCCGAGCGTGCTCGACCGCAGCGTCGCCCCCGCGATCGCCGCGGCGGTTGCGCGCGCGGCGATCAGCGAGGGTGTCGCGACCAGTACCTGATCGCACGTGCGGGTTTTCCCCGCTACGCCGGTTCCCGCAGGTAGACGAACCAGTAGATCGCGCCGACCATCACCGCGCCGCCGATCACATTGCCGATCGTCACGGGGAGGAGATTCGCGGCGAAGAACCGCCCCCAGGTGAGGTGCTCGACGCCGGGCACCGGGTGCTGCGCCGCGAACGCCGAGTCGCTCTTCACGAACAACCCCATGGGAATGAAGAACATGTTCGCGACGCTGTGCTCGAAGCCGGCAGCGACGAAGGCGGCGATCGGCGGCACGATCGCAAGGATCTTGTCGGCGACACTCCGTGCGCTGTAGCTCAGCCACACCGCGAGGCAGACGAGCGCGTTGCAGAACGCCGCGAGCGCGATCGCCTGGACGAAGCCGAGGCCGGTCTTCGCGGTTGCGGTCGAGAGCGCTTGCTCGCCCACTGCGCCGTTGCCGAACGTGTACTGCTTACCGACGAAGAGGATCCCGGCGGTCGCAATCGCACCGGCGAAGTTCCCGGTGAAGACGATCGCCCAGTTGCGGAGAAGCTGCGCGGTCGAGACCTTTCGGCTCGCCCAGGCCATCACGATCAGGTTGTTGCCCGTGAAGAGCTCGGCGCCGGCAACGACGACCAGGATCAGGCCGAGCGAGAAGGCGAGCCCTCCGAGCAGGCGCGAGACGCCGTACGGCATCGACGCGCCGCCGGCCGTGACCGTTGTCGCAAAGATCGCGCCCATCGCGATGAATGCACCGGCGAGAACCGAAAGCGCGAACGTGTTCGCCGCCGACATGCCGGCCTTGGCGCATCCGACCTCCTCCGCCCGCCGCGCCATCGCTCGCGGCGGCAGCGCGTCGAAGCTCACTTCTCGCACCGCTCCCGGAGCGCAGCCCACTCGGCGTCGACCTGCGCCTGGATCTCGACGAGCATCTCGCGCGCGTCCTCGGCGAAGAGGTGCGCGAACCGCTTCTGCGGCCGCAGCCACTCTTCCACAGGAACGGTGTGTTCCGGCTCGTACGTGAGGCGGTACTCGCCGTCGACGACCTCGTAGAGCGGCCAGTAGCAGCTGTCGACCGCGGCGTTCAGGATCTTGATCGCCTCGCGCGGCTCGTGCCCCCAGCCGACCGGGCAATTCGTGAGGACGTTCAGGAATGCGGGGCCACCCGCGTGCGCGGCGCGCACGACCTTGTCGCTCAAATCCTGCCAGTGTGAGGACACCGCCTGCGCGACGTACGGGACGTGGTGGGCAACGGCGATCGCCGTCATGTCCTTGCGCTTCTGCGCCTTGCCGAGCGCCGCCGCGCCCGCGGGGCTCGTCGTCGTGTTCGCGCCGAACGGCGTCGCGCCGGAGCGCTGAACGCCTGTGTTCATGTACGCCTCGTTGTCGTAGCAGACGAAGATGAAGCGGTGGCCGCGCTCGAGCGCGCCGGAGAGCGACTGGAGGCCGATGTCGTACGTGCCGCCGTCGCCTGCGAGGACGACGAACGTCAGCTCGTCAGGCTGCGGCAGCCCGTCGCGGCGCGCGAGCGCGCGGTACGCGCTCTCGACGCCGCCTGCGACCGCTGCGGCGTTCTCGAAGGCGACGTGCAACCACGGCACGTTCCAGGCGGTGTTCGGGAAGCGCGTCGTCGCGACCTCGAGACAGCCGGTCGCGCTGACGACGACGACCGGGGTCTCGATGCTGTCGATCAGAGTGCGCACGACCATCGGCACGCCGCAGCCCTGGCAGAGTGCGTGGCCGCCGCGCAGCGGCGGCGTGCCGTTCTCGTTGCGGACGAGCGTCTTCAGACGGGACATGGCGCTCCTCTCAGGCCCAGGTAGGCCTGCGTCGCTTCACCCTCGAAGACCTCCCGGATCTCCTCCGGGTGCAGGTCGCGGCCGCCGAGGCCGTAGACGAAGCTCCGCAGCTCGCAGCCGGCGTCGCCCCGCGTGGCCGCGACGTCTGCGAAGAGCGGTGGGGCCCCGCCGGGCGAGTCGGCGCGGTCGAGCACCGACACCGTCGGGACGGCCCGAAGCAGCTCGTGCATCTGCTCGCGCGGAAACGGCCTGAACGAGCGAACCTCGACAACGCCGACGCGCGCTCCCTCGAGCCGGAGCTCGTCGACGACATCCTTGATGGTGCCGCCCGTCGAGCCGAGGCAGACGATGACATGCTCCGCTTCGTCGACGCGGTAGAGCTCGAGCGCGCGATACCTTCGCCCCGCGATCTCCTCGAACTCGTCCGCGATCGTCTCGAAGGCGTCGAGCGCCACATGCATTGCCGCAAGCTGCTGATGGCGCAGCTCGAAGTAGTAGTCCGGCATCGCGAAGAGCCCCTGAGATGCCGGGTGCGCGATGTCGAGCACCGATGCCTCGACGCGATACGGGTGCATGAACCGGCGCACGACGTCGTCGGCGAGCAGGGAGACCGGCTCGGCCGAGTGGGTGATCGTGAACCCGTCCTGGCAGACGAGAACCGGCAGCATGACGTCGGGGTGCTCGGCGAGACGCGGGGCGATGACCATCAGGTCGTACGCCTCCTGCGCGTTCTCCGCGAAGAGCTGGATCACGCCGGAGTCGCGCACGAGCATCGAGTCGGAGTGGTCGCAGTGGATGTTGATCGG
>JANMQZ010000083.1:0-6146 GCA_031370755.1 Actinomycetes bacterium
GAGAGCGGCGCGTCCTCGTCGCGCTGGAAGCCGCCGTCGACCGGCGAGTACGCGAGCGCGCGGTGGATCGTCATCGCCGGGTGGCCGGTCAGGTCGCGCATCCGCCGCGCCGCCTTGCCCGTGGGCGCGCAGAGCAGGACGCGCTTGCGCGCCTGCCGGGCGAGCTCGACGAGCACGCGCTGCGTATGCGTCTTGCCCGCGCCGGGCAGGCCCGTGAGCAGCACGAGCGGACGCGTGCGCACGAGCTCGACGACGCTCCACTGCTCGTCCGACACCTGCACGTCGGGGCGGCGCGGCTCTTCGAAGAGCGCAACGCAGCCGGCGCGGACACGCGAGCCGAGCGCCTCGCTCAAGCGCTGCTCCATCTCCCAGAGCTCCGCGCGGTACGCGCGGCCGTCCTCGACGACGACCTCCGCGCCGGCGACGAGGGTACGCACCGCGGACTCGAGCAGTTCCGGGTCGTCGACGCCGAGGATGCGGCCCGCGTTGCGCCAGAGCTCGTCGAACAGGAGATAGACGTTGCCGTCCGACTCGGCCTCCTGGAGCACGTAGAGCAGCCCTGCGCGCAGGCGCTGCGGCGCGTCGAGCTCGATCCCGAGCGAGCGCGCGATGCGGTCGGCGTTCTTGAAGCCGATGCCGCGGATCTCGGTGAGCCGGTACGGGTCGTGCGTGAGCACGCCGACGACGTCGTCGCCGTACTCGCGGACGAGCCGCGCGGCGAGACCGGCGCCGATGCCGTGCGTGAAGAGGAAGCTCTCGACCTCGCGGATCGCCGCGACCTCGCGCCACGCAGCGACGGCGCGGGCGACGCTCTTTTTCGAGATCGCACGGCCCGCCTGCGTCCGCACTTCACGTAGCCGCTCCGGGTCGCGGTCGAGCTCCTCGAAGACGTGCTCCGCTCCGAAGTGCTTGACGATCGCACGCGCGAAGGTCGGGCCGATGCCGGGCACGCGCCGGGTCAGCCAGAGCTCGATCCCGGCCGCCGACTGCGGCAGCGCCGAATGGAACGACTCGACGACGAACTGCCAGCCGTGTCGCGGATGCTCGGCGAATGCGCCGGCGCAGACGAGCTGCTCGCCGGGGGTGACGTGCCCGAGCGGGCCGGTGATGCTGAGCGGCTCGCCGTCGCGCTCCTCGCCGAGCACGGCACTCCAGACCGCAAACTCGGCGTCGTCGGAGACGTAGCGCGGGCCTGACGGCGAGACCGTGACGCGGATCTCGGTCGCGGTCAGGTCGCGCGGGAGCTCGTCGCGGTCGGTCGCCCACATGGAGCCGACGATACCCACCCCGGAAGGGCAGGCCCAGGCGCCCAAAACGCGGTGACATAATCGGCCAGTGGATCGGCCGGCGTGGGTGAAACGGGCGGAAGCGTGGCTCGACGGCGACGGCCGCATGTGGCTGCGCCGCTTCGTGATCGGAGTCCTCGTGGCGGCGCTTCTGATCCTGCTCGCGTTTCTCGGCGCGGCGTTCCTGCCGCGCTGGTGGTCGCACCGCCTCGCCCGCCAGGTGAACGGTGGCATGACGACCGGCATCATCCTCGGCCTCTTCTACGGCTTCGTCTTCACCGTCGTTCCGCTCTTCGTCGCGTTCCGCGCGTTCAGGAGGCGGCGGCCGTGGAAAGTGTGGGCCGGGCTGGGCGTGCTCGCGATCCTGCTCGCCGGCCCGAACCTGCTGACGCTCGGCATCGTCATCGGCAGCGGCAAGGCTGCGCACGCCGGCGAGCGCACGCTCGACGTCGACGCGCCGGGATTCCGCGGCGCGACGCTCGCAGGCGCGATCGTCGCTTTCTTGACGCTCGTCGCGGTCGAGTACCTGCTCGTCTCGCGGCGCTGGAGCAGGCGCAAGCTCCGCGACGCGCGCAAGGCCGAGTAGCTCAGCCGCTGTCGAGCAGCGCGAGGCGGATGGCTTCGTCGAACGTCGTCCGCTCCACTCCGACGTGCTGCCAGAGCCGGTCGTCCTTCGCGACGGTCGGGACGCGGAGGCCCTCGACGAGTGGGCGCGCGACCGCCACGCTCGCAGGCGTGACGAGGTAGAGCCACAGCGACGAGAGCCGCGGCGTCAGGAACGGCACCTCGACGAGGATCGGATGCTTGCCGCGGATCCGCGCCACCCGCTCCATCATCGTGCGGTAGGTCATGACTTCCGGGCCGCCGAGATCGAACGTCTCGTCGACCGTGGCCTCATCGCCGCACACGCCGACGAGGGCCGCGACGACATCGGCCAGCGCGACAGGCTGCGTCTCGACGGAGACCCAGCGCGGGCACACCATCACCGGCAGGCGCTCGACCAGTGCGCGGATCGTCTCGAAGGCGGCACTGCCGGGGCCGACGATCATCGCGGCGCGCAGCGTGGTCACCGGGACGTGTCCGGCGTCCAGAATCTCGGCGGTCTCGCCCCTGCTGCGGAGGTGCGGCGAGAGATCGTCGGAGTCCTCGCCGAGCCCGCCGAGATAGACGACCTGCCCTGCGCCCGCGGCCGCGGCACCGTCTGCGACGGCGGTCGCGGCTGCGCGATCGCGCGCCTCGAAGTCGCCGCTGCCGAGCGAGTGCACGAGGTGGTAGACGACGTCTGCCCCGTCGAGGGCGCGACGGATCGCAGCGGCGTCGGTGGCGTCGGCGGCGATCCACTCGAGGTTGTCCTCATGTGCCGCCGGCGGCGTTCGCGCCACGCCGACGACGTCGTGATCGCGCGAGAGCGCCTCGGCGAGCGGACGTCCGACGGTGCCGGTGGCTCCAACGACTGCAACGCGCACGCGGCGCACCTTACGAGGAATCGACGACTATGGCAGCGCCAGCCTCCCGAGTTGAGTAAGGGTGCAGTGTGGCAGCTGACGAAGACCGGGCGAACGTCGACGATGCCGAACATCGGGCGGTCGCAGAGCCCAACACGATTCTGCTCGGCCTGGTCGGGTCAACGGTCCATGGGGTCACGGTCGACAGCGCCGACGATCGCGACGAGATGGGAATCTGCATCGAGCCACCCGAATAATGTCGCGGGATTGCGCGTGTTCGACTAGTGGGTCTACCGGACGCAGCCAGAAGGGTCGCGATCCAGTCCGGGCGACGTCGACCTAACGGTCTACTCGCTCCGCAAGTGGTGCGGGCTTGCGCTGGCTGGAAACTCTACGGTGATGCTGCTCCTGCACGTCCCCGACGATCAATGCTCAGTGCTCGAAGAGCCGGGCCGGACACTACGGGCGAACAAGCAGTGGTTCGCGTCGAGGCGTGCGGGACACGCGTACCTCGGTTACATGCAGCGGCAGCGCGACCGCATGACCGGAGAGCGCGGGCAGATGCGCGTCAACCGGCCAGAGCTCATCGAGCGTCACGGGTTCGACACCAAGTACGCCGGGCACGTGCTGCGGCTCGGCTACCAGGGCCTCGAGTTCCTCGAGAGCGGACGACTGACGCTGCCGACGCGCGTCGCCGAACGGACCCGAGTGCTCGACGTGCGCAAGGGGCGCGTGACATTCGAGGAAGTGTTGGCTGAAGCGGATGAGCTCCAGCGTCGTCTCGAATCTCTTCTCGAGGGCTCCCCACTCCTCTCGCTCTTCGGGCGTGAGCGCGAGCAGCTCACGCACGAGCGGAGCGACTTCCCGGGGATTGAACGGCTTGGTCATGTATTCGATGGCTCCGACCTCGAAGCCTCTACGGAGATCGGCAGCCTCGGCGCGAGCGGTCAGGAACACGAGCGGGAAATCGCGCGTTCGGTCGTCTGCTTTTAGTCGTTGTGCGGCTTCGAAGCCGTCGGGAGCTGGGTGCATTACGTCCATCAAGATCAGGTCAGGACTTTCACTACGCGCGATCTCGAGACCTGAGCAGCCGTCGGTTGCTTCCACGACGTTGAGCCCCTCGTCCTCGAGATTCACGCGGACGAGGAGGCGGGTCGGGGCCTGGTCGTCAACGTGCAGGACAACGGGTGCATTGGGAAACCGCACGTGCTGCTTAAGAAGCCGGTGTTGCTGAGGGCGCCCTGCACCTTTTCCCGCGGCCTACGGCCGCCACGCCAAACGTTTCACGACGAAGATTGTGCCCGCTGGCTCGAAAGCCCATTCCGAATGGCCGAGCGATCGGACGACAAAGAGCGCCGCTCGACGTTCCGCACGCACGACGGCTATAGAATTGAGCCCCCCGGATCGCCGGCCTCGGCCTTGCGATCCCAGCGTCCGCGCCACCTAATCCCCGTGGAGGTACGCGATGACAAGCCGACTTCGGCGGTCCCTCGTTCTCACGACCCTGCTGGCCCTCTTGCTCGTGGTATCCGGCGCGGCGGCGCTGACCAGCCTCGCCGCCAACCCGCCGAACACCAAGGTTGCCGGCATCGACGTCGACGCGACGACGATCCCGCAGCTCCAGGAGTTCATGAATTCGCACCGGATGAACGCCGTCGAGCTGACGAACTTCTATCTCCGGCGCATCCGCCAGCTCAACCCGACGCTCAACGCGGTGATCACGGTCAGCCCGACGGCACTCGCCGACGCGCGGGCGGCCGACCAGGCGCGTCGCAACGGCGACCGCCGTCCGCTGCTCGGGATTCCGATCATCGTCAAGGACAACATCGACACCACCGGCATGCCGACGACAGCCGGCTCGTGGGCACTCGCCGGGAGCACGCCTGCCGACGCATTCATCGCGCAGAGGCTGAAGGCCGCCGGCGCGATCATCATCGGCAAGGCCAATCTGTCCGAGTGGGCCAACTTCCGGTCCGGCCCGTCTTCGAGCGGCTGGAGCGGCATCGGTGGCCAGACGAACATGCCGTACGTCCTCGATCGCAACCCGTGCGGCTCGAGCTCCGGCTCCGGCGTCGCCGCGGCTGCCGATCTCGCGGTCGCGGCCGTGGGCACGGAGACGGACGGCTCGATCGTCTGCCCGTCCGGCGCCAACGGCGACGTCGGTATCAAGCCGACACTCGGGCTGTGGAGCCGCGCAGGCGTCGTCCCGATCAGCGCCGACCAGGACACGGCGGGCCCGATCGCCCGCAACGTGACCGACGCTGCGGTACTCCTCGGCGCAGCGACCGGTGTCGACCCGCGCGACGCCGCGACCGCCGATCAGGCCGGGCACGCGTTCACCGATTACACGCAGTTCCTCGAGAATCACGCCCTCCGAGGCAAGCGGATCGGCGTCTGGCGCGCCGGCACCTACGACCCGGCGTTGGTCGGCTCGGTCGTGGAGCCGATCCTCGACCACACGATCGCCGCGCTCAAGGCCGAAGGTGCGACCGTAGTCGACGGGACCGATATCGACCTGTCGGCGACCGCCAACGAATTCCCGGCGCTCCTGTGCGAGTTCAAGACCGACATCGCGACCTACCTCCATACCTACGTCCACGGTACGAACCCGGTGTCAGGCCACGCGTACCCACAAACGCTCGCCGACCTGATCGCCTTCGATACGGCGCACCCGAACCTCGAGGGACCCTGGAACGACGCGGTCTTCGAGGCTGCCCAGGGGACGAACGGCCGTGACGCCAGTTGCGCCGGCCTCCGGGCGGCGACGACGCCGCCCGTTCAGGCCGCAATCGACCAGCTCATGGCCGCGAACCATCTCGATGCGATCATCGCCCTGACGAACGGGCCGGCGTGGCCGACGAACGACGATCCGAACGCCGGCGACCTCAACGGGCATTTCGAGTACTTCGTGGGCTCGTCGACGGCGGCTGCGGTGTCGGGCTACCCCGACATCACGGTGCCCGCCGGCTACGACGCGGGACTGCCGATCGGGATCACCTTCATCGGCCGTCGCTGGGCGGAACCGAAGCTGCTCGGCCTCGCCTACGACTACGAGCAGGCGACGCATGTTCGTGTTCCGCCCCAGTTCATCCCGACGATCGGCGATGCGCTGTTCCCCGGCGTTCCGAACCCGCCGGCTCAGTTGCGGGCGCAGCGGCTGCCGGCTGCTCAGGGTCCGCGCGGTCTTGTCGCGCGTGTGCGGTAGCGGAACATTGCAGAGACAACGGAGCCCGGCTATTCGGCCGGGCTCCGTGGCCAAGCAACGCACGAGCGTCGCCCGATTGGGCGACGCTCGATGCTGCAACTCTCAACTCCCCGCGGAACCGTTTGATGGAGGCGGCGGGGGCGGGAATTGAACCCGCGGAAGATCCCTCTCGACGTTCCGTGTTCAGACAGGGGGCCGACGCGAGGGTTC
>JANMQZ010000116.1:0-1933 GCA_031370755.1 Actinomycetes bacterium
GTCCTGCTGGATCGGCGCGAGCGCGACGTTCACGACCGTCCCGTCGATGAAGACGATCGACGACCCGAGAATCGTGGCAATCAGCGTGTATCGGGCGGCCGACGTCAGGTCAGCCACAATACGTTGGTGAACCGATCCTGCGATCCGGTCGAATAGGGAGCGATGGACGGATCGGAACCGAGGCGCTACGGCCGCGGGCTCTTCCTTGCGACCGTCGCCGGCGGACTGACGTCGCTCGCCTGGGGCAAGCCGGTCTGGAGTCGCGTCTCCGCCGCGCTCGCTCCCGCGGAAGGGCTCATTCCCTTCGTCCCGACGAACGGCTGGCGCATCTACACGGTGTCCGGCTCGATGCCGAGCTTCGATCCGGCGACGTGGCGGCTCAACGTCGGCGGCCTCGTCGAGCAGGAGCTCGTGCTCAGCCACCGCGAGCTGCTCGCGCTCCCGCGCGTGACGCAGGTGTCGGACTTCCACTGCGTCACCGGGTGGACGGTCAAGAACGTCCGCTGGACCGGCGTGCGCATCACCGACATCTTCGCGAAGGTGAAGCCGACGCCCGAGGCGAACGGGCTGCAGTTCGTGTCGGCGGAGAAGCCGTACCTCGACTACCTGACGATGGAGCAGGCCTTGCTGCACGACGTGATGCTCGCGTACGCGATGAACGGGAAGCCGCTCGCGCGCGAGCACGGCGCACCGTTACGGCTCGTGATCCCGGAGATGTACGGCTACAAGAACGTCAAGTGGCTGAGCCAGATCAATCTCGTGCCCGAGGCGCAGCCCGGCTACTGGGAGTACCTCGGCTACGACCGCGACGCCTGGGTCGGCCGCTCCAACGGCTACCACTCGTGAACTGGGTCCGGCGTTTCTCGCGCACGGAGCGCACGCTGCACTGGGTGAACGCCGCCGGGTTCTTCCTGCTGCTCGTGACCGGGCTCATCCTCTATCTGCCGCGCCTGTCGATCCTCGTCGGCCGGCGGCCCACCGTGAAGGACATCCACTTCTGGGGCGGCGTCGGGTGGATCGCGGCGCTCGTGCTCGTGGCGCTCCTCGGCGACCGGCGCGGCCTGCTGCGCACGGCGCGCGATCTCGAGCGGCTGCAGCCGAGCCGGCTCAACGTCGGGCAGAAGATCAACGCGCTTTTGACCGCCGCGTTTGCACTGCTCTTCCTGGCATCCGGCCTGCTGCTGCACTTCGGCGAGCAGGACACGCGCTTCCGCTGGGCGAGCACCGTCGTCCTGCACGACGGGCTGCTGTACGCGTCGCTCGTGCTGCTCACGGGCCATCTGTATCTCGCGCTGATCCATCCGGCGACGCGCCACTCGTTGCGCGGCATGACGACCGGCAAGGTCAGCGAGGAGTGGGCGCGGCGGCACTATCCGCGCTGGTTCCAGCCGTAGAGCCGGCGCGTCGCGCTCTGAATCATGAGCAGGACGCTTAGGATGAACCCGCCAAAGCTCACCACCGCGGCAGTCGGTACACCATGAACGCCCCCGCCTCAATCACCATCACGCCAGTCTGCGTTGCCGACCTGCTCGCCGAGGGCGAACGAATGCCGGTCTACGTGCACGTCATCGACCATCCCGATGCGCGCGTGCTGGTCGACACCGGCATGACGGAGTTGCACCCGGCGGTGGCCGACCTCGATCCCCGCCTCCGTCCACTGAGTGAGCAGGACTTCGACCTCGCCGGCATCGACATCGTCGTCAACACACACCTGCACTTCGACCACTGCGGTGGGAACCACCTCTTCGCCGGCAGGCCGATCTACGTCCAGCGTCGGGAGCTCGACGACGCACGCAGCGAGGACGACTACACCATTCGCGAGTGGGTCGAGGCGCCCGGCGTGCGGTACGTGCCGGTCGACGACGAGTTCGAGCTGCTTCCCGGGCTTCGGCTCGTCCCGGCGCCGGGCCACACACGCGGCATGCAGGTGGTC
>JANMQZ010000178.1:0-7228 GCA_031370755.1 Actinomycetes bacterium
TACGCGCCCGGCATCGGCGTCGGCGAGCTCGCCGTCCAGGAGCACGTCTCGGCGCCGGCGATGTCGAACCACGTCGACCGGCTCGAGCGCGACGGGCTCGCGATTCGCACGCCGAGCCCGAACGACAAGCGCCGGGTCGGGCTGACTCTCACGGCCGAGGGGCAGCGGCTGCTCCGCCGCGTGCGCTCGCGTCGCACCGCCTGGCTCGTCTCTCGGCTCGGCAAGCTCGATCCGGACGAGCTCGCGGCGATCGAGGCGGCCGTCGAGCCGCTCTCGCGTCTCCTTGCGAAGGAGGACCGCGCGTGAGGCGAACCTTCTCGAGCCTCAGGTACCGCAACTACCGCCTCTTCTTCGCAGGCCAGGCCGTCTCCCAGGTCGGCTCGTGGATGCAGCGCTTCGCACTCGGCTGGTTCATGCTCCAGCTGACCGACGATCCCGTCGCGGTCGGCCTCCTCGCGCTCGCCACCTTCCTGCCCTTCATGCTCTTCGGGCTCTTCGCCGGCGTGATCACCGACCGCCTCGACGCGCGCAAGCTCGTGATCGTCACGCAGGCATCGCAGCTCGTCACCGCGAGCCTGCTCGCCTGGATCGCATTCGGCGGCTTCGCGAGGCCGTGGATGCTCGACGCAATCGCCTTCCTCGCCGGGCTCGTGCTCGTGCTCGACGTGCCGTCGCGGCAGCAGCTCACCTACAGGATGGTCGGACGCGAGGCGCTCCCGAATGCGATCGCGCTGAACTCGAGCGTCTTCAACGCGTCGCGCATCCTCGGCCCTGCGGCGGCGGGCATCGTCTACGGCATCGGCGGCGCCGGCATCTGCTTCCTCGTGAACGCGATCAGCTTCCTCGCCGTCCTGCTCGGCCTCTTCGCGATGCGCACCCGCGACTTCTTCGAGCTCGAGGAGTTCGAGCGGCCGGCGATCCTGCGCGGCACGCTCGAAGGTCTCGCGTACGTGCGCCGCCAGCCGCGCATGCTCATCCTGCTGGGGCTGACGGTCGTGCTCAGCACGTTCTGCTTCAACTTCAACGTGACGCTGCCGCTGCTCGCCGACCACACGTTGCACGCGAGCGCGGTCGTCTACGGGCTTCTCTCGGCAGTCTTCGGCGCGGGCGCGCTCGTCGGCGCGCTCACGGCCGCGGCGCTCGGCCGCGCGTCGACGAAGGTGATGCTGATCGGCTCGCTCGTCTTCACCGCCTCGGAGCTCGCGCTCGCGCCGGTGCACGGCGCGTTCCTCGCCGGCGTGCTCCTCTTCTTCGTCGGCGCCGGCTTCGCCGCCTGGTCGGCGAACTCGAACACCTCGATGCAGCTCGCGGCGCCCGACCGGCTCCGCGGACGGATCATCGGCATCTACTTCTATGCGTTCAACGGCACCGGGCCGATCGGCGGCGTGCTCACGGGCTGGCTGATCGCGAAGGGCGGCACCGAGCTCTCATTCCTGATCGGGGGCGTCCTCGGCCTCGCGGCGACCGGCGTCGCCGCGCAGCAGCTGGGCGGACGGCCGCCGCTCCTCGCGCTCCGGCGCCTGCGGTTGCCCGTTCGCCGCACAGCGTAGAGCCGCGCAAGATTCAGCCGGGCGCGGCATCTCAGCTTGCGGGGCCGGACGGTGGGCCGCAGCCCGTCCCGGCCCCCTTTTATCTCTCGACGAGCGTCGGTTCCGCGCCGTACGTGCGGGCTACGCGCGCCGCATCGTCCGCCAGTTCGCGCCGCTGCTCGCCCGTGAGGCGCCCGAACGGCTCGACGTGGATCTCCATGCGCCGGCCGTGGAGCTTGCGCGACCAGACGCCGGCGACACGTCCGTCGATTAGGAGCGCCGGGTGGGGGCCGGCACCGCGCAGGAAGATGCGCTCCTTCTGCTCGGGGATCAGATGCCCGCGCGGGTGGCACGCGATCACATAGACGTCGTAGTGCGAGAGCAGCCGCACGCCGGCCGGCTCAGCGTCCGGAAACGCGGTCCCGGGAAGGACGTACGTCTGCACGCCCTCGACGCCGACCTCCTCGAGGCCGTCGAACGCGTCGGCGGGCAGCTTGAACGCGAACCAGTGCTCGAGCTCATCGCGGCGCACGGGGCCGTACGTCTCGACGTAGCGCCGCACGAGCTCGCGCAACGCATCGTCGCGGTCGCGCAGCTTCCATCCCGGAACCCACCGGTCGCAGCGGACGAACGTGACCCTGCGCCCGCGCGGCGGGCCGTGACAGAGCTCGTTCCCCGACGGGGCGAGCAGATGACCCCACGAGTCGCTCGCGATGCGATCGCCGAACCTCCCGCCGACGGCGGCGCCGATCTCCTCGCGCGTTCGCGGCTCGTCGAGCACGGCGAGCACCGCCTCTCGCAGATACTCGGCGCCCGCGAGCGTCAGCTCCTGCCAGTCGAGCCACTTCTGCTCGCGCCAACGACCGGAGCCCAACGACTTCCAGAGGGCGAAGTCGTCGGCCGGATGGAGATGCAGCGTGCCGCGGATCGTGTTGCCCTTGACGAGCGCGCGCTGCTCCCACAGCAGCTCCCGCACCTCGTCCCGGGTCACGCCGTCGACCCGCGCCGAGAGCGCCAGCTCGGCGCCCGTCATGAGCTGGGCGTGCGCGCCGAGCGTCGCCCGCGCCACGTCGAGCAGCTCCTCCCGGGGCGCCCGCACATCGAGCCGGCTTGCCGCCAAGCGACCGGCATACACCTGCTGCCAGCTGAGAGAGCGCATGAACGGCGAAGATACGTCCATCGACACCTGGCCCGACTACCCCTTCGCCTCGCACTGGCTCGAGATCGGCACCGAGCGGATGCACTACGTGGACGAAGGGCACGGCGATCCGGTGCTCCTGCTGCACGGCGAGCCGACGTCGTCGTTCCTCTGGCGGAAGATCATCCCGCAGCTCCCCGGCCGCGTCGTCGCGCCGGACCTGATCGGCTTCGGCCGCTCCGACAAGCCCGAAGAGATCGGCTGGTACTCGTACGACCGGCACGTCGACTCGATCGCGCGGCTCGTCGAGGAGCTCGACCTGACGGCGCTCACGCTCGTCGTCCACGACTGGGGCGGCCCGATCGGCCTGCGGGTTGCGGTCGAGCACGCGGAGCGGGTCGACCGGCTTGTGCTGCTCAACACCGGCATCGGCGGCGGCTCGGCGCCGAGCGAACGGTGGCTGCGGTTCCGCGAGGTCGTCCGCGAGCTCGGCGGTGCGCTCGACATCGGCCGGCTCGTCGAGGCCGGCACCGCGCAGGGGCTCGACGACGACGTGCGCGCAGCCTACGACGCGGCGTTTCCGACGCCGCAGTCGAAGGCCGGCGCCCTCGCGTTCCCGGAGCTGGTGCCGACGGAGCCCGAGCATCCGAACACCGCGCCGATGAACCGCGTGCGCGATGCCCTGCGCGAGTGGCACAAGCCGGCACTCGTCGTCTGGGGGGCGGAGGACACGATCCTGCCGGCGGGGATCGCGCGGGCAATGGTCGAGATGATCCCCGGCGCCCGCGGGCCGGTGCTGATCGAGGGCGCCTCGCACTTCCTGCAGGAGGACCGTCCCGACGAGGTCGCGGAAGCGATCCGGGAGCTCCTGCGATCGTAAGACAGCACTACAACGTCACGCTCGCGATTCTCGCGGTTGCGTGTACGGCATTCGCGTTGATGCAGACGATGGTCGTCCCGGCGTTGCCGGTGCTGCAGCGCTCGCTGCACACCTCGACGACCTGGGTCACCTGGGTGCTGACGGTGTTCCTGCTCGTGGCATCGGTCGCGACACCGATCGTCGGCCGGCTCGGCGACCAATACGGCAAGGAGCGGTTGCTCGCGATCTCGCTGCTGATCTTCCTCGTGGGCTGCATCGGCTGCGCCGTCGCCTGGAACATCTGGTCCCTGATCGCGTTCCGCGCGGTCGCAGGCGCCGGCGGCGGCGTCTTCCCCCTCTCGTTCGCGATCATCCGGGACGAGTTCCCGCCCGAGCGGGTCGGCGTCGGCATCGGCCTCGTCTCCGCGGTGTTCGGCGTCGGCGGCGGCTTCGGCATCGTCTTCGCGGGGCTGATCGTCGACAACCTGAGCTGGCGGTGGCTCTTCACCCTCGGTGCGATCGTCACCGCCGCTTCGCTCGTGCTCGTGCACCGCTTCGTGCCGGAGTCGCCGATCAAGACCCAGTCGCGTGTCGACATACCGGGCGCGATCCTGCTGTCGCTCGCCCTGATCGCGCTCCTGGTCGCGTTGAGCGAGGGCGAGCGTTGGCACTGGTCGTCGGCGCGCACGCTCGGCGTACTCGCCGCCGGAGCCGTGCTCACGCTCGTATGGGGCTGGGTCGAACGGCGCGTGCGCGATCCGCTCGTCGACATGCGCATGCTCGCGCATCGGCCGATCCTCTTCACGAACGTGACCGCACTGATCGCCGGCTTCGCGATGTTCGGGACGTTCGTCCTGATCCCGAATTTCGTCGAGACGCCGCATGGCCTGCCGCACGCGACCGCGCAGCTCGTCCACTACGGCTTCGACGCGAGCGCGACGCGCGCCGGGGTCTACCTGCTCCCCGGCTCGTTCATGCTGCTGTTCGCGGGGCCGATCGCCGGTCGGATCGGCTCGCGGATCGGCTACAAGTGGCCGCTCGCGGCGGGGATGCTCGTCGTCGGCGCGGCAGCCGGCCTGATCGCCGGATTCCACACGCACCCGTGGCAGATCTGGCTGAACCAGGGTCTGCTCGGAATCGGCGTCGGCTTCGCCTTCGCCTCGATGGCCACGCTCATCGCCGAGAACGTCCGCCTCGAGGAGACCGGCGTCGCAACCGGGATGAACACCGTCATGCGCTCGATCGGCGGCGTGATCGGCGCCCAGGCGGGCGCCGCGCTCCTCTCCGCCTACACGATCGCGGGCACCTCGATCCCCGCCGAGAAGGGCTTCGTGATCACGTTCGCGGTAGGTGCCGGAGCGGCCGTCGTCGGCGCGATTCTCGCCTGCTTCGTGCCCGAGCCCGAGCGCGGCGCCGAGCTTCGGGGCAGGGGTGGTGTTGCCTAGAGTGAAAGAACGATCGTGGATCTCCGCGCGAGCCTCCGCGAGCACCACGCCGGCAGGTTGTTCCTCGCCGGCGGCGTCGTGCTGTCGGGCATCTACTTCCTGATCCCAGGCGGAACGCCGCAATCGGTTCTCTACGACGGGGTCGGCATCGCCTCGGCCCTCGCGATCGGCCTCGGTGTCTTCCTCAACCGGCCCGAGGCGCGGATGCCGTGGCTTCTCTTCGGGCTCGGCAACCTGAGCTTCGCAGTCGCGGACATCATCTTCGACGTCCTCGTCGACCCGCCTGTGCCCTCGGTGGCGGACTGGTTCTACCTCGCCGGCTATCCACTGCTCGCAGCGGGCCTCGCGTACCTGATCTTCCATGCGGGCGGCCACCACCGCTTCGCCGCGCTCGTCGAGGCGGCGATCGTCACGGTCGCGTTCGCGCTCGTCCAGTGGGTGTTCGTCGTCGACCGAATCGTCGTCGGGGCGGGCTCGGCGGGCGAACGGGCGGTCACGGCCGCGTACCCGTCGATGGACGTGCTGCTGCTCGCAGGGCTGGCGGGCTTCTTCGTCACGGCTGCCTGGCGGACACCGGCATTCCTCCTGCTCGTCGGCGCCGTCGTGACGATGCTCGTCGCCGACGAGCTCTACGGACTGAGCCCAGGTGGCTACATCGCCGGCGACTGGGTCGACCTGGGCTGGCTGCTCTCGTACGTGCTGTGGGCGGCCGCAGCGCTCCATCCGTCGATGCAGCAGCTGTCGAAGCCGCGGCCGCGAGTACGACAGCTACGCGTCAGCCCGGTACGGATCGTGCTTCTCGTCGCTGCGCTCCTGAGCGCGCCGGCGGTGCTGGTCATCCAGGACGTACGCGGTGCACCGCTCAACGTGCCTGCCATCGTCACGGCCGCATCGATCATGGCTGTGCTCGTCGTGCTGCGGCTTGTCGGGATCCTGCGCGCGCTCGAACGGATCCGCGCCCGCTTGATCGAGGCGGATCGCATGAAGGACGAGTTCGTCGCGCTCATCTCTCACGACTTGCGCACGCCGCTGACGTCGATCATGGGCTACACCGAGCTCGCGCTCGACGACGACATCGAGCCGAAGCTCGACGGCGATCGCCGCAGCTACCTCGAGGTCGTGTCGCGCAGCTCGAGCCGCCTGCTCCGGCTCGTCGACGACCTGCTCTTCGTCGCACGGCTCCAGTCCGGGCGCCTCGACCTGACACCGGTACCCCTCGACCTGTGCGAGCTCGCGCGGCAGGCGGTGCACGAGGCGCGGCGCCGCGCGGACGCGAAGGGCGTCGAGCTCGTGTTCGACGGCAACGGCGCGGTGGAGGTGGACGCGGACAAGGGCCGCATGTTCCAGCTGCTCGACAACCTCGTCTCGAACGCGATCAAGTTCACGCCCGAGGGCGGCAGGATCGAGATCCGGGTCAGGCAAAACGGGACAGCCGTCCTCGAGGTGTGCGACACGGGCATCGGGTTCACGGCCGACGATGCGCCGCGGGTCTTCGAGCGCTTCTTCCGAGCAGACAACGCGATCGAGGGGCAGGTGCAGGGCACCGGGCTCGGGCTCTTCATCGCCCACGCGATCACCGAGGCGCACGGCGGAACGATCTCCGCGGCGCCGCGCGACGGCGGCGGCGCGATCTTCAGGATCGAGCTGCCCTATGCAGGAACGGCGATGATAGGCCGATGAGCGCAATCATCCTGGTCGCGGACGACGACGACGATATCCTCCTGCTCGTGACGACGCGGTTGCGGCGCGACGGTCACGAGGTCGTGTCGGCGAGCAGAGGCGACGACGCGCTCGCGCTCGCGCGCGAGATCAAGCCTGCGCTCGCTGTCCTCGACGTCGGCATGCCGGGCCTCGACGGGATCGAGGTGCTCGAACAGATCCGCGCCGACGAGACGCTTACGGGAACGCGCGTCCTGCTCCTGACCGCCAAGGCGCAGGAGTCGGACGTCCGGCGCGGCTACGCGGGCGGCGCAGACGCGTACGTGAAGAAACCGTTCTCGCCGGCCGAGCTCTCGACGCGCGTGAAGGAGCTGCTCGAAGCTGAGCCTGCAACCTGACTTCAGTCAGGTTGCAGTCGTCGGCGTGTGCGACCGGATCAACGACTGCAACCAGCTTGAAAGCTGGTTGCTCCGCGCGACCAAACGACTGCAGCAGCGTGAAAGCTGGTTCCCCCTCAGCAACCTGACTTCAGTCAGGTTGCGGTCGTCGGCGTGTGCGATCGGATCAACGACTGCAACCAGCTTGAAAGCTGGTTGCT
>JANMQZ010000194.1:0-22357 GCA_031370755.1 Actinomycetes bacterium
CGCAACCAAGGCTGTTGCGAAGCTGAGGTTCGCCCGCTCAAGGCGGGCATTCGCGATGCCTAGCGCCTCCGTATCCTCGCGTTGCTTCCGATACAGCAGGAGCAACCGCTGTGCGGCGAACGCGGGCGCGGCGAACAGGGCAACACTCCATGGCGAAACCTCGTTGTACGCGTAAACGAGAACAGCAATCATCGGCGCATAGAGCGGGACGCTGATGACAAGCGCAGGCCCCAGGGCGCTAGCCGTTCCCATCCACGAGCCGGTCCCGCGAATGGCGGTTGTCGTAGAGGAGAGAATGATGTCTCCCACAGACTCCACCGCGAGAGCAGCAGAGACCGCCATGAAGACGCCGAGAAAGCCATGGCCTAGCCAGTGAAATACAGCCATCGCGGTGAGACCCGCAGCTCCAACCACCACCGTTCGCGTAGCGGTCCACGTCGCCCAGCGGAGCACGGGTTGGGCGGCATCCCTCCGAGGTAGGTCCACCAGTAGGCCGGCTGCCGCTACCACCACACCCGTCAGAGGGCCGAACACAACCGCCGCGAAGATGTAGACCAGGGAGGCAACAGACACCTCTAGCTGGGGGGTTATGCGGATGCTCTCCCGCTCCAGCCCGACGGCTGCAGGAATGAGGACAGCTACGGCGATCGGGTCTCCTGGTTCGAACCCAGCGGCTATCAGGCCCAAGACCATCACGGTCGCGCCTAGCCCCAACGCGGCTAGCCAGAGTCGAAGCGCTAAGTGCTCACTTCGAATCACTGAGATATGTGAAGTAAGGCTGTCCATCTTCCTCTTGAAATCTCCCCCAAAAGGGGTATAGCCTTCAGTTTGCCGTCAGTTCCCTACCGGAGGAGTCCCGGTGCAAAAGCGCATTGCTTCTGTGTTCACCCGCGCAGCCATTACGCGCGGCGCAAAAGCCTGGTAAAGCCGACACACCATCCGTTTTCCACAGGCTTGTGGGCATCCCTCGAAAGGGGGGATTTCCACAGGATTGTGGACAAAGGGAAAGGCCTGGTAACTACCGGCCGGCGGGCTGCAAAGCCCCCGCCGAGCGGTAGCTCGAGGCGAAGGTTGTCGACAGGATGTCCACAAGCTGGCCCACAGGGTCAGCTTTTGTGCGCCTGAAGGGGCTTCTCGGGAGCTAGCCGATGATGCCGCGGCGGAAGCCGACGGCGACGGCATGCGCGCGCGAGCGCGACTGGAGCTTCGCGAGGAGGTGCCTGACGTGGGACTTCACCGTCTCCTCCGAGAGGAAGAGGCGCTGGCCGATCTCGCGGTTCACGAGGCCGTCCGAGATCAGCTGGAGCACTTCGATCTCCCGCATCGTCGGCTCCTGCTCCAGCTCCCGAAGGGGGCCCTGGAACGGGATGACCTCCGCGCCGTTGCCGGTCCGGCGCCGGGAGGCGACCTCCTCGAAGCGGCGCGAATGGTCCGCGTAACGGTTCAGGATTTCCTTGCGCTCAGCAGCGTCCACGCTGGGGGTATCGGCCGCCTCGAAGCCCCCCTTTAGCGGTACGTCCTACCTCAATCCAGGGATTGGCCGGGGTGACCGGTCTCCCCCGACACCGGATGGGACTCACCCGAGGTGTCATGGGGCAGGGCGGACTCGTCCGCCTCGGCAGGGCTCTCCGGGGCCGCATGGACGGCGGCAAGGGTGGCGGCGTCCACATTGAGGGGGTGATGGCACGCCGCCAGGTGGCCGTTCCCGTAGTCCGCGAGGGGCGGCTCGACCTCGCTGCACACCTGGGTCGCGTACCGGCAGCGGGGATGGAAGCGGCAGCCGCTCGGCGGGTCGATCGGGCTCGGCACGTCCCCCTCGAGGACAATCCGCTCCCGCTTCGCCGCCAGATCGGGGTCCGGGACGGGCACGGCCGAGAGGAGCGCCTCCGTGTAGGGCATGATCGGCCGCTGGTAGAGCTCCTCCGCCGGCGAGAGCTCCACGAGCTTGCCGAGGTACATGACCGCGATCCGGTCGCTCACGTGCCGCACGACGCCGAGATCGTGGGCGATGAAGATGTAGGTCAGGTGGAACTCGTTCTGGAGATCCTCCAGCAGGTTCAGCATCTGCGACTGGATCGAGACGTCGAGCGCCGAGACCGGCTCGTCCGCCACCACGAGCTTCGGCCGCAGCGCGAGCGCCCGCGCGATCCCGATCCGCTGCCGCTGGCCACCCGAGAACTCGTGCGGGAACCGGTTGTAGTGCTCCGGCGACAGGCCGACCGTCTCGAGCAAAGCCTCCACCTGAGCCTTCCGCTCGCGCTTGTCGCCGAGGCCATGGATCTTCAGCGGGTCGCCGATGATCTGGCCGACCCGCTTGCGCGGGTTCAGCGACGCGTACGGATCCTGGAAGACCATCTGCATCTGCCGCCGCAGCGGGCGCAGCCGGCGCGCGCCGAGCTTCTCGATCGGCTTCCCCTCGAAGAGGATCTGGCCCGCGGTCGGCTCGAGCAGCCGCACGATCGTGCGCCCGAGCGTCGACTTGCCGCACCCGGACTCGCCGACGAGGCCGAGCGTCTCGCCCTCGCGCACCGCAAAGCTGACGTCGTCGACGGCATGCACCCTCGCGACCTCGCGCTGGAGGAGCCCCCGCCGGATCGGGAAGTACTTCTTGACGTGCTTGATCTCGATCAGCGGCGCGCCGTTTCCGTTCGTGCTCATGCGGCTTCCGGGGCCTCGCCGGCGATCGTCGCGGCGCGCACCGAGCGCTTGACCTCGACGTCGAGCCAGCATCGGTCGAGATGGCCCGGCGTTTCGACGCGGTTCTCGAGCTCCGGCTCCTCCATGCACTTCTCGAACGCGTGCGGGCAGCGCGGCCGGAACTTGCAGCCCGGCGGCATGTTGATCACCGACGGCGGCGCGCCCTTGATCGAGTGCAACCGCTCCGGCCGCGGCCGGTCGAGCCGCGGGATCGAGCCGAGCAGCCCCCACGTGTACGGCATCTGCGGGTCGTAGAAGAGATCACGCGTCGCGGCGCGTTCGACGACGCGGCCCGCATACATGACGATGATCTCGTCGGCGATGTCGGCGACGACGCCGAGATCGTGGGTAATCATGATCACGGCGGAGTTGAAGTCGTCCTTCAGCCGCGAGATCAACTCGATGATCTGCGCCTGGATCGTCACGTCGAGCGCCGTCGTCGGCTCATCGGCGATCAGGATCGACGGATTGCACGAGAGCGCCATCGCGATCATCGCGCGCTGCCGCATCCCGCCCGAGAACTGGTGCGGGAAGTCGTCGACGCGCTGCTCCGGGTTCGGGATCCCGACCTGGCGGAGCAGCTCGACCGCGCGCCGCTGGGCGCCGCGCTTGTCCAGCTTCTCGTGCGTCTGGATCGCCTCGACGATCTGCTCGCCGATCCGGTACACGGGATTCAACGACGTCATGGGGTCCTGGAAGATCATCCCGATCTCGTTGCCGCGGTAGTTCTGCATCTCAGCGTCCGAGAGGTCGAGCAGGTTGCGGCCCTGGTAGTTCACCTCGCCGCCGAAGCGCGCATTGATGTCCCGCGTCAAGCCCATGACCGTCATCGCGGTCACGCTCTTGCCGGAGCCGGACTCGCCTACGATCCCGAGCACCTTGCCGCGCTCGAGCTCGAACGAGACACCGTCGACGGCATGCACGACGCCGTCCTCGGTCGCGAAGTGCACCGATAGATCGTTGACCTCGAGCAGGCGCTCGCCCATTACGTCGGCCTGATCCGCGGGTCGAGATACGCGTAGAAGAGGTCGACGAGCACGCTGAAGATCGTGATGAAGAACGCGCCGTACATCGTGACACCCATGATCGGCGGCAGGTCGAAGTTGTTGATCGACTGCGCCGCATACTGGCCGACGCCGTGCAGGTCGAACACGGTCTCGGTCAGGATCGCGCCGCCGCCGAGCACCGAGGCGAAGTCGAGCCCGAACAGCGTGATCACCGGAATGAGCGACGTGCGGAGCACGTGCTTGCGCAGGATCCGCCGCGGCGACAGGCCCTTCGCCTTCGCAGTGCGGACGTAGTCCTCGTTGATCGTGTCGAGGATGTTGCCGCGCAGCACGCGACCGTAGAAACCGATGAAGAGCACTGCAAGGACGATCCACGGCAGGAAGAGATGCCAGAACCACTGGAACGGGTTCTGCGACAGCCCGATGTACTCGCCGTCGGGAAAGATCGTCGCGATCCCACCCTCAGCGAGGTAGTAGCGGCAGATGATGCCGAGCCAGAACACGGGCATGGAGATGCCTATGAGCGCGAAGACCGTGATGAGCCGATCGGAGAGTCGGCCCGCGCTGACCGCGGATATCACCCCCACCAGGATCCCGAAGAAGAGCCAGATGATGCCGGCGCCGATCGTCAGCGAGAATGTCGCTGGCATCCCCTGCACGATCTGCGTGATGACGTTCTGCTGGCTCGTGTAGCTGACGAGGTCGCCGCTGAACATCTTCTTGAGCAGCACCCAGTACTGGTAGTAGAACGGCCGGTCGAAGCCCCACGTGTGGCGGATGTTGACGATCAGCTGCGGCGTCGCGTTCTTGCCGCCGATGCGCTGCGCAGGGTCGCCGCCGGGCACGACGATGAAGATCACGAAGACGATGAACGTCACCGCGATGCAGACGAGAACCGCGCCCATCAGGCGCCGCGCGAAGAACGTCAGCATTAGTGCTCCACCCGCACCTTCGCGCGCGGGTCGAGCGCGTCGCGCAAGCCGTCACCGAAGATGTTGAGCGAGAGCACGGTGAGGACGATCGCGATCCCAGGTGCGAGTGCGAGCATCGGCCGGGTCACGATCAGGCGCTGGCCGTCGGAGATGAGCTTGCCCCACGACGGCGTGGGGTCCTGCACGCCCGCCCCGAGGAACGACAGCGCAGCCTCGAGCACGATGTTGTTCGCGATGATCAGCGTGAAGAAGACGAGCACCGAGCTCGTGATGTTCGGCAGGAGCTCCGAGAACATCACCCGCAGTGGCGATGCGCCCTGTGAGATCGAGGCCTCGACGAACTCCTTCTCGCGCAGCGACAGCACCTGGCCGCGCAGCGGACGTCCGACGTACGGAATGAGGACGTACGAGATCACGAGCAGCGGAATCCAGAGACTTCCGCTCTCGATGTTGATGCCGAAGTGGTGGAAGCCGTTGACGGCAAGCGCCGACCCGAGTGCGATGCCGAGCAGCACGACCGGGAACGCGTAGAAGAGGTCGAAGAACCGCGTGATCACGAAGTCGATCCAGCCGCCGAAATAGCCGGCAAGGAGCGCGAGGACGACCGCGAAGAAGACGCAGATCGCCGACGAGCCGATCCCGACGAGCAGCGAGTTGCGGCCGCCGTAGAGCAGGCGCACCGCGACGTCGCGGCCGAGCGTGTCGGCGCCGAGCACGAACTTCCCGCCCGCGGCGCCCCACTGCGGCCCGATCGGGATCGACGGTACGAGCTTGCCTTTGATCACACCACCGGCGGACACGACGTCCACCTTCTTGCCGTGCACGGTGACCTGGTCGAGGACGTGCTGCGTATTCGGGCCTGTATGAGCGACGTGGTGAGCGTAGAACGGCGCGAATGCGCACACGAGCACGATGACGATGAAGAGCGCGAGCGAAACGAATGCGAAGTAGTTCCGGCGCAGCCGGCGCCACGCGAGATACCACGGGCTGCGGCCGCGGATCACACTCGCGTCGTCGCGGGCGGCAAGCTCCGCCGCGGTGTCGAGCGTGAACTCGCTCTCAGCCCGCTGTGCCACTCACCGCCTCCTCGCGAAAGAGTGCCGGGGGCGCCACGTTCGGCGCCCCCGGCCACATACCAACGATCGCGACTACTTCTTGCAGATCGTCGCGAAGTCGAACTGATAGTTCACGTGGAACACGTAGCAACTGAGGTCGATACTCGACGAGAAGGTGTCGATGCCCTGGACGTTGACGTACGGCGCCCAGCCGGCCTTCTCCATGACCATCTTGTCGACGTCGGCCCAGCCGTTGTTGATCGCGCTGGACAGACCTGACTGCTTCTTCAGGTCGGCGATCTTCGCGTTCACGGCCGGATCGTCGAAGTTCGAGTAGTTGTTGTTGTGCGTGTCGGTGATGCGGTCACCGTTCAGCAGCACGTCGAACCAGTCGAGCGGATGCGGATAGTCCTGGTACCAGTCCGCGAAGCCGATCTGGGCCTTCGTCGACTGGTTCCCGACCGTCGTCCAGTACACCGCTGCGTTGATCTGCTTGAGCTTGGCGTTCAAGCCGATCGACTTCAGCACGTCCTGGAGATATGCGCCCGCCTGCGGAGCGTTACGGCTCGTGTTGTTGCTCGTCCACACCGTCACGTCCGCGTTGGTTGCACCCGCGTCCTTGATCAGCTGCTTCGCCTTCGCGAGGTTGTACGGGTACAGGTTCAGCTTCTTGTACTGCGGATACGTCGGCGGAAGCACGTTCTCCGTCGGCGTCGCGAGCCCGCCGTAGATGCGCACGAGCGCTTCACGGTTGATCGCGAAGTTGACCGCCTGCCGCACCTTGACGTTGTCGAACGGTGCGACACGGTTGTTCATGAAGTAGTAGTACGTGTTCGCCGGCGTGTAGACCTTGATCTGGTCGGCGTTCTTCGCCTGCAGCTCGGCGAGACGATCGGACGGCGGCTGCTGGAAGTCGTAGTCGTCGGTGCCGTTCAGCGTGCGTGTCAACGCCACGCCCGGGTCGCCGATGATGTCGATCGTCATCTTGTCCGGGTTGCCGGCCGGCACGTTGCCGCCGAAGGCACTCGCGTCGAACTTCGGGTTGCGGACAACGAGCACCGACTTGTTCGGCTTGTAGCTCGAGATCATGTACGGGCCCGTAGACGGAACCGGGTTCGTCGAGGTGTCCTTCTGCGGCGAGCTCGCCGGCACAGGAGCCGCAAACTCGGTCGCGAGGATGTAGTTGAAGTCACCCTGCGGCGCGTTGAGCTTGATCGTGATCGTGCCCGTTGCGTCGTCGGTCGTGATCCCGCTGATGTGACCCTTCTTCGTCTTGCTGAACGTGTCAGCGCCGACGATGTTCCCGAAGAAGCCGACACCCGGCGAGTCGATCTTGTAGTCGCGCTCGATGGTCGCGGCGAAGTCGCTCGCCTTGATCTCCGTTCCGTCCGAGTACGTCAGCCCCTTGCGAAGGGTCAGCGTGTAGGTCTTACCGTCGGCCGAGACCGTCGGCATGTCCTGCGCGAGATACGGAACGAGCGTCGCGCCGTCCGGGCCGTTGACGTGCTTGTACCCGAGCAGCGGCAGGTAGACGTTCCACATGATCTCCCAGCCCTGCACCGTGTACGACAGGCCCGGATCGAGGAAGTCGATGCCGGTGTCGTACGCGATCTTGAAGTCCGGGAAGGTCTTGCCGCTCGACGACCCCGAGGTCGTGTCGCCGCCTCCCGCAGACGTGGTGCTGCTGCTGCCGCCGCCGCCACATGCCGCCGCAAGAAACGCGAGGCCAACGGCGAGGGTCGCGGCTGTCACCAGCCACTTCCACCGGATCCTACGGTTCAAGACATACCTCCCGGTCTGGATTCCTTGTCGCGCGCGCGAGCAGCCCCGCCTCCGGCGCGTCGCGCCATTGTTTCAGAGATAGAACCAGGGAAGCTAGTGAGAACGGTGATGGAGACGCGTTCAGAGCCGGAAGACGGCGTGCCGGCGGAGGCGGAGCTCCTCCGGCTCAGGCTCGTCGACGACGCCGTCGACTCCCTCGCGCTGCGTCGAGTGGAGGATGCGCCCGCCGCCGAGCCAGAAGGCGATGTGGTCGGCGGGCTCGCCGTAGGAGATGAGATCGCCCGGCTCCGGCTCGGCCACCGGGGTGCCCGCGGCCTCTTGCTCGCCGGCGTCGCGCGGGACGAGCCGCCCGGTCGCGCGGAAGCTCATGTGGACGAGGCCTGAGCAGTCGATGCCCCGCTCCGTCATGCCTCCCCAGAGGTAGGGCGCCCCGAGCAGGCTCCGGGCGGCCTCGAGGGGCTCGGCGGCCTGTGGGGCGAGCCAGGAGGGGTCGGGCCCGCCGCCGAGCGCGTCGACCGGAAGCCAGCCCGGGTAGTCGTAGGCCGTGCGGACGCGGGCCCAGCCGTCTCGGGTCTCTTCGAGGCGGAGCGGCTCGCCGGGCAGCACCTGCGAGACCTGTTCCGTCGCGTCGTCGGGGCCTGCGCGGAGCGGGGTCAGCTGGAAAACGAACGTATGTTCGCCTACGCTGTCAGCCATGCAACTGAGGCTAGACGCCGCCGATCGCCTCGTGGCGCTCGTCGAGGAGCGGCGCGGGCCGGTGATCGCCGAGGAGGCGGCGCGGCGGCTCTTCGCGCTCCGCCAGGCGCCGGTGGCGCTCGCCCGCTCGCTCCTCGCCGAGGTCGTCGAGGCCGACGCGCGGCTCGCGTGGAACGGCGACTCGGTCGCGCTCGCGCGGCCGCTCGGCGTCGACCTCCTGCTCGAGGACGCGACCTACGTCGTCGTCGACCTCGAGACGACCGGCCTGCGCCCGGGCTCGTCGCAGATCTGCGAGATCGGGGCCGTCAAGATCGTCGGCTTCGAGATCGTCGACGAGTTCGAGACGCTCGTCGATCCCGGCACGCCACTCGGCGCGACGATCACGGCGATCACCGGGCTCACCGACGGACAGCTGCGCGGAGCGCCACGCGCACCGGTGGCGGTGCAGCGGTTCATGAACTTCGCGGGTGACGCGGTGCTCGTCGCGCACAACGCCCGCTTCGATCTAGGGTTTCTCGACCGCGAGACGGAGCGGCTGACCGGGTCGCGCCTCGCTGCGCCCGTCGTCGACACCGTTGCGCTCGCGCGTCGCGTGCTTGCGGGCCGAGTGCCGCGCGCCTCGCTCGCACAGCTCTCCTATTTCTTCGGCACGTCGGTGCAGCCGTGCCATCGCGCGCTTCCCGATGCGCAGGCGACTGCGGAGGTCCTGCTCGCGCTGATCGGGCTCGCGCAGGAGCGCGGTGCGCGTACGGTCGCCGAGCTCGTCGCACTGTCGGCGACGCGCACGCGGCGCGTGTTCGACAAGCGGCACCTCGCTTTCGGCGCGCCGCCCCGTCCGGGTGTCTACCGGTTCTACGACCGCAACGATCAGCTGCTCTACGTTGGGCGTGCGCGTGACCTGCGTGCGCGACTGCGTTCGTACTTCCGCTCCGACCGGCAGCGGCCGGCGGTCGAGGCGGCGCTCGCCGCGGTCGAGCGCATCGAGTGGCGTGTGCTCGGCTCCGAGCTTGAGGCTGCGCTCGAGGAGTTGCGCGTGATCCGCGAGCTGCGGCCGCCCGCGAACGCGCGGATCGCGCGTCCCGACCGGTACGTGTGGCTGCGGAAGCGCGGCGACGGCGTGTGCTCGTCCTCGGTGGAAGGGCCGGTCGGGCCGATCCGCTCGCGCCGCCGCGCGCAACTTGCGGCGCGAGCGCTCCGTGCAGACGAGCTCGAGCGGCCGTCGCTCGCGCTGCCGCGTCTGCGCCGCCGGCTCGCAGAGCTCGCGGACGCCCGTCGCTACGAGGACGCCGCGGGGCTTCGCGACCGGGTGCAGGCGCTCGAACGAGTGTGCAGCGAGCTCGAGCGGCTCGCCCGCCTGCGCGGACTGCAGCGCTGCATCGTCGCGCCGGCCGCGGAACCGGGACACGCCCGCGCCTTCTTCATCGCCGGCGGCCGCGTCGCCGCCGAGCGCGCGCTGCCGCCGGGCGGCGGCGCGCACCTCGAGATCGAGGCGGGCCTAGCCGCCTGCAGACATGCCCTGGTGTCAGACACCAGTGGGGATCTCGACGAGCTGTTGCTCGTCGGAACGTTCCTGCGCAGGCCGGGAGCGGAGTTGCAGATCGTCCCGCTCGAACGGGACGCGATCATCGCGGCCATGGCCCGGTGTCAGACATCAGTGTCAAAGAGCAACAGCAAGACAGGGCTGCAGAAGACGGAGCTCCGGCCGGCGGGCGAGTCGCTGTTCTAAGTCGCGCTACGCGGCGACGTGGATCAGGTCGCGCAACGCGCCGAGGCGGGCGAGGGCCTGGCCCTCGAGCTGCCGGACGCGCTCGCGCGTCAGGTCGAGCTCGTGGCCGATCGCCTCGAGCGTCCACGGCTCGCCGTCGAAACCGAAGCGCAGCTCGAGGATGCGCCGCTCGCGCTCAGGAAGCGCGTCGAGTGCGCGCCGCACGCCCTGACGGCGAAGCGACTCCTCGGCCTCCTCGAACGGATCGGCGGCCTCGCGGTCGGCGAAGAGATCGCCGAGCTCGCCTTCGTCGTCGGCGCCGACCGTCTGGTTCAGCGAGACCGATGCGTGCGCAGCGCCGAGCGCCTCGTCGACGTGCTGCATCGGCAGGCCGGTCGCCTCCGCGAGCTCCTCCTTCGTCGCCTCCCGGCCGAGCTCGACCTCGAGCCGGCGCGCAGCGCGCGACAGCTTCTGCTGGCGCTCGACGACGTGGACGGGAACGCGGATCGTGCGCGCATGGTTCGCGACCGCGCGCTGCACGGACTGGCGGATCCACCAGGTCGCATACGTCGAGAACTTGAAGCCGCGGCGCCAGTCGAACTTCTCGACGGCGCGGTTCAGGCCGAGCGTGCCCTCCTGGATCAGGTCGAGGAACGGGACGCCCAGGCCCCGGTAGCCCTTCGCGATCGAGACGACGAGCCGCAGGTTCGACTCGATCATCCGGCGCTTCGCCGTCGGGTCGCCGCGCTCGATCTGCTTCGCGAGGATGACCTCGTCGGCGGCGGTCAGCAGCTTGTGCCGGCCCACGTCGGCGAGGAAGAGCTGCAGGCTGTCGGCTGCGCCGCTCATCGCTGCGGCGGCCTCGGCGGCGGCGAGCTCCGCCTCCTTCTCCTTTTCCTTCTGTTCCTCTGCGGCGGCGGCGGCCGCGGGCGACGTGATCTCGAGCCCGATGCGCTCGAGCTCGGTCGTCAGCTCCTCGACCTCCTCCTCGTTCAGGTCGAGCTCGACCGCGAACGCCTCGAGCTCCGCAGGCTCGAGATAGCCCCGCTCCTGCGCGGTCTCGACCATTGCGCGCGCTTGGTCGGTTTCGAGCAATTCGTGCAACTGATTCTGCGTCAGAGCCTGCTCAGTCCTTTCGGTCTTGCGTCGGAGACCGTCACGAAGCCTTCTCACTCTAGGAGGCAAATCCTCCGGCTGCCAGGGGAAACGTGCGTCGCGGCTTCGTGATTCCGGCTGGCCCGGAAAAATGGTTTTGGCGCGCGCGAACGAGTCCGTCCGGACACAGTCTACGACGCGCGGCGGCGAGCGAAAATTGGCTCTTTACGACTTGGGCTTCCTGGCCGCGGGCTTCTTCGCGGCGGTCTTCTTCGCGGCGGGCTTTCTCGCCGGCTTCTTCGCCGGGCCCCGCGCGCGGCGGTCGGCGAGGAGCTCCTGGGCCCGCTCGACGGTCAGCGACTCGGGGTCGTCACCCTGCCGCAGGCTCGCATTCGTCTCGCCGTCGGTCACGTACGGGCCGAAGCGGCCCTCCTTCACGACCATAGGCTTGCCCGTGACGGGATCGGGGCCGAGCTCCTTCAGCGGCGGCTTCGCCTGGCCGCGGCCCCGCCGCTGGCGCGGCTGCGCGAGCAGCGCCTGCGCCTCCTCGAGCGAGATTGTGAGCAGCTGCTCCTCCGACTCGAGCGACCGCGTCTCCTTCCCATGCTGCACGTACGGCCCGTAACGGCCGTTGCGAACCGCCACCTCCTCGCCGTCGGGGCCGACGCCCAGGACGCGTGGCAGTGCGAGCAGCTGGAGCGCATCCTCGAAGGTGATCGTGTCGAGCGACATCGACTTGAAGAGCGAGGCGGTGTGCGGCTTGTCCTTCGAGCCCTCCTCGACGACCTCCGTCACGTACGGGCCGTAGCGGCCCGTCCGCGCGACGATCTCGCGGCCGGTCTCTGGATGCGTGCCGAGGTCGCGGTCGCCCGACGGCTGGTCGAGCAGCTCCTGCGCCTTCTCGACGGTCAGCTCGTCGGGCACGAGATCCTCCGGGATGTTCGCGCGCTGCTCGCCGCGCTCGAGATACGGGCCGTAGCGTCCGACGCGGATCACGATGCCGCTGTCGCCGTCGAGCCGGATCGAGTTGATCTCCTTCGCGTCGATCGCACCGAGATCGGAGACGAGCTCGTGCAGGCCCTTGCCGTCGTTCTGGCCGAAGTAGAACCGGCGCAGCCAGTCGACGCGCTGCTCCTCGCCGGCGGCGATGCGGTCGAGGTCGTCCTCCATCGAGGCCGTGAAGCCGTAGTCGACGAGCCGTCCAAAGTGCTGCTCGAGCAGCGTGACGACCGAGAACGCGAGGAACGAGGGGACGAGCGCGGTGCCTCGCTTGAACACGTAGCCGCGGTCGAGGATCGTGCCGATGATCGACGCGTACGTCGACGGGCGCCCGATGCCGAGCTCCTCGAGCGTGCGCACGAGCGTCGCCTCCGTGTACCGCGGCGGCGGATTCGTCTCATGCCCCTGCGGCTCGAGCTCGACGAGCTCGAGCGCGTCGCCTTCGGCGACGTTCGGCAGGCGCCGCTCGTCCTCGTCGACCGTGTCGTCGGTGTCGCGGCTCTCCTCGTACGCCGCGAGGAAGCCGCGGAACGTGATCACGGTCCCGGACGCGCCGAACTCCGCCTTCTCACCGGACGACGAGGTGCCGGCGATGCGCAGCGAAACCGTCTGGCCGGCCGCGTCCTTCATCTGCGACGCGATCGTGCGCATCCAGATCAGCTCGTACAGCGCGAACTCGTCGCGGTTGAGCTCGCCCTGCAGCTCCTTGGGCGTGCGGAACGAGTCGCCCGACGGCCTGATCGCCTCGTGCGCCTCCTGCGCGTTCTTCACCTTGCGCTCGTACGTGCGCGGCTTGTCCGGCACGTACTCCGCGCCGTATAGCTCAGTCGCCTGGCGCCGCGCCGCGCCGAGCGCCGACTCCGACAGCGTGGTCGAGTCGGTACGCATGTACGTGATGTAGCCGTTCTCGTAGAGGCGCTGCGCGATGCGCATCGTCGTCTGCGCGGAGTAGCGGAGCTTGCGGCTCGCCTCCTGCTGCAGCGTCGACGTGATGAACGGCGCGCTCGGCCGGCGCGAGTACGGCTTCTGCTCGCGCCGCGAAACGGCGAACGGCGAATCCTTGAGACGGTCGGCGAGGCCCCGCGCGCCGTCCTCGTCGAGCTGGAGCGCGTCGTCGTGCCGCAGCTTGCCGTCCGGACCGAAGTCGCGGCCCTGGGCGACGCGCTTGCCGTCAACCGAGACGAGCCGCGCCTGGAAGGTCTCCGGGTCGAACGTCGCCTCGATGTCCCACCACTGGGCCGCGCGGAACGCCATCCGCTCGCGCTCGCGCTCGACGACGAGCCGCGTCGCGACCGACTGCACGCGCCCGGCGGAGAGGCCGCGCGTGATCTTCTTCCAGAGGACCGGCGACACCTCGTAGCCGTAGAGGCGGTCGAGGATGCGGCGGGTCTCCTGCGCGTTCACGAGCCGCTCGTCGATCTCGCGCGTCTCGCCGAGCGCCTTGGTGATCGCTTCCTTCGTGATCTCGTGGAAGACCATGCGCCGGACGGGCACTTTCGGCTGCAGCACCTCGAGCAGATGCCAGGCGATCGCCTCGCCTTCGCGGTCTTCGTCCGTTGCGAGCAGGAGCTCGGACGACTCCTTCAGGAGCTTCTTCAGCTCACTGACCTTCTTCTTCTTGTCCGGGTCGACGATGTAGAGCGGCAGGAAGTCGTGCTCGACGTCGACGCCGAGCCGAGCCCACTTCTCCTTCTTGAATTCCTCCGGAATGTCGGCCGCGCGCTCGGGCAAGTCACGAATGTGACCAACGCTCGACTCGACGATGTACTCGTCGCCGAGGAAGCCCTTGATCGTCCGTGCCTTTGCCGGAGACTCGACGATGACGAGGCGTTTGTCCTTTTTGTTCTCGGCCACCGGCGGGCCACGATACCGGGGTGTCAAGGTGATGAATACTCCTCGGATGCGGCCGAGCCCTCTCTACAACCTCATCGGCGTCCTCTCCTGGCCTGTCCTCAAGGGCCTTTACCGGCTGCGGGCGCGAGGCGTGGATAACGTTCCGGCGGCCGGGGGCTGCGTGCTCGCCTGCAACCACGTCTCGAGCTTCGACCCGTGGCCGCTCGGCCTGCCGCTCTGGCCGAAGCGGCAATTGCGCTTCATGGCGAAGTCGGAGCTCTACTGGTGGCCGCTGACGCTGATCCTGAACGGAGTGGGTGCATTTCCGGTTCGCCGGGGCCAGCGCGACGTCGCCGCGATCGAGACCGCCGTGCGCCTCGCCCGCGAAGGCCACCCGGTGACGATGTTCCCCGAGGGGACGCGGCGCACGAAGGGGCTCGTCAAGCGCTTCGAGGCGCGCCCGCGCACCGGCGCCGCGCGGATTGCGCTCGAGGCCGGCGTCCCGCTCGTGCCGGCGGCGGTTGCGGGAACCGACAAGCTGCTTCGGCTCGGGAAGATCCGCGTCGCCTACGGAGCGCCCGTCGCGATCGACGACCTGCGCGGCCGCGAGCTCGGCGAGGCGGCAGTCGAGGCGACCAAGCGGCTGATGGCGAAGATCCTCGAGCTCGAGGAATCGCTCTGAGCGCCCTCCTTGCCGTCGACGGCGACTCGTTCGCCCACCGCGCCTACCACGGCCTGCCGAAGACGATCGCGCTGAACGCCGTCGTCGGCTTCACGAACATGATGATGCGGCTCTGGCAGGCCGAGCGGCCGGGCGCGGTGCTCGTCGGCTGGGACTCGCTCGAGACCCCGACGTACCGCCATCAGGCGTACGAGTCGTACCAGTCGGGCCGCGTCTTCGAGGAGCCGCTGCTCGAGCAGCTCGCGCTCCTGCCGGCCGTGTGCGAGAAGCTCGGCTTCCTCGTCGCGAAAGCGCCCGGCTACGAGGCGGACGACTTCCTCGCGGCTGCCGCGCAGACGTGGCCGGGGCCGGTGCTCGTCGCCACCTCGGATCGCGACGCGTACCAGCTCGTCAGCGACCGCGTCACGGTGCTCGCTCCGACGAAGGGCGTGAGCGAGGTCGCGCGCATCGACCCGGACGAGGTGCGCGTCCGTTACGGCGTCGACCCAGAGCAGGTACCCGACCTGATCGCGCTGCGCGGCGACCCGTCCGACAAGCTCCCGGGCGCGCGCGGCATCGGGCCGAAGAGGGCGGCGGAGATCCTCGCCGAGCACCGGACGCTCGAGGAGGTGCTGGCCGCCGGCAGGTTCGCATCGGAGGCGGAGGATTTGCGCCTCTTCAGGCGAATAGCCCAAATGGACGCCTCCGCTCCCCTTCCTCCCCTCAAGGACCAGACACCGCACTGGGCGGAGGCGTCTCCTTACTTCAGGAAGCTCGGGCTCGACGGCGTCGCCGAGCGACTAGCCTCCGTCGCGTGAACGAGTGGCTCGCAGAGCGCGCGGACGCGCTGGCCGACGCGACCGGCATCGACCGCGACGCACTCGAGCTCTCACCCGAGGAGATCGACTCCGTGCTCGAGCTGGCGGCGCTCGCGGCCCACTCGAGCGGCGTGCGCACGAATGCGCCGCTCCTCTGTTACCTGCTCGGCCGCGCGCGGCCCGGCGTCGCTTCGCTCGCCGAGCTCGACCAGATCGTCCGATCGACGTCCTGACGCATCCGGCGTTCGCGCGCCTGCACCCCACCGGTGTCCATCCCGAACGGCCCGAGCGGCTCGCCGTGCTCCTCGAGCATTTCGAGAACTGGACGGAGGGACGCGCGGCGAGCGAGGACGACGTGCGGCTCTGTCACACGGCTGAGCACATCGCGCACGTGCGGCGCGTCGAGGCGCCGGAGTGGCTCGACTACGACACGATGGCAACCGCCTCGACGTACGAGGCGGCCCTGCTCGCCGCCGGCACGGCGATCGAGGCTGCGCTGAACGGCGGCTTCGCACTCGTGCGCCCGCCGGGGCATCACGCCTTGCGGGAGCGCGCGATGGGCTTCTGCGTCTTCAACAACATCGCCGTTGCCGCCCGCGTCGCACAGCGCGAGCTCGGCATCGAGCGCGTCGCGATCGTCGACTGGGACGTGCACCACGGCAACGGGACGGACGCGATCTTCCGCGGCGACGACTCGGTGCTCTTCGTATCCATGCACCAGTGGCCCTTCTATCCCGGCACGGGCGGCCCCGACGATCAGGCCGAGACGTCGATCAACATCCCGCTCAGGGCCGGGTCCGGCGATGCGGAGTACCTGCGCGCGTTCGAGGAGACGGTCGAGCCGGCGGTCGCGCGCTTCGCACCGGAGCTCGTGCTCGTCTCGGCGGGCTTCGACGCACACGAGGACGACCCGCTCGCGGAGATGCGCGTCACCGAGGACGGCTTCCGCGAGCTGGCCCAGCGGTCGGGCGCGCTCGGGCCCCGCGTCGCCGCGGTGCTCGAGGGTGGCTACGAGCTGGACACGCTCCCAGGCCTCGTCCAGGCGGCTCTCGACGGTTTTGGGTAGCGAAAAGGCCCCTTTCGGGGCCCTTGCGCTGCCGCTCACTCTCCGCCAACTTTCCTCGCTCGCATGAGGAAGCTTGGTGTCTGACCAGATGATCGGCTCGAGTCCAGGGCCGCTCGTGCCCCCGCGCTGGTGAACGGCATCCCCCACCGTGGGGGATATGCGACCTAGGCGGCGCGAGCGACGGCGAGATGCTCGAGCGCCTCGCGCCGCGAGGACACGCCGAGCTTCCGGAGCAGGCTTTTCACGTGCGAGCGCACGGTGTGCTCCGAGATGAAGAGACGCTTCGCGATCTCGTCGGTGCCGAGATGCTCGTCGAGCAGGAGCAGCACCTCGAGCTCGCGGGCGGAGAGCGTCGCCGCGATCGAGTCGTGAACGCCGACGCCGCGGCCGTTGCCGTGGCGCACCTGCTCGAGCAGGCGGCGGGCGACCGTGCCGGAGAGCGCGGCCTCGCCGTGCACGACGCCGTCGAGGAACGCGGCGATCCGCTCCGGCGGCTCGGTCTTCAAGAGGTAGCCCGCGGCGCCGGCGCGGATCGCCGCGAGGAGGTTCTCCTCGGTGCCGGAGGCGGTGAGGACGACGACCTCGGTGTCCGGAGCCGCCTCGCGGAGACGCGGCAGCGCGCTCTGGCCGTCGAGGCCGGGCATCGAGAGGTCGAGCAGAACGACGTCCGGGCGCAGCCGGGCCGCCTCGAGGATCGCCTGGGCCCCGTCGGATGCGCTGCCGCACACGTCGAAGCCGTGCGCGCCGAGCAGCGAGGACAGCGCCTCGCGGGTCAGCGGGTGGTCGTCGACGATGAGGATCCTGGCAGCCACTGGTTCCTCTTATCGGCAGCGACCCTTCTGCCGACAAGAGGGAAGTGAGCAAGGCCAAGCGGCGGACCGAATACCAGAACTGGCTGTGGGGAGAGATCCTCCTCGCCGGCCTGCTCGGCGCCAGCCTGGCCCTGTTCCTGAACTACCCGGTGCTCCGCACCTCCTACGACCTGCCGGAGCTCCGCCTCGTCCTCCAGACGACGATGGCCCTCGCCGGCCTCCTCGTCGCGGTGCTCGCAGGCGCCCGCTACTCGACCGAAGGGCGCCGCGTCGACCTGCTCCTCGCGAGCGGCTTCTTCGTCACCTCGCTCTCGTCCGCGGTCTTCGCGATCGGGCCCCACTTCGGCGGCCACGAGGTCAAGCCCGCCGAGAGCTGGTCGGCGCTGATCGGCGGCATCCTCGGCATTGCGCTCATCGCAGCGGCGCCGTTCACGCGCGGCCGCAGCAAGTACCGAGACTGGTCGATCGCAAATGCGGTCGCCGCCGCCGGCATCACCCTCTTCGTCGCCTGGTCACTTCTGCGCGCGCTCGGCCCGGCGCTCCCCGGCCTCAACCCGCCGCACGACCAGCAGCCGTTCTACCTCACGGGCACACTCGCGCTCCAGGCGCTCGTGACGCTCGTCGCCGTCGTCGGCTGGGGCATGCGCTTCGTGCGTCGCGGCGACGACCTTGCGCGCTGGCTCGCGCTCGGCTTCACGCTGATGCTCTTCGCTGCGCTCCACCTCGTCTTCCAGCCGCTCCTCGCGAGCTCGCTCGTGTCGCAGGGCGACTTCCTGCGCATGCTCGCCTTCGTCGTCTTCCTCATCGGCGCCTGGCGCGCGATTCAGTTCGCGGAGTTCGGTCGCGCGGTCGCCGACGAGCGCGCGCGGGTCGCGCGCGAGATCCACGACGGCCTGGCGCAGTACCTCTTCGCCGTCTCGACGCACGCGTCGATGCTCGAGGCCGGCGCGCCGGTCGAGGAGTGCGCGCCCCGGATCAAGGAGGCCGCGATCCTCGCGCAGCAAGAGGCGCGCTTCGCGATCCTCGCTCTCTCGTCCGCGAGCGGCACCGCCCCGTTCGACGCAGCGCTCCGCCGCTACGTCGACGTGCTGACGGCCGACGGCAGCCTCGAGGTGGAGATGGAAGTCGACCGGACCATCCGCCTCGCTCCCGACGAGCAGATTGAGATCTTCCGCATCGTCCAGGAGGGGCTCGCGAACGTCCGCAAGCACGCGAACGCGACGCGCGCCGAAGTGACGATCGGCCAGCGCCCGTTCGGAGAGCGGTTCGTCACCGTCACGGACGACGGCGACGGCTTCGACGGCGAGGAAGCGGAAGCCGGCCAGGGCCTGAAGAACATGCGCGCGCGCGCCGAGTCGATCGAGGGCGGGTTCTCGCTCCGCTCGACGCCGGGGCGTGGCACCGCGCTCGAAGTCGTTCTAAGAACCTAGAGAGACTTGTAGGACAGCTGCTCGCGCTGCCCGCTGCCGCTCGAGCGCACGATCGCATCGCACACCTCGGCGGCGCGGTAGCCGTCCTCGAACGTGGCGCCGTACGGTGCGACATCGGTGTCGTCGGCGATCGCCTTCAGCAGGTGGTGGAGCTCGTGGACGAACGTCTCGCCCCAGCCGATGATGTGTCCCGGCGGCCACCAGTGCTCCCAGAACGGATGGTTGCCTTCGCTCACGAGCACGGTCTTGAACCCGCGCGCGCGGTCGCCGTCGTCCCGGAAGACCTGCAGCTCGTTGAGACGCTCCATGTCGAACGCGAGGGACCCCTTCGAGCCGTTGATCTCCCACTGGAGCGCGTTGCGGCGTCCGAGTGCGAGGCGCGTCGACTCGATCGTCCCGACGGAGCCGTTGTCGAACTCGACCGTCGCCTCGATCGCATCGTCGACCTGCCGCCCGGGCAGGAACGTCTTCACGAGGCCGGCAACCGACGCGATCTCGCCGTTCAGGTAGCGCGCGAGATCGATGACGTGCGCGCCGAGGTCGCCGAGCGCGCCTGAGCCTGCCGCGTCCGGCTGGAAGCGCCACGTGTCGAGCGACGGGTCGTCGCCCCAGTCCTGGAGATAGCGGCCGCGGAAATGCCGGATCTCACCGAGCTCGCCGGCCTCGATCATCTCGCGGGCGAGGCGGACGGCCGGCACGAAGCGGTAGTTGAACGCGCAGAGGTGCTTCACGCCTGTCGCGGCCACGCGCTGCCAGATCTCGAAGCTCTCAGCGGCATCGCGGCCGAGCGGCTTCTCGCAGATCACGTGCTTCCCGGCCTCCGCGGCGGCGATCGTCGGCTCCGCGTGGAGCGAGTTCGGGCCGCCGTTGTCGAAGAGGCCGATGCGGTCGTCGGAGATCAGCTCCTGCCAGTCGGTCGTCGCGTAGTCGTAGCCGTAGCGCGTCGCGGCTTCGCCGACCGCCTCCGCGTTGCGGCCCGCGATGCCGACGAGCCGCGGCACGAGCGGCGGTGGCCACGTCATGTACGCGATCTTCTTCAGCGCGTTCGAGTGCGCCTTGCCCATGAACGCGTAACCGAGCATCCCGACGCCGATCTCACCCATTGGTTCGCGATACTACGCGTCGTCTTCCAAGGAGGGAACGTTGATGCTCGAGGGCAAGGTTGCGTTCGTCACCGGGGCGAGCGCGGGAATCGGTGCAGCGGTCGCGCGGTCGCTGTCGGCACACGGAGTGAAGCTCGGTCTCGCCTCGCGGCGAGGCAGCGACCTCGGCCTCCCCGACGCGGCCGGGCTCACCTGCGACGTGCGCGACATCGGTCAGGTCGAGGCGGCGGTGGCTGCGACCGTCGACCGCTTCGGCGGGCTCGACATCGTCGTCGCGAATGCCGGCGTCGGCTCGTACCACCCGTTCGGCGAGGAGCCGCTCGAGCACATCGAGCAGATGATCGACGTCAACCTCAAGGGGACGATCTACACGATTCGCGCGGCGCTGCCGCACTTGAAGAAATCGTCCGCGGCCGACGTGATCACGCTCGCGTCGGAGGCCGGGCGCCGCGGCTTCCCCGGCGAGGCGGTGTACTGCGCGTCGAAGTTCGGCCAGGTCGGCCTGACGCGCGCGCTCGACGGCGAGCTGCGCCCACTCGGCATCCGCGCGACGAACGTCTGCCCCGGCGGCGTCGCCACCGACTTCGCGCTCGCCGAGGGGTACGGCCGGCCGCAGGACGCGCTCGAGGGAATGATGACCGGCGAGGACGTCGCCGAGGTCGTGCTCTTCGTGCTCACCCGCCCGCGCGGGATGCGGATTCTCGAGACGGCGTTCCGGCCGATGAAGGAGGCGTCGTGGGGTTGAGAGCCTGTTTCACAATGACGACTGAGGCGCCCCGCCGCGTCGGCCGGCACGAGGCCGCGTCCTCGGTCGCCCCGATAGTCCCACTATCGGGGCTCCCTGCGTCCTTGCCTCGCACTCGGCCGTCGCACCGGGATCGACGAGCTTCATCGTGAAACAGGCTCTCGCAGTCAAGTGGGGGATCATCTCCACCGCCGACATCAACCGGAAGCTGATCCCCGGTGCGAAGGCGTCGCCGAAGGTCGACCTCGTCGCCGTCGCGAGCCGCGACCAGGCCCGCGCCGACGCGTATGCGCGCGAATGGGGGATCGAACGCGCCTACGGCTCCTACGACGCGCTGCTCGCCGACCCCGACATCGAGGCCGTCTACATCTCGCTGCCGAACACGATGCACTGCGAGTGGTCGATCCGCGCGCTCGAGGCCGGCAAGCATGTGCTCTGCGAGAAGCCGATGTCTCGGCACGCGGACGAGGTCGCAGCGGCGTTCGACGCAGCCGACCGCACCGGCCGGTTTCTGAGCGAGGCGTTCATGTACCGCCACAATCCGCAGACGAAGAAGGTGCGCGCGCTCCTCGACGAGGGCGCGATCGGCGAGCTGCGGCTCGTGCGCAGCGCGTTCAGCTACACGCTGTACGACGAGGACAACATCCGCCTCCGCACCGATGTCGAGGGCGGCTCGCTGATGGACGTGGGCTGTTACTGCGTGAGCGGCTCGCGCCTCCTAGGCGGCGAGCCGGAGACTGCGTACGGGCACGCGTGGTTCGGGCCGTCGGGCACCGACTGGGTGTTCGGCGGGACGCTCCGCTTCCCCGGCGACGTGATCGCGCTCTTCGACTGCGGCACCGCGATGCCCGAGCGGGACGAGCTCGAGGCGATCGGCAGCGAGGGCTCGCTCTTCCTCGACGACCCGTGGCACTGCAACGAGCCCGTGATCGAGCTGCATCGCGACGGCGCCGTCGAGCACATCGAGGTCGAGCGCGAGGACTCCTACCGGCTCGAGCTCGAGAACGTGAGCGACGCGATCCGCGGCGAGGCGGAACTCCTGCTCGGGCGCGACGACGCGATCGGCCAGGCACGCACGCTCGAGGCGCTCCACCGCTCGGCCACGACCGGCGAGCCCGTCTCCCTCTAGGTGCCTGGCTCCGCGAAGCGGTGCCTGGCACCGCTTTTTGAAAAGCTGGGTCAGGCACCCGCTACGCGGGAGCCAAACCCAGCCCGGCGGCCTCGATCGCCGCGCGCGCGAGCTGCTCGTCGACCTCGCCCGGCAGCCCGCTGACGCCGACGGCGCCGACTCGCGTGTCGCCGTCGAACGCAGCGACGCCGCCGAGGAAGAACGTGAAGAACGGATCGAAGCTCGCCCGCTCCGCGGGGTTGTCGCGCACCTTCTCGGCGAGCTGCGACGTCGCGCGCGCGTCGCTGCGCGCGGCGGTGTACGCCTTCCGCTGCGCGTTCAGCCGCGTGTCGGGCGCCGCACCGTCCATCGTCGCGGCGGCGACGAGCTCCCCGTGATCGTCGGCGACGAAAACGGAGACCGGCCCCGCCGCCTCGGAGACGACGTGGTCGACCATGGCCTGTGCCTGCGCGAGCTTCATGCCTGCATCTTGACGGACTCGTAATGCCCGCAGGGCGTCAGTAGCATGACGGCGGCGATGAGCGCGCAAGCCGCACCCGCCGCCGGCCGCCCGACGCTCGTGATTCGGGGCACGCCGTATCCGGTCCTGCTGCCGAAGCTGAGCGACCCTCGGCTCCATCTCGCGGCGGTGATCACGTCGCTGCAGGTGCTCGGCCAGGTCGAGTTCAGGTTCCGCGTCTCGATCGCGCAGATCCTCATCGCGCTTCTCACGTGCGCGCTGCTCGAGGTCGGCATCGCGTTCCGCCGGCAGCACGTGATCCTCTGGCCGGCCAGCGCGATGCTCACCGGCAA
>JANMQZ010000213.1:0-9851 GCA_031370755.1 Actinomycetes bacterium
AGGTCGTTCTGGATGCGCGTCTTCCCCTTCTTCGAGCCGAAGCCGCCTGCGACCCAGTCGAGCTCGCCGTCGCGCTCGACGCGCGCGTGATGCGACGCGAAGTGCCACGTCTCGGTCGAGAGATTCTGGAGCGACACGTACTCGAGCTTCGCACCCTGCTCGACGAAGAGCTCGGTGACGGCGTTCGAGTACGCGGCGGTGTCGGTTGCGGGCGACGCGTACTCCTCGATCAGCGACGCGCGGGAGCCTTCCTCCGCGACGACGACGAGGCGCCAGAACGTCTGGCCGGTGACCGCGATGCGCACGTAGAGCGGCTTCTCGAGCTGCACGCCCTTCGGCACGACGACGAGGAGCCCGTTCTTCCACATGGCCGCGTTGTGCGCGGCGAACTTCTCGTCCCAGCCGACGAGCGAATAGAGCCGGTCGTTGTCGTCGGTGAGCGGCGCGAAGGTGACACCGTCCGGCGCCTGCGAGATGTCGATGCCGCCCTCGGTCACGGTGACGTAACCAGCCACGTCCAACTCGAGCATTGTCCCAGTGCCTGTCACCGCTTCTCCGCCCGAGGCGAAGCTCTCCGGATCGAAGCCGCGCAGGTCCGTGAAGCGCCAGTGCTCCTCGGTCGTGTCCGGGAGCGGCAGGGCCTCGTAGGCCGCTACTGCGTCGGCTCTACTGCTCATACGGCGCGTAACGGTGATGGAGGAGGATGCGGTTGCCGGCCGGATCGCTGATGCCGGCGCCGCGGCAGACCCCCGAGTCCCAGACGTCGCCGACGGCGACGCCCGCTGCCTCGAGCTGCGACTTCGCCGCCGCGACGTCGGGGACGCCGAGCGCGATCGTCGCCGGCGGCAGCGGCACGAACTCGTAGTCGTGCGTGTGCGGCGTCATCACGGCCAGCGTGACATTGCTCGCCTCGTACTCGACCCAGTCTTCGTGGTCGAGCTTCGTGTTCTGCGGCAGGCCGAGCACCTGCCCGTAGAACTCCTTCGCCTTCTCGATGTCGTCGACCGGAACCCGGATGTAGTCGACGCGCGTGACGTCGATCAACCGACCGAGCCTTCCATCTGGAGCTGGATCAGCCGGTTCATCTCGACCGCGTACTCGAGCGGCAGTTCCTTCGTGATCGGCTCGACGAAGCCGCTGACGATCATGGCCGACGCCTCCGACTCGGAGAGGCCGCGCGACATGAGGTAGAAGAGCTGCTCCTCGCCGATCTTCGACACCGTCGCCTCGTGGCCGATGTCGACCTCGTCCTCCTCGATCTTCATGTACGGATACGTGTCGGAGCGCGACTCCTCGTCGAGGATCAACGCGTCGCAGACGACCTTCGACTTCGCGCCGGTCGCGCCCTTCGCAACCTCGAGCAGCCCGCGGTACCCCGCGCGGCCGCCGTTCTTCGAGATCGACTTCGACGTGATCACCGACGTCGTGTGCGGCGCGACGTGCACTGCCTTGCCGCCCGCATCCTGATGCTGGCCCTTGCCGGCGAACGCGATCGACAGCACCTCGCCGTGCGCGCGCTCGCCCATGAGCCAGATCGCCGGGTACTTCATGGTCAGCTTCGATCCGAGGTTCCCGTCGACCCACTCCATCGTCGCGTCCTTGTACGCGACCGCGCGCTTCGTGACGAGGTTGTAGACGTTGTTCGACCAGTTCTGGATCGTCGTGTAGCGGCAGCGGGCGCCGTCCTTGACGACGATCTCGACGACAGCGGAGTGCAGCGAGTCGGTCGAGTAGATCGGCGCGGTGCAGCCCTCGACGTAGTGCACGTACGCACCCTCGTCGACGAGGATCAGCGTGCGCTCGAACTGGCCCATGTTCTCCGCGTTGATGCGGAAGTACGCCTGGAGCGGCATCTCGATCTGCACACCCGGCGGCACGTAGATGAACGAGCCGCCCGACCACACAGCCGAGTTCAGCGCTGCGAACTTGTTGTCGTTCTGCGGGATGATCGTCCCGAAGTACTGCCGGAAGAGATCCTCGTGCTCACGGAGCGCCGTGTCGGTGTCGAGGAAGATGACGCCCTTCTTTTCGAGGCTCTCCTGGAGCTTGTGGTAGACGACCTCGGACTCGTACTGCGCGCCGACGCCGGCGAGGTACTTCTTCTCCGCCTCGGGGATGCCGAGCTTGTCCCACGTGTCCTTGATGTCGGCCGGCAGGTCCTCCCACGAGTTCGCCTGATTCTCGGTCGGCTTGATGTAGTAGAAGATGTTGTCGAAGTCGATGTCACCGAGGTTGCCGCCCCACTCGGGCATTGGGCGCGCGTAGAAGTAGTCGAGGCTCTTGTGCCGGAACTCGCGCATCCAGTCGGGCTCGTTCTTGTGCGACGAGATCGCGTCGACGAGCTCGTGCGACACACCGCGGCCGGACTTGAAGAAGTAGTCCTCGGTGACGGAGAACCCGTACTTGATCGCATAGTCGGAGCCGATCCCCTCGACGATCTCGCTCTCGGTCTGTGCCATTACGCGTCGCTCCCAACAGTTGCGGTGATGAACGGGTCGTAGCCGTCGGCCTCGAGCTGCTTCGCGAGGTCGGGCCCGCCGGACTCGACGATGCGGCCGTCGACGAACACGTGCACGTGATCCGGTGTGATGTAGTCGAGGATGCGCTGGTAGTGCGTGATGACGAGCGCGCCCATCTCCGGGCCGACAAGCTCCTTCACGCCGCCTGCGACGACGCGGAGCGCGTCGATGTCGAGGCCCGAGTCGGTCTCGTCGAGCACCGCCATGCGCGGCTTCAGCATCGCCATCTGCAGGATCTCGACGCGCTTCTTCTCGCCGCCGGAGAAGCCGTCGTTCAGATAGCGCGACGCGAGCTCGCGGCTCACCTTCAGCCGGTCCATCTGGTCGAGGAGCTCCTTCCGGAACTCGGGGATCGGCACGGGGTTCTCGACGCCGCCGTTCCGCGCCTTGCGGATCGAGTTGATCGCGCTGCGCAGGAAGCTCGTGACGGTCACACCGGGGATCGCGTGCGGATACTGGAACGCGAGAAAGAGGCCGCGCTCGGCGCGCTCGTTCGCCGCCAGCTCGGTCACGTCTTCGCCGTCGACGAGGATCCGGCCCTCGGTGATCTGGTACGCCGGGTGCCCCATGATCGCGTACGAGAGCGTGCTCTTCCCGGAGCCGTTCGGCCCCATGACGGCGTGCACCTCGTTGACGTCGACCTCGAGGTCGACGCCCTTCACGATCTCCGTCCCGTCCTCCAGTGCGACGTGGAGGTTCTCGAGCTTCAGCAGTCCCACGAACTGACGTCCTTTTCTCGGAAAAGCACGGATTTTCCCGCGCACAAACTTGCACTCAGTCTAGCGGAGAACCGTCGGTTCCCCGATTCGCCGGGCCGCGGCTCAACGGATCCTGCGCCGCGTGCATTCGAGCCACTCGCCACGAGCGCCGTTCGCTCTGGCGCGGCGACGGAAACGCGCTACGCTCAGGGCATGCCAGGTTGGATCTCTCCGTGGGAACTGCTGATCCTCGCGCTCGTCGTCCTGCTCGTCTTCGGGCCCAAGCGGCTGCCGGAGATGGGCCGGTCGCTCGGCAAGGGGATGCGCGAGTTCAAGAGCGCGATCACCGGTAAGGACGACGACGACGAAGACGTCGCGCCCGAGCTGCCGGCGCCGAAGGCGCCCGAGACCGTTGCCGCCTCCACAGGCACCCGCGAGCACGACACCGTCTAAGCGACGATGAAGAAGCTTCCTCGGCGCCTTTCGCACGGCGAGGAGGCGACGCTCGTCGAGCACCTCGGCGAGTTGCGGGCGCGCATCGTCATCTCGCTGATCTCGATCGCGGTCGGCTTCGTCGCGGCCTACGTGGTGCACGGGCATCTCGTTCGCTGGCTCGAGGATGCCCTGCCGTCGAATCACCGCAAGCTCACGACGCTGAGCCCGGCGGAGCCGTTTCTGACGTCGATGTGGATCAGCCTCTACGCCGGCTTCCTGCTCGCCCTGCCGGTCGTGCTCTACCAGCTGTGGTCGTTCTTCGCACCGGCGTTCGCGCAGCACACGCAGCGCGTCGTCGTCGGGCTCGCCGCGTTCGCCGCGTTCCTCGGTGCGGGCGGGCTCGCGTTCGGCTACTTCGTCGCGCTGCCCGCCGCCGTCCACTTCCTGACGAACTACGACTCGCACCTCTATGCGATCCAGATCCGGGCGCGGGACTACCTCTCCTTCGCCTCCGTCGTCCTGTTCGCCGTGACGATCGTGTTCGAGACGCCGATCGTCATCCTCGGCCTCGTGCGGATCGGTGTCCTCAGCTCCGCGAAGCTGCGCCGCAACCGGCGCATCGGCTACGTGACGATGGCGGCCATCGCGGTCGCCCTCCCCGGCGTCGACCCGATCACGACGACGATGGAGATGGTGCCGCTCATGTTGCTCTTCGAGGGCTCGATCTGGCTCTCCGTCCTCATGGAGCGCCGCCAGTCGGCGCCGCGGGAGGCGCTACTCTGAGCGGCCGATGGCACGCGCGGCGGTAAAGGCTAAGGCCAAGCAGGGCAAGGCGGGCACGCAGCCGGCGAAGACGCCCGCGCGCCGCCAGACCAAGCGCCGCGGGCACGCGGCCGGCGGCAACCCGAACCAGGACCTCTTCTTCATGAAGCTTCGCAAGCGCGCGAAGTTCGTCTACGTGATCCTCGCGGTGCTCTTCGCGATCACGTTCGCGTTTCTCGGCGTCGGCTCGGGCTCGGGCGGCGGGCTCGACCAGCTCTTCCAGGGCTTGAACATCTTCCATCGGGGCGGCAATCCGGTCTCGAAGGCGCAGAAGCACATCAAGGACCACCCGCAGGATCCGCAGGGCTTCCGCGAGCTGGCGACGGCGTACGAGTCGAAGGGCGACAACGGCAACGCGATCAGCGCGCTCCAGCAGTACACGAGCATGAAGCCGAAGGACGTGAAGTCGCTCAGCGAGCTCGCGGGCCTCCAAATGAACCAGGCGACGGACTACGTGCAGCAGTACCAGGCCGCGTACCAGAACCGGCAGCTCCTGACCCCGAGCCAGTCGTTCCTGCCGACGGGGAAGCTCGGCACCGCGCTTGGCACGAACCAGGTCGAGCAGGTCGAGGCGCAGCGCGCCGACGCAGCTGTGCAGGATCTCCAGCAGCGCACGCAGCTCGCCTACAACGGCGCGGTCGCCTCGTACGAGGCCGTGACGAAGCTCACCCCGAACGACTCGAACGCCTGGTTCTCGCTGGCGCAGGCCGCGCAGCAGGCGGGGAACTACACCTCCGCCGTCACCGCGTACAAGCGCTACCTCAAGCTGAACCCGGAGTCGACGAGCCGGAGCCAGATCGAGGCGTTGATCAAGCAGCTCTCGCCGACACCCGCACCTGCTGCTCCGTCGAAGAAGAAAAAGTAGTATCCGGGCCGACCGACACCAAGCGCGGGGGGACTGAGAGCATGAACTTCGACATCAAGACCGAGCAGCTGAGCGACGACCAGTACGTCATCTCGCTCGCGGGCGAGGTCGACCTGTACACGGCTCCGGAGTTCAAGCAGCAGCTGCTCGAGGTGATCGGGCAGGGCGGGAAGAACGTCGTCGTCGACTTCTCGAACACGACGTTCATCGACTCGACGACGCTCGGCGTGCTCGTCGGCGGCGTCAAGCGCCTCCGTTCGAACGACGGCCAGCTCTCCCTCGTCTGCAGCGACCGGAACATCACGAAGATCTTCGAGATCACGGGTCTCGATCGGGTCTTCACGATCTACCCGACGCGCGACGAAGCGGTCTCGAAGCTGGGAACCACGGGCAGCGCCCCTCCGGCGTAGTGCGGCGAGCCCAACCGCTTTTCGGCGCGCTCGCGCTGGCCGTGCTGGTCCTCTCGGGGGCGGGTTGCGGCACGGGCGGCAAGGCGACCGCCGGCGACCAGCAGAACGGCGGCAAGCTCTACACCGAGAAGTGCGCCGGCTGCCACGTGCTCGCCGCCGCCGGGTCGCACGGGACGACCGGCCCGAACCTCGACGACGCGTTCGCGGCCGACCGCAAGCAGGGCTTCAAGCAGAGCACGATCCAGAACGTCGTCCTCGACCAGATCCGCCAGCCGTCCCCGCCGATGCCGAAGAACCTCGTCACGGGCCAGGACGCCCAGGACGTCGCCGCGTACGTCGCCGCAACGGCCGGCGTCCCGGGTGCCGCAGCCGCGCCGCCCGCCGGCAACGACGGCAAGTCGATCTTCTCGGCCAACTGCGCGAGCTGCCACACGCTGAAGGCGGCGGGCGCGAGCGGGACGATCGGCCCGAACCTCGACGACCTGAAGCCGTCCGAGCCGATCGTGAAGCACCAGGTCGAGGTCGGCGGTGGCGTCATGCCGGCGTTCAAGGGCACGCTCACGCCCGAGCAGATCGACGCCGTGGCGAAGTTCGTCGCCACCTCCGCCGGCAAGTAGCGCCGCCTTGGACGTGCGGCGCGCGCGGCCCGGCGACGCCGCCGAAATCGCGGAGGTACACGCGCGCAGCTGGCAGGCGGCGTACGAGCATGTGTTCGGCTCCGAGCGGCTCGCGCAGCGGCAGCCGGACGTCGCAATGTGGACGCGCATCCTCGCGAACGAGCGCGTCGAAGTACACGTCGTCGAGGCCGGCGGCCGCATCGTTGCGTTCGTGTCGGTCGGGCCGAGCCGCGACGACGACGCGGAGGGCGAGCTGTACGCGATCTACGCCCTCCCGGAGGCGTGGGGCACGGGCGCCGGCCCGGCGCTGCTGCGCGTCGGTGTCGAAGCAATGCAGCGCGCGGGGTACACGACCGCCATCCTCTACGTGCTCGAGGACAACCCGCGGGCACGGCGCTTCTACGAGCGCGAAGGCTGGGCGCTCGACGGCACCCGCAAGCAGGACGAGCTCCTGGGCCTCGCCGTCGACGAGCTCCGCTACCGGCGGGTGCTCTGAGCCCGACGACCCGAACCTGGTTTAAACCAGGTTCGGGTCTTGGCTACGACTCGGTGACCGGGACGGTCACGCGGCCGCGGATCTGCTCCGCGACCTCGGGGTCGCCGGCGACAACGATCGCGTCGGCGCCGAAGGTGCGGAGTGCGTCCTCGGTGGCGAGCCACGGGTCATCGGCTCCGACTTCGCCGCGCACCGAGACGCCCGGGCGCGAGAGGCGCCGCGTGAGTGAGAGCGCCGTCTGCTCGGCGTCGGCGCGGCGGTCGTCGACGGCGCCGGTCGCCGCTTCGAGCTTCGACGCGAGCGCAGGAACCGTGATGACGATCTCCGTCGCGTCCGCGGCGACGGTCACCGACGAGGTCCCGGGCATGGCGACGACGAGGACGCGGGTCCCGCCGGGCGGCGTCGACGAGTCGACCTTGTGCGCGGGCTCCACGACGCCCGGCAGCGCCTCCTGCATCAGCCACCAGACGATGCCGGCGACCGCGAGCACCGCAGCCGCGACGCCGAGCCAGGTGTTGAGGTACGCGCCGCCGACGATCACGAGCGCGCCGACGATCACCACGAGCAGGAACCGAAACGCCTCCGACTCGCTGCGGAGCGGGTTGCGCATCAGAGAATGTAGACGGTGAGGTACACGACGATCCACATCACGTCGACGAAATGCCAGTAGATCCCGCCGATCTCCACACCGTGATGGTGCTCCGGGGAGAAGTGCCCCCGAAACGCCCTGATCGTCATGAAGAGCAGGATCGACAGGCCGACGAAGACATGGGCGCCGTGCAGGCCCGTGAGGCAGTAGAAGATCGTCGCGAACGCGCCGTCCTTCGGGGCGAAGCCGACGCGCGAGTACTCGCGTCCCTGGGTGACGAGGAACGTCAGGCCCATGAGGAAGGTCAGGAGCAGGCCGGCGCGCAGGCCGAACACGTTTCCTCGCTTGATCGACTGCAGCGCCCAGTGCATCGTGAACGACGACGTCACGAGGATGCACGTGTTGACGAGCGCGACGAAAACCGGCAGGTGGAACGGCGGCGTCGGCCACGCCGTGCCCGCCACGACGCGAACGAAGAAGTAGGCCGTGAAGAACGCGCCGAAGAGCATGATCTCCGAGCCGATGAAGAGGAACATGCCGAGGATGCTCGGCGAGATCCGCGAGCTGTAGTGCGGCTCGGGCGGGTGCTCGTGCACGCCGTGGTCGAGCTGCTCCGCCTGCGCGGCCATCAGGCGCTCACTCCCGCAGGGACGTCGACCTCGACGTGCGTGATCGGCAGCTCCGTCTCGTCACGGAGCCGCTCGAGCAGGTTGCGGCGCATCCAGCCGGAGCGCGCGTTCGGGAACGTCGAGACGATCAGCTCGTCGACGCGCTCGTCCTCCATCGTCTGCATCACGGCGGCGAACGGATCGGGGTGCGAGATCTGGCCGTGCGCCTCGATGCCTTCGCTGCGTAGCACCGTCACCGCGCGCAGCAGGCGCTTCTCCGCCTCCTCGTAGCTTCCCTCCGAGTCGCCCTGCGGCGCGATGATCAGGAACCCGGATGGGCTCTGCGCGGCGCGCCCGCGGATCTCGTCGAGGAGGGGCGAGCCGAGCACCGTCTCGTTCGCGACCACGAGCACGTTCGCGGACGCCTGTTCGGCGCCGATGTCGACGACGAGGTGCCGGAACGGCAGCTCGCCCGCGACGCGGCGCATCTGCTCGACCGCGTTGCGCCGTAGCCAGCCCGACTTCTGCTGCGGGTGCGTCGAGACGATCACCTCGTGCGGCTCCAGCTGGTCGATCGCGTCGCGGAGCGCCGAGACCGGGTCGGTCTCGACGACGATCCCGTTCGCGTGCACGCCGGCGCTCCGGAGCAGCTCGAGCGTCTTGTCGAGCCGCCGCCGGGCCGCAGCGCGACGCGTGTCGTAATAGACGACGTAGCCCTGGCGCGGCTGGTTCACCGGTGCGAGCACGGTCACGACGACGTTCGAGCCCTGCGCCGTCTCTTCGATCAGCTCGACGAGCGCTTTCGAGACGACGGTCTCGTTCGCGACGACGAGGATCTGCCGAGGATTCTCCTGCACGCTCATGTGACCGCAAGCTCCTCGGTCTCGCGGGTCTTCGACGGCGTGAGAATCGCGTGCTGCGCGCCCGGGACGCCGTACTCGTACGGCGAGCCGACCACCTGCGGGATCTCCGTGAAGTTGAAGATCGGCGGGGGCGAGCTGACCTGCCACTCGAGCGTCATCGCGCGCCACGGGTTCGACGGCGCGATCGGCCCGCGCCTCCAGCTCGTGATCATGTTGTAGAGGAACACGAGCACCGACGCCCCGAACGCGAACGACGCGAGCGAGATGAACATGTTCAAGCCCGCGAACTTCGGCGCGTAGTCGGCGACGCGGCGAGGCATGCCCTCCATCCCAACAAGGTGCATCGGGAAGAAGGTCAGGTTGAAGCCGACGAACGTCATCCAGAAATGCAGCTTCCCGAGGCGCTCGTTGTACATGCGCCCGGTCATCTTCGGGAACCAGTAGTACATGCCCGCGTAGATCGTGAATACCGAGCCGCCGAAGAGCACGTAGTGGATATGCGCGACGATGAAGTACGTGTCGCTGACGTGGATGTCGAGCGGGACGGCGCCGAGCATCACCCCCGACAGGCCGCCGATCACGAACATCGACAAGAAGCCGAGCGCAAACAAGAAGGGCGTGTTGAAGTGGAGTTTCCCTTCCCAGATCGTCGCGAGCCAGCTGAAGATCTTGATCCCGGTCGGCACTGCGATCAGGAGCGTCGTGACCATCATCGGCACGCGCAGCCACGACGCCATGCCGCTGACGAACATGTGGTGCGCCCACACGGAGAAGCCGAGCACGACGATCGCCATCAGTGACAGCGCCATCAGCCGGTAGCCGAAGATCGGCTTCCGGCTGAACACGGATATGACCTCACTCATTATCCCGAAGCCGGGCAGCATCATGATGTACACGGCTGGGTGCGAGTAGAACCAGAAGATGTGCTG
>JANMQZ010000193.1:0-4051 GCA_031370755.1 Actinomycetes bacterium
CCGGTCTACGTGCACGTCATCAACCATCCCGATGCGCGCGTTCTGGTCGACACCGGCATGACGGAGCTGCACCCCGCGGTGGCCGACCTCGATCCCCGCCTCCGTCCACTGACCAAGCAGGACTTCGACCTCGCCGGCATCGACATCGTCGTCAACACACACCTGCACTTCGACCACTGCGGCGGGAACAGTGGGTCGAGGCGCCCGGCGTGCGGTACGTTCCGGTCGACGACGAGCTCGAGCTGCTTCCCGGGCTCCGGCTCGTCCCGGCGCCGGGCCACACACGCGGCATGCAGGTGGTCGTCGTCGAGACTGGCGGGCGTCCAGTCGTCGGCGACGTGGCGGTTTGGTTCGGCGAGCTCGACGAGCCGCACACCGAAGGCCAGCTGCGGGGTGCGCGCGCTTGACCCCGAGCTGGTCTGGCTCGCGCACGAGCACCAGCCGTGGCGGCCCCACACCGTCTAAGCAACGCCTTTGGTACGTTCGGCCCCATGGGCATCGCCCGGCTTCTTGCCGTCGGTCTACTGACCGCCGGCCTGAGCGTCTCGTGTGGGCAGACCGGCGGACGTCCGGCCGGCAAGCTCGTCTTCATGGCCATGCACACGACCTGGCCGGACGGGTCGCCGGTCGAGTGGGGCGGCTGGAATTACCCGACCGACATCTACGTCGTCGACGCAAGCGGCGAACACGTCCGCAATCTCACGCACGACGCCGCGACGAATTACCTGATCGGCCGGCTACGCGGTAGTCGCAGGATCCTGTACGAGAGCGTTCCGAGCGACCGGATGGGCGCGGGCCGCTCGGAGATCTTCTCGATCGACGCAGATGGCAGCGGCCCACGGCAGCTCGCCTCCGGCAAGGGCGAGCTGTTGCCGAAACTCTCACCCGACGGGCACCGGATCTTGTTCACGAGTGGACGTCGGCCCTTGTGGCTCTACGTGGTGCGAAGCGACGGGACCCACAAGACGTCGCTCGCGCAAACGAGCGTTGGGCCCTTCGTGCCGTCAGACGTTGAGCCATACGACGCCTCCTGGTCGCCGGACGGAAAGCGGATTGCATTCGTACGCGGTTTCGCGACGTCCAAGGACTACGCGATTCGTCACTCGGCCCTTTACGTGATCAACGCCGACGGGACCGGTTTGCGCCGCCTGACCAGGCTGCGCTCGAAGGTTCAGACGTCTCACCCGGCGTGGTCGCCTGACGGACGCAGAATCGCCTTCAACGAGAACGATCGCACCCTCGTCATGCGTGCGGACGGAACGGACGAGAAGCGGCTCGCGCTGCTCGACGGCACCGACTGGTTCTGGTTGTCCAGCGATCGTCTCGCGTACGACACGAGAGGTTTTGGACATTCCAAGGAGATCAATGCGGATGGGACCGGTAAGCCACAGGCCCCTCCGGACCGAGCTCGCGTCGGTGAGAATCTCTGGATCACGTCGGGGCCATCGGCCGGGCTCTGGCCGGTGTCACCCGACGGGGCGTGGATCGCGTTGGCCACCAGCAAACCGAGAACCGTGGCTACGAACGTCCCGCTGAGCGTCTGGATCGCCCATCTCGACGGGACGCATCGACGGCTTGTGAGCCCGAGCTCGGCCACGCGCATGATCTGTTGCTTCGGTTGGAGCTTCGGCATCGATTGGGCTGGGAGGTGACAGCTGCGTTCACCGTGGCGCCCATGCGAGCTCGTCGAGCAGGCAGCAGATCTTCCGCGTGACGGTGCGTCGCTCATGTCCGGCCGCGGTCGCCACTTCGATGGGATCTGTAGCGAGCACGCGGGATCGCGAAAACGCAAGCCACCGCCGGTCCGGCGACCACCTCAAGTTGTAGAGGTATGCCTGCACGGGAAAGCGTAGGCGCGGCTCGGGACGACGCGCGTCGACGACCCAGGTGCCCGCGTCGTTCTCGTAGATGATTGTTCGACCGTCCGGCGCCCAGAGAAACGCTCCCGGCCAAACGTTCCTGATTGTCTTGACGGGACGGAGTAGGAGGCCGCCGCTGCCACGCCGAAGATCCGCGATCGTCAACTCGTCGCCGGAACCGGTTGGGCTGGCTGAAGGATCGCTGTGTTCAAGGGCGAGCGTTCGGCCGGTCGGCGACAACGCCACGCCGCTGAGCGAGCGCGCGCACGCGAGGCGGGTCAGCCCGGAGCCGTCGCCGTTGATGAGGAAGAGGCTGCTGACACCGTGGCTCCAATCGGTGCGCACGAAGAAAATCATGCGGCCGTCCGGAGTCCACGTCGGGGCACCAACCTGCCACTCATCGTGAGGCGTGCGCAAACGTCGTTGATGGCGACCGTCGGAGTCCATGACGTAGACGTCCCACTTGCGGCGCCGCTGAACGACATACGAAACGCGACGTCCGTCGGGGGAGATGTCGGGGGCGCTCCCGCCGATCCGGGAAGTAAGACGGCGGCGATGGGTCCCGTCGCTGTTGATCACGAAGATGTGCCAGGTGCCGCGCTCTGTGTTGCTCGGGTGGCTCTGGAAGACGATTCGCCTGCCGTCGGGCATCCACTGCGCCCAGCCGTTCGAAGCTCCGTCGTGTGTGAGGTTGCGCAAATGCCGGCCGTCGACGTCGACGACAAAAACGTCGGAGGGGTAGTTGACGCCGCCGGATTCATGCGACGCCTCTGCAACCACGGCGAGCGTCCCACGCGGCTCGCCACTACTCGTGCCGCCCGCTGCGACGCCGGCCACGAGTAGGGCGAGGGCGATCCCGTAGCGAGACGCGCGCACCCAGCCACGATAGGACGGTCTGCTGAAACTGCGCAACCATGACTTGGAAAAGCGCTCGCGCGTGAGATGATCGGCACCCGACCGAAGGGCGGCAGATGAGCTCGACGCTGACCTACGAGGAGCAGTGCGCGTCCCACCGCTGGGACATACCGCCGCGGTACAACATCGCCGCCGACGTCTGCGACAAGCATCCACGCGACAAAGCCGCGATGATCTGGGAGAGCTTCGACGGGACGATGCGGGAGCTTGATTGGGGTGAGCTGCAGGACCTCGCCAACCAGGCGGCGTACACGCTGCGCGCGCGGGGCATCGGCAAGGGCGACCGCGTCGCCGTCGTCCTGCCGGCGACCCCCGAGACCGCGGCGATCTTCTTCGGCGTCTGGAAGCTCGGCGCGGTCCTTCTCTCAATGTCGGTCCTCTACGGCGGCGACGCGATCGAGCACCGCCTCCGCGACTCCGGCGCCGCGCTGCTGGTCACCGATCCAGCCAACGCGCCGCGCTTCGACCGCCAGAGGGCGCCCGACGTGCTTGTGCTCGAGGACGACGCGCTCAAGGGCGCCCCCACCGAGGCGATCTGCGAGGACACCTCGGCCGACGATCCGGCGCAGCTCTATTACACGTCAGGGACGACAGGGCTCGCCAAGGGCATCGTGCACGCGCACCGCTACATCCTCGCCCACGAGGAGTTCATCTACTCGCATGAGGTGCAGGACGGCGAACGCTTCCACGGCATGGGCGAGTGGGCGTGGGCGGCCGGCATCGCACCCCTCCTCGCACCCTGGCGGCTCGGCGCCGTGCAATGCGTGTACATGCGAGAGGCCGGCTTCGACCCGGCGAAGCAGCTCGACTTCCTCAGTAGACACCAGGTGACGAACGTGTTCACGACGCCGACCGCGATGCGTTCGATGATGGCGATCGAGGACGCGGGCACGCGCTATCCGCAGGTCTTCCGGCGCGTCTGCTCGGCAGGCGAGCCGCTCAACCCCGAGGCGATCCGCTGGTTCCGCCAGCAGTACGGCGTCACCGTGCTCGACTTCTACGGGCTCACCGAGTCGTATCCGCTCGTCGCCAACTATCCCGGGCTCGAGGTGCGCGAGGGGTCGATGGGCAAGCCGATGCCGGGCTGGGACGTGCAGATCCTCGACGAGGACGAGCGACCGGTCGTGTGCGGCGAGCGGGGCGAGATCTGCCTCCGCGCGCGCTCGAACCCCCACTATCCGCTCGGCTAATGGCGAAACGACGAGGCCGGCGAAGTGACGTTCTGCGTGGAGTGGTTCGATTCGACGGTAGCGGCCGTCGAGGACGATGAGGGCTAC
>JANMQZ010000302.1:0-9086 GCA_031370755.1 Actinomycetes bacterium
CGCTTCCAGCCGCTCCTGCCGGGCTTCGACCGCGTCCCCTTCGGCGACCTCGAAGCGCTCGAGCGCGAGCTCCGGAGCGAGGACGTCGCCCTCTTCCTCGTCGAGCCGGTCCAGGGGAAGGGCTGCACGCTGCCGCCGGCCGGCTATCTCGAGGGCGCGCAGGCGCTCTGCCGGAAGTACGGCACGCTCTTCTGCGTCGACGAGGTGCAGACCGGCTTCGGCCGCACCGGCAAGCTCTTCGCCTTCGAGCACTGGGGCCTCGAGCCCGACCTCGTGCCGATCGCGAAGTCGCTCTCGGGCGGCTACGTCCCGGTCGGCGCGCTGCTCATGTCGCGCGCGGTCCACGAAGCCGTCTACGACTCGATGGAGCACGCCGTCTCGCACGGCTCGACGTTCGCGCCGAACGAGCTCGCGATGGCGGCGGGCCTAGCAACGCTGCACGAGCTCGTCGAGCGCGGCCTCGTCGAGCACGCGGCGCGTCTCGGCGAGAAGCTCCTGCGCGACACGCAGCCACTCGTCGACGAGTTCAAGGTGGTGCACGACGTGCGCGGGCTCGGGCTGATGTGGGCGATCGAGTTCGGCGAGCCGGAGTCGGGCAGCATGTCGTGGCGCCTGATCGAGAGGATGCAGCCCGGGCTCTTCGCGCAGCTCGTCGTCGCGCCGCTCTTCTCGAAGCACCGGATCCTGAGCCAGGTCGCCGCGCACAAGCTCGCCGTGATCAAGATCCTGCCGCCCCTCGTCGTCACCGACGAGGACATCGATTACTTCGTCGACGCGCTGACCGTGACGATCAAGCGGGCGCAGCGCATGCCGAGCTCGCTCACGCGGTTCGCGCTGACGGCGGCGGGGATTGGCTAGCGATCGCGCGAAAGGCTGCAACCAGGTTGCACTGCAACCTGGTTGCTAAATCTCGGAGCCGAGCTCGCCGAGGGTGGAGCGAGAGCGGATGCAATCCGACGCCCACTGCTCGGCCCGCGCGACGATGCGCTCGCACATGACGTCCGCGTCCTCGCCGAGGTACTCGCCGGCGACTTCGATCACGATCTGCCGCACGGACGTCTCGACAGCGCTTCCGAACTCGTGGCGTTCCTCGGCGAGGATCGCGAACGACTCGACGACGTCGTTGAGCAGGTGCGCAAGATCGTCGATCTCTGCCTCGGTCGCGTTGCGCCCGGCGAAGACACCGAAGTTCACGCGCACCTCGAGCGCAGGCGCCTCGTGCTCGCGCACGCGGAATGCGATCGACGGCTCTATCCCTCTCGTGGCTCCCATCGGAACTTCAACGCGGAAACGACCAGTCCGGATGCGCCCCAGGCCGCAAGTACCCCGATTGCAGCAGGTTTCGTCCACAGGCCCTCGCCGCGCAGGTAGACCGCGTTGATGATCTCGATGAAGTACTTCAACGGGAGCACGTCGCCGATCGCCCGTAGAAACGCCGGATAGCGGTGCGTCGGGCCGAACGAGCCAGTGAGGAACGCCGCCGGCAGCAGGATGAAGTTGACGACCGCGGACGAGCCCTCGGCCGAACGGATCAGGGAAGCCGTCGCGACGCCGAGTGCCGCGAACACCGCAGCGCCGAGAACGATTGCGAGGACGAGCGAGCCGATCGCGCTGGGGAACGGCGTTCCGTAGAAGATGCGACCGATCACGAAGAGCGCAACGGTCTGAGCCATGAAGACGATCAGCGTCGACGCGAGCATGGCGGCGATGTACGTCGTCGCAGGGAGAGGCGTCGCGCGCAGCCGCTTGAGGATTCCGAGCTCGCGCCGCACGACGAGCTGGATCGCGAGGCCTGCGAACGCGGTGTTGGCGCAGCCGTAGCCGATGAGGCCCGCAAGCAGTGCCTGCGGCGCCGGCACGCCGTAGATCTTCCCGCTGTACACGGAGCCGAGCAGCACGAAGAGAAGCAGCGGGAAGAGGAAGATGAAGAGCGCGGCCTCCTTGCTCCGCCAGAACGCGAGCTGCTGCGCGCGGAGCTCGTGCACGAAGACTCTCATTCGGCTTCGGCCTCGCCGTCGAGCAGGGAGAGGTACACCTCTTCGAGCGTCGGCCGCCGCACCTCGAGCCGTTCGAGCTCCTCGCCGAGGGCGAGCGCCTCCGACGTCAGCTCGTTCAAGACGCGCGTCGGCTCGCCCGTGCGGACGACGATCTCCTCGCCGGCGCTGCGGTAGCGGATCTCGACCTCCAGCTCGGCGGTTGTCAGCTCGCGCGGGCGGCCGATCTTGACGATGCGCCCTTCGCGCAGCACCGCGACGCGGTCCGCAAGCTGTTCCGCCTCGTCGAGGTAGTGCGTCGTCAGCAGCACCGTCTTGCCGAGCGAGCGAAGCGAGCGGATCATCTCCCAGGCCGCGCGTCGTGCAGCGGGGTCGAAGCCCGTCGTCGGCTCGTCGAGGAAGACGAGATCGGGGTCGCCGACGAGCGCGACGCCCAGGTCGAGCCGTCGCTTCTGCCCTCCCGAGAGTGTCTTGAAGCGCGCGTCACGCTTCTCGGTCAGCCCGACGAGGTCGATCACCTCGTCGACGTCACGCGGCTGCTCGTAGTAGCCCGCGAAGATCTTGTGCGTCTCGCGCACCGTCAGATTCGGCCAGAGCTCCGACTGCTGCAGCACGACACCGATGCGCTGCCGGAACTCACGTCCCGGGCTTTGTGGATCGTGGCCGAGCACGCTCACCTCGCCCGCGTCGCGCGTGCGGTACCCCTCGAGGATCTCGACCGTTGTCGTCTTCCCGGCGCCGTTCGGGCCGAGTAGGCCGAAGACCTCGCCCTGCTCGATCTCGAAGTCGACACCCTGCACCGCTGCGAGCGCGCCGTACGACTTCCGCAGGCCGCGGACGGAGATCGCCTTCACGCAGCGTCCAGCTCGACGAGCACGTGGCCGCACGTCGGAAACGACGGCTCGGGCCCGTTCGTGAACGCGGCGACCGCGTGGCCGCAATCCGGCTGGTGGCCGACGACGAGCACCGTCTCGCCGCGTCCGAGCACCGCTTCGCGAATGTCCCCCGGCGTCGCGCCCGGTGCCAGGCGCTCGTCGGCTTCCGGCGTGCCGAGGGCGAGTGCGGCCGCGGTCTCTCGCGCACGCAGGAGCGGGCTCGAGAGGACGGCATCAGGCTCGAGGCCCTGCTCGCGCAGTCGCCGGCCGAGCTCGCGGGCCTGCTCGCGCCCCGCGGGCGTCAAGGTGCGAAGCTCGTCCGGGGTGCCGGGCCCGGCCTCGGCATGACGGACGATCACAAGGCGCATCGAACGCCCAGGATAGTCCGGTTGGTGAGGTGCCCTTCCGGGTGAGAGGATCGGAGCGACAGTCTTCTCACGAGGGGAGAAACGCATGCAGGGTCACCGCAGGGGCGTGCCGGTTCGCCGCAGCTTCGCCCTTTTCGCTTTCGCCGCGCTCGTCCTCATCCCAGGCGCCGGCGCCATGACCATGAGCAACGGCTCGAACGGGGGGTTGCCGGAGCTGAACGTCCTCTCCAACCGGGCCGACCTCATCTCAGGCGGGGACGCGCTTGTCCAGGTCGTGCTGCCCGGACGCGTCGATCCGTCGACCGTGCGCGTCAGCGTCGACGGCAGAGACGTCACCTCGGCCTTCGCCGTTCGCGCGGGCGGCGCCTACGAAGGCGTCGTCACGGGTCTCGCCAACGGTGCGAACGACCTGATGGCGACGATGCGCAACGGCCCCACCGTCCATCTCACGGTTACGAATCATCCGAGCGGCGGCCCGGTCTTCGCCGGCCCGCAGGTGCAGCCGTGGGTCTGCACGACGCAGACCGGCTTCCCGGTGTCGACGAACGCGCAATGTGACGGCGCGTCGCTCTTCACCTTCCAGTACATGGACGCCGTCTCGCACACGTTCAAGCCGTACACCACGGCGGTTCCGCCGGCGCAGATCGCGTCGACGACGACCGACCAGGGCGTGTCGGTGCCGTACATCGTCCGCCTCGAGCGCGGTGCGATGGACCGGGGGCTCTACGACATCGCGGTGCTCGCGAACCCGGCGGGGAGCTGGGCGCCGTGGGCGTCGCAGAACGGCTGGAACCACAAGGTGCTGTACCAGTTCGGGGGCGGCACCGCGCCGTGGCACACGAACGGCGCACCGTCGAGCGACCTCGTCGGCCTCGCGCTCTCGCGCGGCTTCATGGTCGCGAACAACAACCTCAATATCCGCGGCAACAACGGGAACGACGTCGTCTCCGCGGAGGCGCTGATGATGCTGAAGGAGCATGTCGCCGAGACGTACGGCTCGATCCGCTACACGATCGGCGCCGGCTGCTCGGGCGGCTCCATTCAGCAGCAGGTGATCGCGGCCGACTATCCGGGGCTACTCGACGGCATCCAGCCGAACTGCAGCTTCCAGGACAGCTGGACGACGGCGAACGAGGTCAACGACTGTCACCTGCTGCTGCACTACTTCGCCACGCATGGCGGCTACACCACAGCGCAGCAAGCCGCGGTGATGGACGTTCGCGACCGCGGGGTGTGCGTCGCGTGGGACGTGAGCTTCTCCCCGGTCGGGAACCCGTCGCTGGTCTCGAACTGCCACCTCCAGGGGACAGCGTTCGCGGGGATGGTCTACAACCCGGCAACGAACCCCGGCGGGGTGCGTTGCGACCTGCCGGACTATCAGTCCGCGATCTGGGGCTTCCGGCCGAGTGACGGCTTCGCGCGCAATCCCTACGCGAACGTCGGCATCCAGTACGGCCTCAACACCCTGAGAGCGGGCACGATTACACCGGAACAGTTCGTCGCGCTCAACCAGGGCGTCGGCGGAACCGACATCGACCTGAACTTCACGGGCGCGCGCTCCGCGCCCGACCTCGTCGCACAGGCGATCGCGCACCGCACCGGTCAGGTGGTGCAGGGCACCAACCTCGCGAACGTGCCGATCATCGACCTGCGCGGCTCCGAGCACCTCTTCAACGACATCCACACCGACTATCACTCCTGGGTCATGCGGGCCCGGCTCGACGCCGCGAACGGCGGGCACGGCAACCAGCTGATCTGGACGTGGGAAGGCGCCCTCTTCAACATCGTCCCGCCACCGACAGTCGCGCTCAAGTCGTTCCTGACGATGGATACATGGCTCACGGCGATGGAGTCGGACACGCGTGACGTGCCGCTTTCGCAGAAGGTGCTCGACGACAAGCCGTCGGCTGCGACGGACGAGTGCTTCCTCGGGGCGACGCTGACCGAGACGACCGACGCTGCCGCATGCGCAGCCGCGTTCCCGTACTTTGGCGACGCGCGGCTCGCCGCGGGCTCACCGTGGACGGACAACGCGATGCAGTGCTCGCTGAAGCCGCTCGACCGCGCGAGCTACAGCGTGACGTTCACCGACGACCAGTGGGCGCGCCTGCAGACGGCGTTCCCGGACGGCGTCTGCGACTGGAGCGCCGCACCGGTCGGCTTCCAGCCGTCGGTTCCGTGGCTCACCTTCGCCGGCGGTCCCGGCGGGGAGCCCGTCGGGCCGGCACCCGAGTCCCACCCGGGCTCGGCGAACCACTGAGCTCGCAGGGCCACGGAGCGGCGCGACGCCGCTCCGTGGCCCGTTACAGCGACCTTGACCTGGGCTTCACCACTGCCGTAGGCTCGCTTCAGTCTTCTTCGACGGGGTCACGGAAGAGAGGGCCGGATGCCGTCGAGCGCTGCGGATGTGACGAACGACGTCGATGTCGGCGAGCGTCTGCGGGTGATCCGCAGCCGTCGGCGGCAGACGCTGCGCGAGGTCGCGGAACGCGCCGGGCTGAGCGAGAGCTTCCTGAGCCAGGTCGAGCGCGGCCGCGCGAGCGCGAGCGTTGCGTCGCTGCGCCGGATTGCCGATGCGCTCGGCATCGCCATCTCCGATCTCTTCCAGCCTGTCGAGGCGTCGCCGCCGCGAGTGCTGCGGCGCGACGACCGCCCAAGTCTTGCGTTCGGGATTCTCGGGCGGAAGCTTCTGTTGACGCCGCGTCCGCTCCATCACCTCGAGGTCTTCGTCGGCGAGCTCGACCCCGAGGGGTCGACCGGCGCGGAGCAGTACGCGCACGGCGACTCCGAAGAGCTCTTCGTCGTCATTCGCGGCACCGTCCAGCTCGAGCTCGGCGACGAGCTGTTCGAGCTCGAGGCCGGCGACAGCATCGACTACCGCAGCGCCGTCCCACACCGCATCTCGAATCTCGGCGACGGCGTCGCCGAAGTGATGTGGATCATCAGTCCACCGAGCTACTAGGGAAGGAACGGTCGGCATGGAGAACGAGCGCGACCTCACCGAACGGCGGCTCAGCCGTCACGACCTGTTGAAACTCGCGGCTGCCGCAGGCGGGGCCGGGCTCGTCGCCGGCCGCGCGGGCGCGGGACGTGCCGCACTCGCGCGCCTCACGGCCGAGAGCGGGACGCTGCAGGTGCTCGACTGGGCCGGGTACGAGGTGAAGCAGCTTTGGCAGCCGTATCTGAAGAAGTATCCGGGGCAAGCGCCGAAGTTCACGTTCATGACGAACGAGGCGAACGCGCTCGCGAAGCTGCAGGCGGGGCTTCGGCCCGATGTCGTTCGCCCGTATGTCGGCTACGTCCAGGACTTCGCGCAGAGCGGGTTCTTCCAGCCCTGGAACCCGGCGCTGATCTCGAACTTCAAGCACCTGAACCCGGGCATGGTCAAGGCGGGCCAGTTCGGCGGAAAGCAGTGGGGCATCCCCGCCGACTGGGGCTTCGACGCAATTCTCTATCGCACGGACAAGGTGAAGCCGAAGGCGCGTTCGTGGGGGCTCCTGTTCGACGAGCGCTACAAGGGGAAGATCGCGTGGTTCGACGATCTGAACGCGCTCGTGTGGGCCGGGTACTACCTCGGCTTCAAGAAGCCGTACGACCAGAGCGATGCGGAGTTGAAGCGCTCGCAGGACTTGCTCAAGTCGAAGAAGCATCTCGTGCGCATGTTCTGGGCCTCCGAGACCGATCTCGACAACGCGTTCGCATCGGGTGAGCTCTGGATCGCGTATGCGTGGCCGAACGACTGGGTGCTCATGAAGGGCAAGGGCCTGAAGGTCGAGTACATGTATCCGAAGGAAGGCCCGATCTCGTGGATCGGCATGCTCATGCTCGGCAAGAACACCCCGCGGCCGCAGCATGCGCACGCGTTCGCCGATGCCTGGAGCTCGACGCAGTCGGCCAAGTGGCTCGAGGACAACTACGGCTACGGCGAGGCGAACACGCTCGCTCGGCCGACGTCGAGCGACCTGCTGAAGGTGTTGAAGCTCACGAATCCGAAGGCAGTGCAGGAGCCGAACGCCCACATCGACCGGCACATTCCGCGGCGCTCGCTCTACGCGAGGCTGTGGGAAGAGGTGAAGGCCAGCTGAGGAGGCCCCGTCTCGACCTCGCGACGCCGGGGCTGCTCGGCCCGCCGCTCGCGTGGCTCGCCGTCTTCTTCATCGTCCCCATCGCGATCGTGGGCGCGTACAGCATCGACGCGCTCTCGATCGTGCCGGGGAAGCACCCGCTGACCCTCGACGGCTGGCGCGAGCTGCTGCACGGCGGTGTCTACCTCGGCCTCTTCTGGAAGTCGCTGAAGATGTCGCTCGTCGTCTCGGGCATCGTCGTCCTGCTGGCGTACCCGCTCGCGTACTTCCTCGCGTTCAGCGGCACGAAGCGGAAGTACGTCCTGCTGCTCATCCTCATCGCCCCGTTTCTCACGAGCTACCTGCTGCGCGTGCTCGCGTGGAAGGTGATCCTGGGGAGCCAGGGAGTCGTGAACACGTTCCTGGCGTGGACCGGGCTGCGCTCGGCAGACGACCCGATCTCGGCGCTGCTCTACAGCCGCTTTGCGGTCATGCTCGTGCTTGCGTACATCTGGCTGCCGTTCGTCGCGCTGCCGATCTTCGTCTCACTCGAGAGCCTGGACACGCGCTTGCTCGAGGCCGCGAGCGATCTCGGCGCCACGCGCGTGCAGGCGTTCCTCCGGATCACGCTGCCGTTGAGCGCGCCGGGCATCGTCGCCGCGTTCCTCTTCATCTTCATCCCGACTGTCGGCGAGTTCGTGACGCCGTCGCTCGTCGGCGGCACCTCCGGGTACATGTACGGCAACCAGATCAGCGACCTGTTCGGAACGGGTTTCCCGGACTGGCGCACCGGCTCCGTGCTTGCGCTCTTCCTCCTCGCCGTCGTCGTGCCGCTGACCGTGGTCTTCGCGCGCGTCAGCCGGACGGAGCGCGTGGCGCACTGATGGACGCCGCGCTCTCCCCGAACGGGCGACGCCTGCTTCGTGTGCTGTTCTTCCTTGTCGTCGTCTTCCTCTACGCGCCGATCGCGATCCTGCTTCTCTTCTCGTTCAACAACTCGGTGCTGCCGACGTTTCCGCTCAGCGGGTTCACGCTGAACTGGTACCGGGAGTTCGCGCACGACTCGGAGCTGATCGGGGCGCTCGAGACGAGCGCGCTCGTCGCGCTGCTTTCGAGCGTCGGCGCCGTCCTGCTCGGGACGCTCGCCTCCGTCGCCTTGGCGCGGCGCCGCTTTCGCGGGCGGGCCGCCGTGTCGGCCGTCCTCCTCAGCCCGCTCGTCATCCCGTACGTTGTGTTCGGCATCGCGCTCTTGCTCCTGTTCCACACGTTCGGCGTCCAGCGGTCGGTCGTCACCGTGGTCATCGGGCACATCGTCATCAGCCTTCCGTACACGATCCTCGTGCTCGTGCCGCGGCTCCAGCAGATCGACGTCGATCTCGAGGAGGCCGCCTATGACCTTGGTGCCGGGCCGTTCAGCACGTTTCGCCTGATCGTGCTGCCGCTGATCCTGCCGGCGATCTTCTCAGCGTTCCTCATCGCCCTCACCACGTCGTTCGACGAGTACGCCGTCGCCTCGTTCGTAGTCGGAACCCGAATAACGTTCCCGATCTACCTCTACGGCGCTCTTCGCTTCCCGAGCCGCCTGCCCGAGGTGATCGCGGTCGCCGTCGTCGTGATCACGGTGTCGCTGCTCGTCGTCATCGGCGCCGAGGTCGTTCGGCGACGCGCCGAAGCGAAGCTTGGCGCCGTCTAGAGCTCCTCTACCAGCTTCGCCTTTTCCCACCAGTCATCGAACGGCGGCGGTTCTGACTCTGTGATTTGGCTGTGCTTGCCCGTGAAGAGCGC
>JANMQZ010000321.1:0-6530 GCA_031370755.1 Actinomycetes bacterium
TCGCCGCCCTCGTACTTGAACGAGATCCCGAGGCGGACCCGATACTCCGCGACCTTGCCGTCCTTGATCGTCACGTCGAAGCGCGTGGCCTCGGCGACGCGCAGGTCGCGGATCGACTTCGCCGCGGTCTCCACGGCGTTGCTCGCCGCCTTCGCCCAGGACTCGCTGCTCGTGCCGATCACCTCGGTGACGCGGTACACGCTGTTGCTCATGCTTGCTCCTTTCGACCAGCTGTTGCCAGGGCCACATCCTCTCCTATCGGTGGCGGAGAGGCCGCCGGCTCTGCGGCTTTCCCACGAGTGGGTTCCGTGCGGACACCGATTCGGGCGTGGGGGAGGCAGGCGACTCTATGACCATGACGGCGATTGCGCCCCTGCACCGGCCCGAGCTGGACACCGTCGCCTCCGACTGGCAGCTGGCTCTCGATTCGGCGCAACACGCCCTCGACCACTCGCGCCGTGCGCTCAAGCCCGACGACCTCGCCCACCATCGCGGCGAGCTCGTGCTGGAGCGGCGGCAGACCGCGGCACTGCTCGCGCAGCTCGCGCACGCGGCCGGCGTCAAGCCGGAGCCGTGGCTCTCGACGGTGCCGGTCAGCGTGACGATGCTCGGCCTCCGCGCCGGCACGCGCGCCTGCGTCTTCGATCTCGACGGCGTCCTCACGGACAGCGCCGTTCTCCACGCGTCGGCCTGGGCCGAGGTCTTCGACGATCTCCTCCTCCGGCGCAGCGAAGAGACCGGCTGGCAGTTCATTCCGTTCGATCGCGACGCCGACTACCGCACGTACCTCGACGGCCGTCCCCGTCGCGAGGGCATCCACCTCTTCCTCCGGAGCCGCGGCATCCATCTGCCGGAAGGACGCGCCGGCGACCCGGCAGACGCCGACACGGCCTACGGGCTCGTGAGGCACAAGAGCGAGGCACTCGCACGCGGACTGCATGCGCACGGCGTCGCCGCGCTCGCGGGCGCGCGCCGGTACCTCGAGGCGCTCGGCCACGCCGGTCTCGGGTGCGCCGTCGTCTCTGGCAGCGCGAGCACGCTGCCGATGCTCGAGCTCGCCGGTCTCGCGACGCTCGTCGACGTGCGCGTCGACGCCGAGGTGATCCGCGCCGAAAGTCTGCGCTCCCGCCCGGCGCCGGACATCCTGCTCGCGGCCTGCCGCCTGCTCGACGTTCGCCCTGAGGAGGCCGTGTCGTTCACGAACAGCCCCGACGGCGTCGCCGCAGGACATGCCGCGGGCCTCGACGTGATCGCGGTCGGTTTCGCGACGCTCCTCGACCCGCGACTGGCCGCGCTCCGGTCATGAGCCTCACCGCCTCAGCCCGCTCCGTTCCCGGCACGCTCCGCCAGGAGGTGCTGATCGACGGCCGCCACCGCCTCGTCACCGACGAGCCGGAGAGCGTCGGCGGCGGCGGCAGCGCTCCTGCGCCACACGAGCTCTTTCCGGCCGCGCTCGCGGCCTGCGTCTCGACGACGATCGTCATGTATGCGCGGACAAAGAGCTGGCCGCTCGACGCGGTCGACGTCGACGTCGACTACGACCACCGTTCGACGCCGAGGCGGTTCACGATCGACATCCGGCTCACCGGCGACCTGAGCGCCGAACAGGTAGAACGTCTCGAGTCGGTCGCCGCGAAGTGCCCGGTGCGACGGGCCGTCGAGAGCGGCGTCGTCTTCGACGAGCACATCGAGCTGCAGCCCACACCCGCGGTGCATGCCGCATAGAGGGAGGTCACCATGGCACGCAAAGAGTTCACCATCGACGAAGCGCGTCAGATCGGCCAGGAGATCGGGATCGACTGGAGCACGTCGCCGTTCGACGTCGAAGAGTTCCGCAGCGGGATGGACGTCGAGCTCGAGCATGGGCTGCACGACCTCGACACGAACGTGACCGGCGACGACCCGGTCACGACCGGCAAGATCGCCCGCGCCCACCTGAACGAGTTCCCCGACTACTACACGCGACTCGCGAAGATGGAGGAGCAGGCCAAGCGCGAGCTCGGTTAGCCGAGCAGCGCCCTCGCCGCGCGCGCGGCGACGACATCTTGGCGCGCGTGCAGAACGACGACCCGCACCGCCGCACCCGGCGGGCTGACGTCGACGTCGGGAACGGCACCCTCGTTCGCGCCCTGATCGAGCTCGACCCCGAGAAAGCCGAGCCGCCCGCACACGTCGGCGCGAACGGCCGCCGAGCCCTCGCCGATCCCCGCTGTGAAGACGAGCGCATCGATGCCCCCGAGCGCGGCGGCCATCGACGCGATCGCCGCGGCGACGCGATGCCCGAAAACCGCGAGCGCGAGCTTCGCCGCCGGCTCCGCGGAGCGCGACAGCTCGTCCACGTGCGTGCTCCCGGAGAGTCCGAGCAGGCCGGACTCCGTCTCGAGCGCCCGCTCGATCTCCTCGACGCCGAGCTTCCCCGTCCGCAAGAGATGCAAGACGATCTCGGCGTCGATCGAGCCGGAGCGTGTCGCCATCGGCACGCCTTCGAGCGGGCTGAAGCCCATCGTCGTGTCGACCGATTGCCGGTCGCGCACGGCCGACACCGAGCAGCCGCCGCCGAGGTGGCAGACCACGAGCCGCGCGACGCGCACCTGCTCGGCTGCCCACTGCACCGACAGGCCGTGGAACCCGTAGCGGCGGATGCCCCACTCGTCGCGCCAGCGCGCCGGCAGCGCGTATGTCGATGCCTCCGCCGGCATCGTGCGATGGAACGCCGTGTCGAAGACTGCGACGTGCGGCACATCCGGCAGCGCTTGCATCGCGTCGTCGATCGCGGCGAGCGCCTTCCGCTCGTGGAGCGGCGCCAGGTCGGCAACCTCCTCGAGCCCGGCCCTCACCTCGGCGTCGACGACCAGCGGGTCGCCGAAGCGCGCGCCGCCGTGGACGACACGGTGCGCGACCGCGTCGACCTGCGCATCCTCGAACGACTCGATCTGCCGTGACGCATCGTCGCCGTCGACGACCGAGAGCTTGAGGCTCGTCGAGCCCGCGTTGACGACGAGGATCGAGCTCACACCGAGCTCGGCCAGGTCCAGTCGCGGATCTCCGGGTCGTCCTCGCCGTGCTCGCGCGTGTAGGCGCGGGCTCGCAGACGCGCGTCTTCCATCTCCTGCCGGATGTGCGCCGCGCGCTCGCCGAGCGACGGCACGCGGTCGATCACGTCGATCACGAGATGGAAGCGATCGAGGTCGTTCAGCATCACCATGTCGAACGGCGTCGTCGTCGTGCCTTCCTCCTTGTACCCGCGCACGTGCATGTTGTCGTGGTTCGCGCGGCGATACGTCAGCCGGTGGATCAGCCACGGATAGCCGTGGTACGCGAATACGACGGGGCGGTCGACGGTGAAGAGCGCGTCGAACTGCGAATCGGACAGGCCGTGCGGATGCTCGCTCTCCGGCTGGAGGCGCATCAGGTCGACGACGTTCACGACGCGCACCTTCAGCTCCGGGAGATGCTCGCGCAGGATCGCGGTGGCGGCCAGCGTCTCGAGCGTCGGCGTGTCACCGCAGCAGGCGAGCACGACATCGGGGCCCGCCTCGTCGTCATTCGACGCCCAGTCCCAGATGCCGACGCCGCGCGTGCAGTGCACGATCGCATCGTCCATCGACAGGTAGTTGAGCGCAGGCTGCTTGCCGGCGACGATCACGTTCACGTAGTCGCGGCTGCGCAGACAGTGGTCAGCGACCGAGAGCAGCGTGTTCGCATCGGGCGGCAGGTAGACCCTGATGATCTCCGCCTTCTTGTTCACGACGTGGTCGATGAACCCGGGGTCCTGGTGCGAGAAGCCGTTGTGGTCCTGCCGCCAGACGTGCGACGAGAGCAGGTAGTTGAGCGACGCGATCGGCCGCCGCCACGGAATGTCGCGCGTCACCTTCAACCACTTCGCGTGCTGGTTGAACATCGAGTCGACGATGTGGATGAACGCCTCGTAGCAGTTGAAGAGGCCGTGCCTGCCCGTTAGGAGATAACCCTCGAGCCAGCCCTGGCAGAGATGCTCCGAGAGCACCTCCATCACGCGCCCGTCCGGTGCGAGATGGTCGTCGGTCGGCAGCGACTCGGCGTCCCAGGCGCGGTTTGTGACCGCGAACACGTCGTCGAGGCGGTTCGACGCCGTCTCGTCCGGGCCGAAGAGGCGGAAGCTCTCGCCGTTCCGGACGATCACGTCGCGGAGGAAGCCTCCCAGCACACGCGTCGCCTCGCTCGACATCGTCCCCGGCTCCTCCACCGGAACTGCGTAGTCGCGGAAGTCCGGCAGCTCGAGGTCGCGCAGGAGCACGCCGCCGTTCGCATGGGGGTTCGCGCTCATGCGGCGCTCACCGCGCGGCGCGAGCTCGGCGAGCTCCGCGACGAGCCGACCTTCATCGTCGAAGAGCTCCTCGGGGCGATAGCTCCGCAGCCACGTCTCGAGGATCTTCAGGTGCCCTGGGTTCTCGCGGGCGCCGGTGACGGGTACCTGGTGCGAGCGCCACGTTCCCTCGAGCTGCAAGCCGTCGACCTCCTTCGGGCCGGTCCAGCCCTTCGGCGTGCGCAGCACGATCATCGGCCACTGCGGGCGGGTCGTGACGTTGTTGCTGCGCGCCGCCCGCTGCGCCTCCGCGATCGCGTCGAGCGCGTCGTCCAGCGCCGCCGCGAGCGCCTCATGCACGAGCGCGGGCTCGTCGCCCGCGACGACGATCGGCCGCCACCCGTAGCCCTTGAGCAGCGCGACGAGCTCGGCCTCGGGAATGCGCGCGAGCACGGTCGGGTTCGCGATCTTGTAGCCGTTCAGGTGCAGGATCGGCAGCACGGCGCCATCGGTGCGTGCGTTCAGGAACTTGTTCGCGTGCCAGCTCGTCGCCAGCGGGCCCGTCTCCGCCTCGCCGTCGCCGACGACGCACGCGACGAGCAGCTCCGGGTTGTCGAACGCCGCTCCGAACGCGTGCGCGAGCGCGTAGCCGAGCTCGCCTCCTTCGTGGATCGAGCCCGGCGTCTCGGGTGCGACGTGGCTCGGGATCCCGCCCGGGAACGAGAACTGCCGGAAGAGCCGGCGCATGCCCTCCTCGTCCTCGCCGATCGTCGAGTAGATCTCGCTGTACGTCCCTTCGAGGTACGCGTTCGCAACGAGCCCCGGCCCGCCGTGCCCCGGGCCTGCGATGTAGATCGCGCTCAGGTCGTGCGCCCGAATCGCACGGTTCAAGTGCGCATAGAGCAGGTTCAGCCCCGGCGTGGTGCCGAAGTGGCCGAGCAGGCGCGGCTTGACGTGCTCGGGCCGCAGCGGCTCGCGCAGGAGCGGGTTGTCGAGCAGGTAGATCTGGCCGACGGACAGGTAGTTCGCCGCGCGCCAGTACGCGTCGATCAGGCGAAGCTCGTGCTCCTCGAGCGTCACGACTTCGGCGCGGGCGTCTTCTCGAAGATGACGAGCAGGCTCAGGGTCTCGTAGGCGCTGAACCGATGCTCGGCGCCGGCGGGAACGAAGAGCGCCTGGCCTTCGCGCAGCTCGGTCTTCGTGCCTTCGACATCGAGCACGCCGTGGCCCTCGAGCACGACGTAGATCTCGTCGTCCTCATGCGGCTGCTGGCGATCCGGCTCGGGCGCGACGAGGACGTAGACGCCGATCTCGACACCGGGGGATGCATGCACCACCTCGTAGCCGCCCGCCTGCGCGAGCCGCTGCTTCACCGCTTCGACGTCGAAGGCGTGGCCGACGGGAGTGGCGTTCACTCTCCTACGCTACCGCCGTTCCGCAGCCCGGGTGGGAGGAGCGACTCGTCGATCCGGAAGTCCGAGCGAGACCATGAGTAGGCGTCCTCGGCGATGCGCGGCGGCCCGGCGAGGTACGTGCTCCAGGCGGCCGCGCTCTGCCAGAGCTCCGGATCCTGGAGCAGCGGCTCGAGGGCGCTCGCGCCGAGCTCGGACTCGAAGACGAAGACGGCTTCGGACGGGGTGAGAAAGACCTGGTGCCGGTCGAGGCCGAGCGCCTCCGGGTCGAAGGGCGGCCCGTGTGCGAGCAGCTCGCGAACCGCATCCTGCGCGTCCTCGAGGAGCGGCAGCACGACGGCGATCCGCCGCCGGCCTTCCGCGCCGAGTTGCAGCGCCGCGAGCCGCTCGGCGATCTCGGCGATGACGCCGGACTGCGCGACGCTCGCAATCGCAACAGCGTCGCCGGTGCGCGGCTCGAGCAGGAGGCTCGGCCGGCCGTCGATCCGCTCGTCCGGTGCGCGGCCGATGCGGATCTCCGACAGGTAGTCGTAGGCGATCTCCCGGCTGGCCGGCTCGGAGCCGGACATGCCGTCGAGGCGAATCGCGCGCGGAAGCAGCTCGAGCTTGCCGCGCGCAAGCGGCTTGTGCCCGTCCCGCCACACCACGCCATAGCTCGTCCTCATGGCTGAAGCATCGGCCGCAGGGGCCGAAGCAGCATCCGGCGACGCGCGGAACCTGCCTGCGGGCAAGCCGCAGCCCCGCGCGTCGCCGGCCCGCCTCAGGAGACGACGACGGGCAGCTTGAGGACGGTGTCCTCGCCGCTCGTCATCACGTTCACGCCCGGATAGTAC
>JANMQZ010000007.1:0-21585 GCA_031370755.1 Actinomycetes bacterium
CGATCAGCTTGGCCGTGAGCGCCGCGGTGCCCGACGGCGCGTCCTTCTTCGCCTCGCTGGGGAGCTCGATGGTCGGCGCGCGCGGAGGGTACTGCGCCGCCTGCTCGGCGAAGCGCCTCATCATCACCGCGCCGAGCGAGAAGTTCGGCGCGACGAATAGACGAAGACCGCGCTCGCGCGCGAGCCCGTCGAACTGCTGCGCGTCCCACCCTGTTGTGCCGACGACGCACGAGACGCCCTGCTCGAGCGCCGCGCGCACGTTCCCGGGCGCCGCGTCGGGCGTCGTGAAGTCGACGGCGGCGTCGACGCCGCTGACGTCGGGCTCGTCGCCGAGCTCGATGCCGCGCACCGTGTGGCCGGCGCGCTCGAGCACGGGCACGAGCGCTGCCCCGACCTTCCCCTCCGCGCCGAAGAACGCCAGCTTCATGCGGCGGCGCGCGCGACGAGCGCCGAGTTCGCCCGCCCGACGGCGACCCGGAAGCGATCCTCGTCGGGACCGACCCCCGAGGCCGACAGCCGTTCGGGTGGCAGCAAGACGGCCGCGAGCTCTGCCACAGCGTCGGTGTCGACGGCGTCGATCTCGGCGAAGATGCGGTCGAACGTCATCAGCTCGGTGTCGGAGATGACCGACTTCCCGAGCCGGCTCATCCGGTTCGACGTCGACTCCATCGAGAGCATGATCCGCCCCTTCAGGCTCTCCTGCGCACGCTCGAGCTCGCCGGGACGGAGATTGCCGGCGGCGATGTCCGCGATCTGCTCCGTGCAGATGTCGACGCACGCGGCGAGATTCTCCTCGCGCGTGCCGACATAGACGCCGATCAGCCCGGTGTCCGTGTACTGCGACGCGAAGCTGTAGACCGAGTACGCCATGCCGCGCTTCTCGCGAATCTCCTGGAAAAGACGCGACGACGCCGAGCCGCCGAGAATCGAGTCGAGGATCGACGCGGCGAACCGGCGGCGGTCGGAGCGCGAGATGCCGGGCGCGCCGAGGCAGAGGTGGTACTGCTCGGTGTCCTTCCGCTGGAAGCGGAGGCCCGGTGCCGGCGTCTGGACGAGCGGCCGGCGGACACGCGGCGCTGCGCGCGCAGGCTCGGTGCTCCGGCGCTCGGCGCTCTCGAGCAGTGCGAGCAGCCGCTCGTGCGTGATGTTGCCCGCGGCCGAGACGACGATGTTCGCGCCCGTGTACATCGAGCGGTGGTAGCCCGCGATCGCGCGCCTGCTGACCGTCGAGATGACGTCCGCAGTGCCGATCACCGGACGCCCGAGCGCGTGCGACCCGAACACCGCCTCCGAGAAGAGGTCGTGCACGAGCTCCCCCGGTGAGTCCTCGTACATCGCGATCTCCTCGAGCACGACCTCGCGTTCTTTGTCGAGCTCGGCGAAGCGCGGCGCGAAGACCATGTCGGTCATCACCTGGAGCGCCTCGTCGACGTGCCTGTCCGGCACGCGCGAGTAGACGACCGTGTGCTCACGCGAGGTCGCCGCGTTCAGCTCGGCGCCCATCGCGTCGAACGTCTCGGCGATCTGCTGCGCGTCGTAGGAGCGCGAGCCCTTGAAGAGCAGGTGTTCGATGAAGTGCGAGACGCCGGCCCGGTCGTCGCGCTCGTCCCTCGAGCCGGCGCCGATCCAGAAGCCGACCGAGACCGACCGGACGCTCGCCACCTTCTCCGAGATGACGCGCTCGCCCGAGTCGAGCTCGGAGAGAACGTACTTCTGCACCGGGCGATCCTACCGGGACGACCCTTGAAACGATTGTTACCCAGTGGGAGGATCACGGGCGCACCGACAGACCACCACGGGGTCCGAAGGGGAGAAGGAGGTGCAGATGAGGCGACTTCATCGACGCCAGGCAATTGCCTACGTTCTCGGCGTCCTGACCGCCGGCGGAGGGTTCGCCGTCGGGGCCGCCTGGGCCGGTCACGCAGCTGCGGGCGACAACACGATCCACGCCTGCGTGCAGAAGGGCAACGGTGGGCTCTACCAGCAGACGGCGGCCGGTGACTGCAAGCCGGGCGACAAGACGATCGAGTGGAGCATCACCGGCCCGCAGGGGATCCAGGGCATCCAGGGCATCCAGGGCATTCAAGGGCCGCAGGGCCCGAAGGGCGACCAGGGAGCACCCGGGTCCAACGTCTTGACCGCGGAAAGCCCGAACGGTCTCTTCTCGATCACGATCTCGGACGGCGGGATCCTGATGGGCGGCCCGAACGGGACGTTCACCGTCGACTTCGAGGGCGCGAGGATCAACACGATCGGAGGTGCGTCGCCGTGAACGAGCCCGCTACGACGAACGGCCAGAGCCGCCGCAACGTGCTGAAGCGGGGGCTCATGCTCACGGCCGGCGCACTCGGCCTGGCGGCCGCGGACGGCCGCACGGCCAGGGCTGCGACGAAGCTCGAGTCGAGAGGTGGCGAGATCCGTCTGCTCGGAGCGAACTGGCGGCTGGCGACACCCGGGCGGCAGCCCGGCGAGGCGATCCAACTGGGCGACCACGGCACGCTCTACGGCGACCTCTTGGGGTCGGCGCGGGGCAAGGTCGTCGGGCAGTTCTACGGCTCACGACTCGCAGTTCAGGCCGCACCCGGCGGCCACGCCCGCGCCGACGCAAGCGTCGAGGTGCACACGTTCGTGCTCCCCGAAGGGACGATCGTCGGCATGGGGACATCGGTGCACGGCCGTGCGGTCTTCGCGATCGTCGGCGGCACCGGCGCGTACGCCGACGCCAAGGGCTCGTATGCGTCGACACAGCGGCTGCGCGAGCACGGTGGCAACGGCACCGCCGAGTTCATCCTGACCATCCGGGCCTGAAGAGGAGAGACGTATGGCATATGACGCGTTTCTGAAGCTCGGCGACATCAAAGGCGAGTCGGTTGACGACAAGCACAAGGACTGGATCGAGATCAGCTCGTTCTCCTGGGGCATGACGCAGTCGGGCAGCTTCTCCGGCGGCGGCGGCGGCACCGGGAAGGTGAGCTTCCAGGACATCCACTTCACGTCGAGCACTCAGAAGTCGTCACCGCTCGTCGCGAAGGCCTGTGCAACAGGCTCGCACATCCCGAAGGCGGAGCTCAGCTTCATCAAGGGCGACAGCCGGCAGGGCTTCGAGTTCATGAAGTTCGAGTTCACGGACGTGCTCGTGTCGAGCTACCAGCTCGGCGGGTCGTCGGGCGGTGAGGACCGGCCGACGGATGCGTTCAGCCTCAACTTCGCGAAGATCGAGTTCGACTTCGTGCCGCAGAACGCAGACGGGTCTGCGGCCCCACCGGTCGTCTTCACCTTCGACGTGAGGGAGAACCGCGTCCCGTGAGTGACACGGTCGGGGAGCGGCGGCGCTGACCGCCGCTCCCCCACCTCGCGCACCGTCAAAGAAGCTCGGCGCGCTCCGCACGGCACTCGCCGCCGCGTCGTTCACCGGCGAGGGTGTTCGCGCTGCGCTGCGCACCGACTCCGGGTTCATCGCAACGACGGTGGAATCCGCGATGCACGATCGCCGGCTCGCGGAAGCCGAGCCGACGCTCGCTGCGCTGATCCGCCTCTTCGTGCTCAACCTCGGCCTTCCGCTCGACCGCGTCGAGGCCGAGCTCGCGCCGGTCGGCGTGGAGCTGCTCGTCGAGCTCGGGCTTGCCGAAGAAACCGCCGGCGAGCTCGTGCCACGCCTGCGCCTCGTCCCGAACGGTGAGCTCGTAATCGCGTCCGACCTCGGCAGCTACGTGCAGCCGGATCACGCGGCGAGCGTGCACCGCCCGTCGGTGACGCTCGCGTCGCTCACCGTGCGCAAGCGAGGTGCCCGCGCGCTCGACGTCGGCACGGGCACCGGCTTCCAGGCGCTCCTCGCCGCGTCGCACTGCGAGCATGTCGTCGCGACCGACCTCAACGAGCGCGCGCTCGCATTCGCGGAGTTCAACGCCGCCCTGAACGGCCTGACGAACATCGAGTTTCGCGCAGGAAGCTTCTTCGAGCCCGTGCGGGGCGAGACGTTCGACCTCGTCGTCTCGAACCCGCCGTATGTCATCTCACCGGAGACCGCGCTCGTGTTCCGCGACAGCGGCAAGCCGGGAGACACCGTCAGCGCGGAGCTCGTCGCGGAGCTGCCGGCGTACCTGCAGGAGGATGGCTTCGGCACGATCATGATCAGCTGGGCCGCCGGCGAAGAGGCGGCTGCCCGGCCCCGCAGCTGGGTCGACGCGAGCGGCTGCGACGCGTGGCTCATCCACACCGGCGGCGAAGACGCACTCCACGCCGCCGCGACGTGGAACCGGGCGGCGGGCACCGACCCGGAGGGGTTCGCGCAGCGCGTGGACGCCTGGGTCGCCTACTACGAAGAGCTCGGCATCGGCTGGATCGCGTACGGCGCGCTCGTGCTGCGCCGCCGCGCGGGCGGCAGCAACTGGTTTCGCGCCGCCGAGCTGCCCGAGGACCGGCTGCGTCCCGCGTCGGCGCACCTCATCCAGATGTTCTCGTCGCAAGAACTGGCGGATGACGTGCTCGACGTGCCGCTCGCGCTCGTCGGCACAGCGTTCGTCGACCGCACCGCGCGCGTCGAGGACGGCGCCTGGAACGAGGTCTCCGCCACGGTCCGGCTCGAGTCCGGCATCGGCTTCGGCGTCAACCTCGATCCGGTCGGCGCGAGGCTCGTCGTGCTCTTCGACGGCCGGGCGCCGTTACGCCGGCAGATCCCGGCGCTCGCGAGCGAGCTCGGGGTCTCCGAGCCCGAGCTCGAGGCGTTCGCCGAGCGGCTCGCCGAGCACCTGCTGTCGCACGGCCTCGTCGCGCCCCTCCCTTAAGCGACGAACTGGAGACCGCTGCCGCTGCGCTTCGCCTCGTAGAGGGCTGCGTCGGCAAGGCGGAAGAGCGACTGCGAGTCACCGGCGTGCTCGGGGCACGACGCGACGCCGAAGCTCGCGCGAATCTCGCCGCTCTGCTCGACGATCCGGTGCACGACCTCGCGCGCGTCGCCTTCGGATGCTTCCGCGAGGAGCACCGCGAACTCGTCGCCGCCGATGCGGAACGCCTCGTCGCCCTTGCGCAGGCCGGACTGAAGCGTGCGCGCGAAGACCTGGAGCGCCTCGTCGCCGGCGGGATGGCCGAAGCGGTCGTTCAGCTCCTTGAAGCCGTCGAGGTCGCAGAGGACAAGGCCGAACGAATGGCCGTAGCGCGTCGCGCGTGCCACCTCGCCGTCGAGCCGCTCGACGAACGCGCGCCGATTCAGCAGGCGCGTCAGCGGATCGTGGTCGGCGAGGAAGCGCACCTCGTTCAGATGCGCCGACGCGACGACGGCGGCAGCGGCCTGGTTCGCGAACACGCGGAGGGCCTGGAGGGTGTCGTCGGAGGGCAGCACGCGGTCGCTCGGCTCGTCGGCCCAGAGCACGCCGATCACCTCGCCCGCGCTGTCGTGCAGCGGCACGAGCAACCAGTGATGGTTCCACGCCCATGGTCCTAGCCCGTTCTGCTCGGACACATACGGGGGCCGGTCGACAACGATGCGCCGCTCGGCCTCGTCGTTCGGGAGCAGGTAGCAGCCCTCGACCTCGAACGCCGGGTCGATCAAGCCTTCGATGTCGTGCAGGAAGACCGGGCGCCGGCGCGCGACGTCCTCGATGTCCCAGCCGACCGCCGCACGCGGGTCGAGCCGTCCCGAATCGGGATCGCGGAGCGCCGCGAGCACGTTCTGAAACCCGAGCGCGTCGCGCACGCCGAGGCAGACCGCGCGCAGGATGTCGTCCGTCGCCGGCTCGGCGATCAGCCGCGACGAGACGCCGAGCAGGCGCTCGAGCGCGATGCGGTGCCGCGCCGCCTGCTTGCCCTCTTGCGCGGACTGCACGGCGAGCGCTGCGTGCTCCGCGAGCGCGACGAGCACGTCGAGCTCCTCGTCGGTCGGCCTGCGGCCGCTCACCGGCTCGTCGACGGAGAGGATGCCCAGCAGGTGGCCGTCGGAGTGGCGCATCGGCAGGAAGAGCGCGTCCTCAGGCTGCCAGCCGTTCTCGCCGCGCCCCGGAGTCGAGTCGGGCACGTAGCTGCGATCGCCGATCAGCGCGTCCCAGTCGTAGGCACCCGACAGCACCACGAACGCGCCATGCCGCTCGAACTCCGGCTGGAGCAGAGGCGTCCACTCGTCCCACGTGCGCACCTGCCCGAGCAGGATCGAGCGTGCCGCGTCGTTGCCGTGGACCGTGGTGACGGAGAAGTTGTCCCAGGCCGGCCGGTAGAGGTTCACGACGACCGTGCGGTAGCCGAGCGACTCCGAGATGGTCCGTGCGATCGCAGCGAGGAGCTCGGGGAGATCCCCTTCTGCCCGCATGAGCTTGGTGACCTCCAGGAGGCCACGCAGCGGCGAGATCGGTGGGAGAGAAGGCGTAGCCACAGGAAATCCCTGCAATCATCGGCAGATCCCGAGCCGAACGGACTACCCCCGAAGGGTGAGGAACGTTAATTCTCTGGTGAGAAAGCGGCCCTTTCGGGGATCGCGGCAGTGAAGATGTCGGACGAGTTCGCGATCACGCGGCCGTCGGCCCAGAACACGTGAGCCACGCCCTGGCGGGCGGCAACGGCGGCGTAGAGCCCTCTGCCCCCGAGCGTGCCGTAGAGGATGTTCGGCGACGTCGGCTCCGCCGACGCGCGCAGCGGCGCGGTCCACGTGCGGCCGTTGCGAGACGCCGAGCAGGTGAACCACGCCCGGTGCGCGTTCTCGTCGAAGGTCGTGTCGTACCAGCACGCCCAGAGGACGCCGGTCGTCGGGTCAAGCGCCGCCGCCGGCAGGAACTGCTGCGTCTTCTTCTTCTCGACGGGGTTGACCTGCGCGCGCGCGACCGGCTCCAGTTCGCGGTCGAGCGTCACCGCGTAGACGTCCGGGGTCAGATTCGACCCGACATCGCCGTACACGACGTACACGCGGTCTTTGCCGACGCCGACCGTCGGGTCGGGCCCGGCGCACCCGGTCAGCTCCTTTGGCAGCGGGTCCTGTGCGGTGAGTGCACACCCGGCCGCGGGATTCGCGCGCAGCGCTGCAGCTGCCTTCGGCGCCGTGAACGTCTTCGCGCCGTCGGTCGAGCGTGCGATCCAGACGCCGAGCGTCGCGTCGATGCCGGCGATGTAGAGGTCGCCGTTCTCTGCCACTGCGAGCGTTGCGTGGTGCGGATGCTGCAGCGAGGCCGACACCGGTGTGGCGGCGCTCCACGTCTTGCCCTCGTCGCTGCTCGAGCTGACGACGATCGACGCCTCTGCCTTGGAGAGGCTGCGCGTCCACGCGACGTAGACGCGACCGGAGCTTTCATCGACCGCGATGCGCGGTGCGTCGTCGAAGCCGTACTTCCAGGTCGGCTTTGCGACCCGGGCGAGTGGCGCCCAGCGCGCGGTCGGGGTCGAGCGCGACGTCACGACGAGGTACGGCGTGAGCGAGTCGCCGCAGTACGGCGAGGCGAGGAACGCGAGATACTCACGTCCCTTCGCGCCGAACGCGACGCTCGGTGCGCCGTGAGCGCACGAGCCGCCCGCAACGGCGGGGCCGCCCTTGCGCGTCCAGCGCGCGCCGCCGTTCGCGGACTCGTAGAGGCGGACGACCTCGAGGCCGGTGTCGTTCGACGCGCCGAAGATCCGCTTCGCGTCGGCCGGGTCGATCGCGAATGCAGCCTCCGACTGGTCGGCGGTCGCGTTGGACACATCGACGTTCGTCCCGCCGAGCGGGCGGTGGTTGACGATCTTGTGAACCGTGAAGTGGTAGACGAGGAACGAGACGAGGACGATCAGGCCGGCGATGACGGCCGCCTCGATCGCGAGCGCGCGGCTTTCAGGAAAAAGGGCGGCCAAGCGGCCGCCCTTTCCCCGTGATTCGGATGATCGGCGGGAGATCCCCGTCGCTCCTAGCGCCGTCCGCCGCCGCGACCGCCACGGCTTCGGTCGTCGCGGCGCGGGCGCTCTTCCTCCGGCGGCCGCGGCGGTGCATCCTTCGCCCGCTCGATCAGCTCCTCCGGTTGCACCAGCGTGCCGTTCTCGTGCTTCGCGATCAGCTTGAGGCCGATCCGGCCGCGCGCCTTGTCGACCTCCTGCACGACGACGTCGAGCACGTCGCCGCGTGCCATCACGTCCTCGATGTGGCCGACGCGGCCGGGGCCCACGTTCGAGACGTGGAGCAGGCCGTCCGTGCCCTTCTTCAGCTCGACGAACGCGCCGAACTGCGTCGTCTTGACGACCTTGCCGGTATAGGTGTCCCCCACTTCCGGCTCCTTCGTCAGGGCCTGGATCGCCGCGATGCCGGCGGCAGCCTTCTCGCCGTCGGTCGCGTAGATGAGGATCGTGCCGTCCTCCTCGATGTCGATCTGCACCTCGTAGTCGGCTTCGAGGCCGCGGATCGTCTCGCCGCCCTTGCCGATGACCATGCCGATCTTCTCGGGATCGATCTTGACCGACGTGATGCGAGGCGCGTTCTGCGAGAGCTCCGACCGCGACTCGGGGATCACGTCGAGCATGACGTCGAGGATCGAGTTGCGCGCCCGGTTTGCCTGCTCGAGCGCGCCACGCATGATCTCCTGCGTCACGCCGGTGATCTTGATGTCCATCTGGAGCGCGGTGATGCCATCGCGTGTGCCTGCGACCTTGAAGTCCATGTCACCGAGATGGTCCTCCGCCCCCTGGATGTCCGTGAGGATGACGTAATCGTCGCCCTCCTTCACGAGACCCATCGCGATTCCTGATACCGGCGCCTTGATCGGCACGCCGGCGTCCATGAGCGCGAGCGTCGAGCCGCAGACCGAGCCCATCGACGACGACCCGTTCGACTCGAGCGTCTCGGACACGATGCGAATCGTGTACGGGAAGTCGGCCGCTTCGGGAATCATCGCCTCGAGCGCGCGCTGCGCGAGCGCACCGTGGCCGATGTCGCGGCGCTTCGGGCCGCGCATGAAGCCGGTCTCCCCGACCGAGTAGGGCGGGAAGTTGTAGTGGTGCATGTAGCGCCGGTCGGTCTCGAGCGACAGGTCGTCGATCCGCTGGCCCTCCTTCGCGGTGCCGAGGGTGAGCGTCGAGAGGACCTGCGTCTGGCCGCGCGTGAAGAGGCCGGAGCCGTGTGCACGCGGGTTGACGCCGACCTCGACGTCGATCGGGCGGATCTCCTCGGTGCCCCGGCCGTCGGGCCGCCGCTTGTCGACAGCGATCTTCTTGCGGACGAGGTCCTTGTAGATCGCCTCGGCGGCCTTCTTGATCGTGCTCTTCGTGAGGCTGTCCTTCGACCCCGCGGTGTCGCCATCGGCGGCAGGGCCGACCGGGAACGGCAGCTCGACGTTCGAGATGATCTGCTCGAAGAGCAGGTGGCGCTTCGCCGACTTCAGCTCCTTCGAGTCCTGCTCGGCGTCGGTGAGCGCACGCAGGTCGTTCTCGAACTGCTCGCGCACCGGGGCTTCGACCGCGACGAGCCGCTGCTTCTCGAGCAGCATGGTGAGGCTCGAGCGGACCTGCGTCAGCTTCTGGATGTCGGACTCGGTCGAGTCCATCGTGATCTCACCGGCGAGCTGCGTTGCGAGCTCGTCGACGACGACGCTCGCCTCGCGGAGGCCGTGGCTCTGGATGCGCTCCCAGATCGTGTGCCCATGCTGAGCCTCGATCTCGGACGTCAGCTCCATGTCGAGCCACTTCGGCTTGCCGGCCTGGCGGCGCAGATCCTCCTGCGCGTCGCACAGCTTGCGGATCTCCGTGTGCGCGATCTCGAGCGCCTCGAGAAGCACGTCCTCGGGCACCTCGTCGGCACCGGCCTCGACCATCGTCAGGCCGTCCTTCGTGCCGACGACGATCAGGTCGAGCGACGTCTCCGACCAGTTCTGCTGGAGCGTCGGGTTGATGACGAGCTCGCCGTCGATCCTGCCGATGCGCACAGCCCCGACGGGACCGAAGAACGGCAGCGGCGAGAGCATGAGCGACGCCGAGGCGCCGTTGATGCACAGGATGTCGTGCGGGGTGACCATGTCCGCGGACAGGACCGTGCAGATGACCTGCACCTCTTTGCGGAAGCCCTTCGGCCAGAGCGGCCGGATCGGGCGGTCGATCATGCGGGCGGTCAGGGTGGCGCGCTCGCTGGCGCGACCCTCACGCTTGAAGAAGCCGCCCGGGATCTTGCCGGCGGCGTACATGCGCTCTTCGACGTCGATCGTCAGCGGGAAGAAGTCCGCGCCTTCGCGGGCCTCCGCACGGCCGACGGCGGTGGCGAGCACCATCGTCTCGCCACTGCGGACGACGACGGCGCCGTCCGCCTGCTTCGCGAGCTTGCCTGTCTCGAAGGTGATCTCCTGGTTTCCAACCTGGACGGAGACCTGAGCCAGACGCTCGGTCGCAATACTCATTTGAATTGTCCTCCACTCTGCTTTGTCTTGTGGAGGGCGGGAGTTTGAATCAGCCCCTCGCCCAGAGCTCACTCAAACCTCCGCCCTCCCCCATGATGGGTCGGTGCTGTCGGTTGGAGCTAACGGCGCAGGCCGAGCTCCTTGATGAGGGCGCGATAGCCCTCGAGATTGTGCTTCTGCAGGTAGTTCAAGAAGCGGCGCCGCCGCCCGACGAGCTTCAGGAGCCCGCGACGGGAGTAGTGGTCGTGGCGGTGCGTGCGCAGATGCTCTGTCAGCTCGTTGATGCGCTGCGTGAGCATTGCGATCTGCACCTCCGGCGAGCCGGTGTCGGTCTCGCTGCGGCCGTGCTTGTTGATCAGTTCCTGCTTGGCTTCCTTCGTGAGGGCCATTGAGCCTCCTGAGTTGTCGTCTCCCGAGTCTCCGCTCGCTGCGCAAGGAAGGGGCGCGGCGGGCCGGGACTGGGTCGGACGGTAGGGTAGCGAATTCCGCATGAATTGGCGGTTTCGGCTCGAGGAGGCGGTGCACGACGCGCGCGAGCGCACCGGTGTGCCGGGGGTTGCTGCGGGCTTCTCGCAGGGCGGCGAGAGCGGTTTCGCGGCGGCCGGCGTGCGCGTGCTCGGAGAGCCGGAGCCCGTGTCCACCGAGACGCCGTTCCGGATCGCGTCGGTCTCGAAGCCGTTCACGGCGACGCTCGCCGCACGCTGCCTCGAGCTCGACGACGAGCTCTGCGCGCTCCTGAGCCACACGGCCGGCCTTCGCTGCGAGACGGCCGAGCTGCTGCCGGAGAGCTGCCGCGGCCTGTGGTCGTACTCGAACGCGGGGTACTGGGCGGCGGGGGCGCGCGTAGCGGAGGCGTGCGGCTCGTCGTTCTCGGAAGCGATGCGCTCGCGCGTGCTCGAGCCGCTCGGGCTCGACGCGACGGGCTACGACGAGCCGGCCGGCGTGGCACGCGGACACGTGCAGGAAGGCGAGACCGGACAGCGTGCCGTGCTCGAGGACGCGTATCCGGTAGCGCGCCGGCCGTCGGGCGGCCTCTGGTCGACCGTTGCGGATCTCGTTCGCTTCGGCGAGCACCAGCTCGGCGCGGAGCGGGCGCTGCACGAGCCTCGCGCGGACGCGCTCGGCGCGCGCTACGCGCTCGGGTGGTGGGTGCGCGACCTCGGCGGGCGCACGGCGCTCGATCACGAGGGATCGGTCGGCGGCTACCAGTCGCTGCTGCTGCTCGTGCCGGAGGAGCGGCTCGTGCTCGCGGTGCTCACGAACAGCTGGCGTGGTAGCGGCGCGATCCGCCGCATCGTCGCGGCGCTCGATCTCGCGCCGCGGCCTGTAGCGCCGGAGCCGATTCCGGAATCGGTCGCGGGCGTCTACGCGCTCGACGGCGTCGAAGCGACGATCGCCCTCGCGAGCGACGGGTTGCGCGTGACCGAGGCAGAGACGGATCCGGTCAACGGCTCGCGCATCGAGCGCCGCTATCCGGCGCGCTCGATCGGCGGCGGCGTCTTCGGCTTCGCGGCCGGTGTGCTGCAAAGCCACCGGCTCGACGTTCCGCGTGCCGACGTCGCGCGCGTCGGCTGGCTCGCACTGCCGCGGGTCTCGCAGTGATCGCAGGCGTTGCGGCCGGGCATCCGGCCACTGCGCGCGCCGGCGTCGAGATCCTCTCCGACGGCGGGAACGCAGCCGACGCGGCGGTGGCCGCGGCACTCGCGTCGTGCGTCGCCGAGACCGTGATGACGGGGCTGCTCGGCGGCGGTCATGCGATCTACTACGACGCGGCGACCGGCGTCGCGCGCAATCTCGACTTCTTCTGCGCGGTGCCCGGGCTCGGCAGTGAGTGGCACGACCCCGAGCTCGTGCACCTCGAGGTGCCCTTCGGGGCGGAGCTCGTGCACTACGCCGTCGGGGCGGCCTCGTGTGCGGTGCCGGGAGTGCCTGCCGGGCTCGGCGCGTTGTGGGACGCGCACGGCCGGCTGCCGTGGCAGCGGCTCGTCGAGCCCGCGCTCGAGCTTGCGCGGAACGGCGTCGCGATGCCGGAGGCTCACGTCGCGTGCCTACGCATGCTCGAGCCGGTGATGACGTTGCGCGAGGGCGCGCGCATGTACGCACCTCGCGGAGTGCTGCTGGAGCCGGGCGAGCTCCTCGTGCAGCCCGGGATCGTCGCGGCGCTCGAGTCGCTCGCCGCCGAAGGCGCGGCCGGCGCGTACGGCGGCACGATCGGGTCGGCGCTGCTCGAGCTCTCGCGCGAGCGCGGCGGCCTCGTCACCGAGGACGATCTCGGCGTGTATGCCGCGACGTGGAGCGCGCCTGTCGAGACGGTGCGGCTCGAGCGTCGCTTCCTCACGCGCGGTGGTCTCTCCGGCGTCCCCGAGACGATCGCGCGGCTGCCCTCGCTCCGCGGGCTGTCGCCGGCCGAGCGTCTCGTGTCGCTCCTCGCCGCGCTCGACGAGGCTTCCGGGCCCGAGACGCATACGACGAATCTCGTCACGGTCGACCGCGACGGCAACGCGTGCGTGCTGACGACGAGCCTCGGCCTCGGCTCCGGCGACTGGCTGGCGGGGCTCGACCTGCACCTGAACAGCATGCTCGGCGAGACGGACCTGCTGCGCGGCGCGCTCCTGTCAGGGGCGCGGATGCACAGCATGATGGCGCCGACGCTCGTCTTCGACGGCGCGCAGCTCGAGCTCGCGATCGGCGCTGCCGGCGGCACGCGCCTGCGGTCGGCACTCGTGACCGTCGCGGCGGCGATCCTCGACGAAGGCCTCGAGCCGCAGGCGGCCGTCGACCGTCCGCGCGTGCACGTCGCGGACGGCGTCGCGAACGCGGAGCCCGGCGTCGACGAGGACGGTCTCGCGCTGCTCGAGGCGCGCGGCCTCGCCGTCCGGCGCTGGCCGGAGCGGCACCACTACTTCGGCGGCGTCAGCGCGTCGGCTGCAGCGGGAGCAGCGGCCGACCCGCGGCGGAGCGGCGCCGCGCTCCCGGCTCCGGCGGCAGGCTGATCGGGATCCAGCCGACGTAACCGCAGGCCGGGCAGCCGGGATTCTTCAGGACGGTGCCGCCGGCGGCGGGCTTCGAGTAGATCTCCCCGCACTCGAGGCAGTGGACGCTCTCCAGTACCTCGAGCGTCCGGAACAGCATGGCACCTTCCATAGAGGACAAAGACGCCTCTGAGCCGCCAAACTTGCGGTCGCTCAGACAGGCCGGGCGGTCTCGCGCGTCTGCGCCACGTCGTGGTCGATCGCGGCGACCAGCTCGGCCTCCGAGCCGTAGGCGGCCTCGTCGCGGAGCCGCTGCCAGAGCTCGTACACGAGCCGCTGCCCGTACAGGTCGCCGTCGAAGTCGAGCAGATGGCCCTCGACCCGGCACTCCGTGCCGTGGTAATGCGGGTTCGTGCCGATCGAGATCGCGGTCCGGTGACCGAGCGTCGCGCCCGCGTAGATGCCGAGTGCGGGCACGAGCAGCTCCGGGGGCGTCTCGAGGTTCGCGGTCGGGAACCCGAGCAGCCGCCCGCGCTGGTCGCCCATGACGACGATCCCCTCGACCTCGGGCGGCCGGCCGAGCAGCGTTGCCGCATGGGCGACGTCACCGACCCCGAGCAGCTTGCGCACGTGGCTCGACGAGACGTTGTCGACGAGCGGCACGCGCCGCACGTCGAAGCCGAGGCGCTCGAGCAGGCCGAGGTCACCCGCGCGCTCGCGGCCGAAGCGGAACCCGTCCCCGGCCGCCACGACCTCGCCGCCGATCCCGCGCAGGATCGACTCCGCGAAGACCGTCGGGTCGAGGGCCGCGAGCGCGTCGTCGAAGTGGAGGACGAGCACGTCCTCGATGCCGGCTGCTTCGAGCAGCTCGAGCCGCCGCTCGAGCGTCGAGAGCAGCTGCACCGGCTGCCCGAAGAACGCCCGCGGGTGCGGGTCGAACGTGACGACTGCCGGCCGCAGGTACGCCGCGCGCGCCGCCTCGAGCACGCGCCGGTGCCCGCGATGTACGCCGTCGAACGTGCCGATCGCGACCGAGCGCCGCTCGTGGGCGAGCTCCTCGGGACGCCGCGCGACGATCACGTCGACGCCCCCACCCGCGCGAGCACGTCTGCCTCTGCTAGCAGCAGCGCCGCGTCGAACGCCTCGGGCGGCACAGCATCCGCGACGCTGAACGGTCCGACCTCGGTGCGCCGCAGCGTGCGGCAATGGCCGCCGAGCGCACCGGCGATCGCCCGCACATACGTGCCGGAGCTGACGCGCATGTCGAGGGTGGCCACGCCGTCTGTATACGCGATGACGTCGAGCGCGTAGACCGTCGAGCGCCGCAGCGGCATCTCGACCTCGACGCCCCGCCGTGCCAACCGGTACGCGCGCTCTCCGCCGATCTTGACCGCGGACGTCGCGGGGATCGGCAGGTCGACCTCGCCGCGGAGGCCCGCGAGCCTGCGCTCGAGCTCCGCCTCGCCCGGCGGCTCGAGCTCCTCGACGACAGGCCCCTCCGGGTCGCCGGTCGAGGTCCGCGCCGCCAGGTCGACGTCGGTGAGATAACGCTTGTCGAGACCAACGAGTGATGGAGCGATCTTAGTTGCCCGTCCGGACAACACGAGCAGCAGGCCGGTCGCGAACGGATCGAGTGTCCCCGCGTGACCTGTCCGCGCGCCGGTCATGCGGCGGACCTGCGCGACGATTGCGAAGGACGACGGACCCGCGGGCTTGTCGACCAGCGCGACGCCGGCGGGCTCAAGCGCTCGCGCGGGCACGCTGCGCGACGAATCCCTGACGGATGAGCTCGGTGATCTCGTCGATCGACGCGTCGCTCGAGAAACCGGCGGCCTGGCGGTGCCCGCCGCCGCCGAACGTGCGCGCGATCGCGGAGACGTCGAGCTCGTCGATGCTCGCGCGCAGCGAGACGCGGCGTACCGGCCCCTCGTCGCGCGGCGGCTCGCGAATGAGCGCGGAGAGCTCGCTCCCTTCGACCGCCCGCAGGTAGTCGATGATGCCCTCCGAGTAGGCCTCGGCGGCCCCGACCTCCGCGAAGTCGGTCCGGACGAGATACGAGACGACGATTCGTCCTCCCTCGAGCACACGCGCACGTTCGAGCGCGCGGGCGAGCAGCTTGAGCTTTGCGAACTCGACCGACTCGTAGACCTGCTGGAAGACCTGATGCACGTCGGCACCGGCATCGACGAGCTCGGCTGCGAGGCGGAGCGACTTCGGCGTCGTGTTCGTGTACTGGAAGCGGCCCGTGTCGGTCACGAGCGCGATGTAGAGCGGTTCGGCGATCTCGGGCGTCAGCTCGACGCCGAGCTCCGCGAAGACGTCTCGCAGCACCTCGCCCGTCGACGACGCGTCGGCGACGATCAGGTTCACGGCACCGAAGCGCGTGTTGTCGTGATGGTGGTCGATATCGATCACGAGCTTCGCGCGCTCGACAGGCGCGGGGTCTGCGCCGATGCGATCGGCCTTCGCGCAGTCCACCGCGACGAGCACGCGCTCGCCGATGTCGTCCGGCAACTCGCGGAGCAGGCCGTCGAGCTGCATGAACCCGTATTCGCGCGGCAGCGGCGCGCTTCCGTACAGGAACATCTTTGCGTCCTTGCCGAGCTTTCGCAGGACGACGGTCGTCGCGAGCAGGGAGCCGAGCGCGTCGCCGTCCGGGTTCTCGTGGGTCACGACGAGAAAGCGGTCGTGCTCACGCACCGCCGCGGCTACCGCCTGGAGATCAGTCGACGTCTGCGTCATCGTCGGGTGCGAGCTCGTCGATCAGCTGGCTCATGCGCACGCCACGCTCGACGGACTGATCGTACTCGAAGGTCAACTGCGGCGTCCGCTTCATCCTGAGCTGGCGTGCTAGCCGGGCCTGCAGCACGCCGTGTGCCGCATCGAGCCCGATCATCGTCGCCCGCTTCTTCTTCTCGGAGCCGAGCACGCTCACGAAGACGACGGCGTGCCGGAGGTCGGGAGCGGTGTCGACGCCCGTCACGGTCACGAGGCCGATCCGCGGGTCCTTCAGCTCGGGCACGGCCTCCGCCAGGACCTGCCGGACGGACTCGTTCACGCGTCGCATTCGCTCGCTCATCGTCCATATTCAAGCGAGTTCCAGCTCGGAGCCGGGAATCCGCCTGCGGCGCGGGCGTCGATCGCGCCGTTTCCGCGTTGCTGCGGCCCTCGCTAGTCGTCGGGATCGACGACGAAGCGCTCCGCGAGGGCGACCTCCCACTCCTGGCCCCGCAGCCAGCGCTCGGCCTCGTCCAGCAGCCGCTCGACCTCGTGGTGCTCGCGCGCGACGCACGCGACCGTGATCCGCGCGCGCTGCCACACATCGTGATGGTCGACCTCCGCAACCGAAGCGCCGACGCGGTTCTGGAGCTGGGCCTTCGCACCACGCAGGAAGTGCCGCTTCTCCTTCAGCGAGTGCGCCGACGGGAAGTGCAGCTCGCAGGTGAGCACGCCGACGAAGCCGCTCGGCATCACTGCCCCTTCCGGTGGTGTTGCCACGCTTCTGGGGTGCGAGCACCAAGCGATGGAAGGACGCAGGGAGTGCCGCTAGCGGTGCTCGCGGTGCGACCGAGGACGCCCCAACGCGCCGCGTGATCGCGCCACAGAAGCCTGGAGGACACTGCCGGAAGGGGCACTAAAGCACCAGCCGGTCGACGATCTCCGCCGCCGCGCGCACCGTCTCGAGCTCGCGCGGCGACGCTTCTTCGAGCAGCGACGCAAGCAGCGAGAGCCGCAGCTCGCGCGCGCGCTCGAGCTCTCGGCGCCCCTTGGCGGTCGGATGCAGCACCACGGCGCGGGCATCGCTGCCGTGCGGCACGCGGCGCACGAGCCTCTCCCCCTCCATCGCCGCGACGAGCCGGCTCATCGTCGGCACCTTGACGCGCTCGAGCACCGCGAGCTCGCTCACCGTCTTCGGCCCTGCGAAGACGAGCACCGAAAGTGCCGAGAGCCGCGCGGCCGATACTCCCGCAGCCGCATCCTCCCGCGCGACGCGGCGCAGAAGATGGATCGACGCCGAGTGCATCCGGTCGGCCGCCTCACGGGTACTTGACATACTTGTAGAGGCTAACTAATAATCTCCCATCCGTCCAGGGAGGAAGGGATGACGATCTTCGAGTTGATCGATGCCGGCGATGCCGAGGCGCTTCGCGCGCTGCTCGCGCGGGAACCCGAGCAGGCTGCATCGCACGACGACCAGGGTCTGACGGCGCTCATGCGCGCGGCCTACCGCGGCGGCGACGTCTTCGCGGCCGTCCGTGGCACCAACCCCCCACTTGAGCCGTTCGACCGGATCATGGTCGGCGAGAGCGAGGGGCTGCCCGAACCGAACGCACGCACGCCGGACGGCTTCACGCCGCTGCACATGGCCGCGTTCGCGCGCAACGTCGAAGCGGCTCGCAAGCTTCTGGAAGCCGGTGCCGACCCGAACGTCGTCGCGACCGCGAGCTTCGCGCGCGTGACGCCGCTCGGCACGTGCGCTTTCGCGGGCGCGAACGACATCGCGAGGCTCCTGCTCGAGCACGGCGCCGACACCGAGCTCACCGATGACGGCGACGCGACGCCGCTGCGGGTCGCCGAAGCGAACGGGAACGACGAGCTGCGCGACCTCCTCGTGGCACACGGGGCAAAGTCATGAGCGAGCGTCCGCCGGCTCTCGACCCCGAGGCGGTCAACACGTTCGTCGCCCCAGGCCCGCGACGCGCCCGGGCCGCACGGCATCCCGCTCCGCGCCCACGCCGAAGCGGGCGGCGAGCAGGCGCGCGCGGTGCTTGCCCTCTTTTGGGAGGGTCTGGCGAAATAGTGGCTGAGCCGCAGGGCCGCGCTGGACGCCGCGCTGCCGCGTCCTCGGTCGCCCCGATAGCACCACTATCGGGGCTCCCTGCGTCCTTGCATCGCGACGCCCATCGCACCCCTGCAACGAGCACCATTCCGCCAGACCCTCCTATGCGGCTGACGGCGGCTCGTCGAGCGACGTGCGCTCGACTTCCCGCGTCTCGAAGCACTCGAGCGTGTCGCCGACCTTGACGTCGTCGAAGTTCTGGAGGTGGAGGCCGCACTCGAAGCCCTCCTGGACCTCGCGCACGTCGTCCTGGAACCGCTTGAGCGAGTCGATCGTCGTCGTGTAGATGACGGTGCTGTCGCGGATCACACGCACCTGTGCGCCTCGACGCAGCAGGCCGTTCGTGACCATGCAGCCCGCGATCGTGCCGGTGCGCGACGCGCGAAACGTCTCGCGCACCTCGGCCTCGCCGATCGTCTCCTCGGTCTTGACCGTGGCGAGCATGCCGACGAGCGCCTGCTCGATGTCCTCAGTGAGCTTGTAGATGACGTCGTACATGCGGATCTCGACGCCCTCGCGCTCTGCGACGGCGCGTGTCTCGGCGTTCGGCCGCACGTTGAAGCCGACGACCATCCCGTTCGACGCAGCGGCGAGCATGATGTCGTTCTCGGTGATGCCGCCGACGCCCGAGTGGATGACGTTGACGCGCACTTCCGGATGCTGGATCTTCGCGAGCTCGCTGACCACGGCCTCGACCGAGCCCTGCACGTCGCCCTTGATTACGAGGTTCAGGTCGCGAACCTCGCCGGCCTGGAGCTGATCGAAGAGACTCTCGAGCGAGACGCCGGACGGGCGCTGCGACGCAAGCTGCTCGCGGCGCAGGCGCTCGGCCCGCTTTTGCGCGAGGTCGCGTGCCGCGCGCTCGTTCTCGACGACGCGCGCCAGCTCGCCTGCGGGCGGCGGCTTGTCGAAGCCGAGGATCTCGACCGGGTCGCCCGGCCTCGCCTCGGTGAGCTTCTCGCCCTTGTAGTTGTAGAGCGCGCGCACCTTGCCCCAGGCATCGCCGGCGGCGACCGCGTCGCCCACGCGCAGCGTGCCGCGGTGCACGAGCATCGTCGCCACTGGCCCGCGGCCGATGTCGAGCCGCGACTCGATGATCGGGCCGGACGCTTCGACGTTCGGGTTCGCCTTCGGGTCGAGCTCGAGATCCGCGACGAGCAGGATCTTCTCGAGCAGGTCATCGAGGCCCGTCTGCTGCTTCGCAGAGACGAGCGCGATCTGCGTCGTACCGCCCCACGCTTCGGGCTGGAGCCCGTCCGCGGACAGGTCGGCGAGCACGCGGTCGGGGTTCGCGTCGGGAAGGTCGATCTTGTTGACCGCGACGACGATCGGCACGTCGGCCGCGCGCGCGTGCGAGATCGACTCGCGCGTCTGCGGCATGACGGAGTCGTCGGCGGCGACGACGAGCACTGCGATGTCGGTGACCTTTGCACCGCGTGCGCGCATCGCCGTGAAGGCTTCGTGGCCAGGCGTGTCGAGGAACGTGACCTTGCGTCCGTCGACATCGACCTGGTAGGCGCCGATGTGCTGCGTGATGCCGCCCGCCTCGGTCTCGACGACCTTCGCGTTGCGGATCGCGTCGAGCAACGTCGTCTTGCCGTGATCGACGTGGCCCATGATCGTGACGACCGGCGGCCGCGTGACGAGCGACTCCTCGGTGTCGTCGAACGCCTCGGGCTCGTCCTCCTCGTCGGCGTGGCGGATCGTGACCTCGCGCTCGAGCTCGGCCGCGATCAGCTCGACTTCCTCGTCGGTGAGCGACTGCGTCGCAGTCTTCATCACGCCGAGGCTCATCAGGGACTTGATGATGTTCTGCATCGAGACGCCGAGCGTCTGCGAGAAGTCGCGGACGCTGACGCCGGACTCGACGGAGACGGGGCCGGTCGGAGGCGCTGCGGGCGTGCGCGTGCTGTCGCGGCGCGGCGTGTCGTCGCGGCCGCGGCCCGAGCGCGCGTCGCGGGGACGCGCAGCCTGGTTGTCGATCACGACACGGCGCCGGCGATTGCCGGGGCCACTGCCGCCGCGCGGGCGGAGCGGACGATTCGGTTTGCCTCCATTAGCCATGCGACTCCTCAGTGTAAAGACGTGCGAGTGACGGATCGACCCGGACGGTCTGCCGTAGCACCCGCGCGAATCCTCTCTGCGACACGGCCCGCTCGAAGCACACGAGCCGTTTGCAGGTGTAGACGCCCCTGCCCGTCACCTCGCGGCCGGGGACGAGCTGGCCGTCCCGGGCCCCGAAGCGGACGAGCTCGCTCTGGTCGGTGCGCCGGCCGCAGCCGACGCAGGACCTCACGGGCGCGGGCACTTACGCCTCGTCCGGTGCCTCCTCGTGCTCCACCGGGATGCCGGCGGGGACCTCGGGGAGCGGTGCGACCTGTGCGTGCGGCGAGACGACCGGCTCCTCCGGATCGGCCTCTGCCGGCACAAGCACCGGCGGCGCCGAGTCGGGCTCCTCGATCGCCTCGATCTCGAGGTCGGGCAGGTGCGGGCCGACCGACTCGGCGTCAGGCGGGAGCTGGTCGGCGAGCGCCTCGAGCTCGGGCTCCGACTCGGTGACGATGAGCTCCTCGTCGTCCGTGTCGTGCAGTGCGAGCTCCTGGTGCGCTGCGACGCCGCAGTACTTCGAGCTGGGCAGCGCCGCGTTCGGACAGCGCTTGCCGTTCGAGAGGATCGCGGAGCAGCGGCCGGAGATGTCCTCGCCGGCGCCGTCGGGGCCGCCGAATGCGATCTCGGCCTCGGCCTGCGCGAACTCGGTGTCGCTTTGGATGTCGATCTTCCAGCCGGTGAGGCGGGCGGCGAGGCGGGCGTTCATTCCCTCCTTGCCGATCGCGAGCGCGAGCTGGTCGTCGGGGACGACGACCGTCGCCTCCTTGCCGTCGTCGTCGAGATAGACCTCGCGGACGCGGGCGGGCGACAGCGCCTTTGCGACGAAGCGCGCAGGTTCGTTGTTCCAGGGGATGATGTCGATCTTCTCGCCGCGCAGCTCCGACACGACCATGCGGACGCGCGAGCCGCGCGGCCCGACGCACGCACCGACGGGGTCGACGCCCTGGGCGTGCGACTCGACGGCGATCTTCGACCGGTAGCCCGGCTCACGTGCGACGCCGCGGATCTCGACGAGGCCGTCGGCGATCTCCGGCACCTCGAGCTCGAACAGCGTCTTGATCAGCTCGGGATCGCGGCGCGACAGGATGACCTGCGGCCCCTTCGTGCCCGAGCGGACCTCCGTGATGACGGCCTTGATGCGCGAGCCCTGCTCATAGCGCTCGCCGTCGACCTGTTCCGAGCGCGGCAGGAGCGACTCGACCTTGCCGAGATCGACGAGCACGTTGTTGCGGTCGCCGGCCTGCTGGACGATCCCGGTCACAACGTCGCCGACCCGGTCGATGTACTCGGCAAACCGGATCGCGCGCTCCGCCTCGCGGATCCGCTGCTGGATCACCTG
>JANMQZ010000025.1:0-10656 GCA_031370755.1 Actinomycetes bacterium
GCGCTCCGTGACGGCGACCTCTCGTACTCGCACGTGCACCCGGAGCCTGACGCCAAGGTAGGCGAGATCGTCTTCCACACGGAGCTCCCGTCTGCAGGCGGCTACCGCCTCTTCCTTCAGTTCAAGGTCGACGGCGTCGTGCACACCGCACCGTTCACCGTCGAGGTCGCACGATGAGCGCCGTCGCGACCGAGCGCCTCGAGCTGCCGATCGAGGGGATGACGTGCGCGTCGTGCGCGTCGCGCATCGAGCGGAAGCTGAACAAGCTCGATGGTGTCACCGCGTCGGTCAACTACGCGACCGAGAAGGCCGCGGTGGAGTACGACCCGGCGCAGGTGACGCCCGACGCGCTGATCGACGCGGTCGAGCAGGTCGGCTATTCCGCGCGCCTGCCGAACGCAGCGACGGCCGCCGTCGAGGAGGACCCGACCGCCGCACTGCGCCGCCGGCTCATCTTCGCCGCGGTGCTCTCCCTCCCCACCCTCCTGATGGGCATGGTCTCCGCGCTCCAGTTCACGCACTGGCAGTGGCTCGCGCTCCAGCTCGCGACTCCCGTCGTGCTCTGGGCCGGCTGGCCGTTCCACGTCGCCGCCTGGAAGAACCTCCGCCACGCCGCGGCGACGATGGACACCCTGATCTCGCTCGGCACGCTCTCCGCGTGGGGCTGGTCGGTCGTCGCGCTCTTCTTCCTCGACGCGGGCCAAGCCGGCATGAAGATGCCGTTCGAGCTCGTGCCGTCACGCACCGCCGGCAACGACCAGATCTACTTCGAGGTCGCGGCGGTCGTGATCACGTTCCTGCTCGCGGGCCGCTACTTCGAAGCGCGCGCGAAGCGCAGCGCCGGAGCAGCGTTACGCGCGCTCGTCGAGCTCGGCGCGAAGGAAGCGTCCCTCCTCGCGCCCGACGGCAGCGAGCGGCGCATCCCCATCGAGCAGTTGCAGGTCGGCGATCTCTTCGTCGTTCGCCCGGGCGAGAAGGTCGCGACCGACGGCAGCGTCGTCGAGGGCCACTCGGCCGTCGACCAGTCGCTCCTCACCGGCGAGAGCGTTCCCGTCGAGGTCGGCGTCGGCGACGCGGTGGCCGGCGCAACGGTCAACGTCGGCGGCAGGCTCGTCGTCAGGGCCGGGCGCGTCGGCGCGGACACCGCGCTCGCACAGATCGCGAAGCTCGTCACCGACGCGCAATCGGGGAAGGCACCCGTGCAGCGCCTGGCCGATCGCGTCGCCGGCATCTTCGTCCCCATCGTGATCGCGATCGCCGTCGGCACGCTCGGCTACTGGATCGGCAGCGGCGCGGGCTGGACCTTCGCGTTCTCCGCGACCGTCGCCGTCCTCATCGTCGCGTGCCCGTGCGCACTCGGGCTCGCGACGCCGACTGCGCTCCTCGTCGGCACGGGCCGCGGCGCGCAGCTCGGCATCCTGATCAAAGGCCCGGAGATGCTCGAGTCGACACGCCGCGTCGACACGATCGTCCTCGACAAGACCGGCACGATCACCCAGGGCAAGATGGCGCTCGTCGACGTCGTCACCGCGCCGGGCGTCGATCGCACCGACACGCTGCGACTCGTCGGCGCCGTCGAGCACGCCTCCGAGCATCCGATCGCCCGCGCGATCGCCGACGCCGCGCTTCGCGCCGGGGCCCTCCCCCCGGTCGAGTCGTTCGCGAACCGTGAAGGGCTCGGCGTCGAGGGCGTCGTCGAGGGGCACGCGCTCGTCGTCGGGCGGCCGTCACTCCTCGCAGACTGGGGCGTCGAGCTCGACGCCGTGCTCGCAGCCGCCGTGTCCTCGGCGCAGGCCGACGGCAAGACGGCGATCGCCGCCGCCTGGGACGGTGCCGCGCGCGCGATCTTCGTCGTCGCCGACACGGTCAAGCCGTCGAGCGCGGAGGCGATCGCCGACCTGAAGCGGCTCGGGCTCCGCCCGGTGCTCCTCACGGGCGACAACGAGCAGACCGCGCAAGCCGTCGCCGCCGAGGTCGGGATCGACGACGTGATCGCAGACGTCCTCCCCGCCGACAAGGTTGCGGTCGTCTCGCGTCTTCAGCAGGAAGGCGCGGTCGTCGCCATGGTCGGCGACGGCGTCAACGACGCACCGGCGCTCGCGCAGGCCGACCTCGGCCTCGCGATCGGCACCGGCACCGACGTCGCGATCGAGGCGAGCGACCTCACGCTCGTCTCCGGCGACCTGCGCGCAGCGGCCGACGCGATCCGACTGTCGCGACGCACGCTCGCCACGATCAAGGGCAACCTCTTCTGGGCGTTCGCGTACAACGTCGCGGCGCTGCCGCTCGCGGCGTCCGGCTACCTCAATCCCCTGATCGCCGGCGGCGCCATGGCATTCTCGAGCGTGTTCGTCGTCTCGAACTCGCTGCGGCTCCGCGGCTTTCGCGCAGCTCGCGGCTCCGCTCGACCTCGGAGTTGATCTCCCCGCCGAGCAGGAGCGCCATGCCGGTGAGCCAGAGCCACGTAAGCATCACGATCACCGCAGAGAGCGCGCCCCAGGTCTTGTTGTACGACGCGAACGTCGCGGTGTACACCGCGAAGAGGCCGGAAGCGGCGATCCAGAGCAGGGCCGCAACGATCGAGCCCGGCGTGAGGAACTGCCACCTCCGCTCCTCGACATCGGGCCCGAGGTAGAGCAGCGTCGCGAACGCGACGAGCAGCCCTACGAGCAGGATCGGCCACTGCACGATCCACCACAGGATGTCAAGCACGCCGCCGCCGGGGCCGATGCGCGACGCGATCGCATGCTCGACCACCGGACCGAAGATCGTCAGCACCGCGACGAGCGCGAACGCGAAGCCGATCACCGCGGCCATCTTCAGCGCGACGACGCGCTTCTTCACGAACGAGCGCTTGTCCTTCCGCTTGTACGCCAGGTTGAGCGCGAGCATGTACGCGTTCATCGCACCGGTGACCGACCAGACGGCGAGCACGAAGCCGACGATCGTCAGCACGAGGCTCGACGCGGGGTTCGCGTCGGCGCGCTTCAACGAGCTGCCGAGCAGCTCGGTCGCCTGCGCCGGGATGACGCCGTGCAGGTGCTGCATCAGGCTCTCGATCGTCCCGGGCCCGGCGATCAACGTGAAGAGGCCCGTGGCGACGATCAGGAGCGACGGGATCGCGAAGAACGAGCTGTAGGCGAGCGCCGAGGCGAGCATCATCGCGTTGTCGTCCATGAAGCCCTTGAAGCCCCGGATGACGATCGCCTTCCAGTCGGCGAACGTGAGATCGCGCAAGCGCGGATCCGGAACGGATGGCTCGCGGCGCTCCGGCTGCGGCCCCGGCTCCGCGCGCGGAGGATCCTGCTGTGAGAGCAAGCCCATGCCGGAAGAACGGTCGAGGCGCCTCCGCAGGTTCGGGCGATGGTATGACCCCTGCGTGGATGAGACGGAGATCGCGATCGTCGGCGCCGGCTCGGCCGGCCTCGCGACCGCCGCGCTCCTGCAGCAGCAGGGCCTCCGGCCGCTGGTGCTCGAAGCAGGCCCGGAGCCGGGTGCCGCGTGGCGCGAGCGCTACGACCGGCTGCGCCTGCACACGCCGCGCCTCCTCTCCGGCCTCCCCGGCCTGCGGATGCCGCGCCGCTTCGGCCGCTGGGTGGCGCGCGACGACCTGATCGAGTACCTGCGCGCCTACGTCGACGCGCACGGGCTCGACGTGCGCACCGGTACCCGCGTGACGCGCATCGACCGCGCCGAGGGCGGCTGGCAGCTCGAGACCGAGCATGGTCCTCTGCACGCCCACGCAGTGGTGGTCGCGACGGGCTACAACGGCGCGCCATTCATCCCCGACTGGCCGGGCCTCGACGGGTTCACGGGCGAGCTCGTGCACTCGTCGCAGTATCGAAACCCCGAGCCGTATCGCGGCCGCGACGTGCTCGTCGTCGGCGCCGGGAACTCGGGCGCGGAGATAGCGCACGACGTCGCGGACGGCGGTGCGAAGAGCTCGAGGCTGTCGGTGCGCACGCCGCCGCAGATCGTGCGCCGCGCAACGGCCGGCATTCCCGCGCAGCTGATCGGCATGGCGATCAAGCGGATGCCGCCGCACTGGGTCGACCCGATCTCGAAGACGCAGCGGAAGCTCTCGATCCCGGATCTCTCGGCGCAGGGGCTGCCGCGCCCGGAGCAGGGGATCCGCACGTCGTTCGTCACGAGCGGCACGACGCCGATCCTCGACGTCGGCATCGTCGACGCAGTGCGACGCGGCCGCGTGCAGGTCGTCGCGGCGGTCGAGAGTATCGACGGCACGGACGTCGTGCTCGCGGACGGCTCGCGCGTCACGCCGGACGCGGTGATCGCGGCGACCGGCTTCCGCGCCGGCCTCGACTCGCTCGTCGGCCACCTGGGCGTGCTCGGCGAGCGCGGCCTGCCGGCGAAGACCGACGGCGAACCCGTCCTCCCGGGCCTCTGGTTCGTCGGCTTCGTGCCGACGCTCGGCGGCCAGCTCAGGGAAGGGAGCATCGCCGCGCGCAAGGTGGCGCAGGACGTGGCGGCGGTGGCCGGCGGTTCGTAGTCGGGACGGCAGGATTCGAACCTGCGACTTCCGCTCCCCAAAAGCGGCGCTCTAACCAGGCTGAGCTACGTCCCGTTGGCGTTCGTATGTCTGACCGCGTGGCAGTTGGCGCACACGAGATCGCACGTTTGCGATCTCAGCGAAGCTCCTCCAGACTGTACCGCGGCACCCCGACCGCAAGCTCGAGATCTCCTCACGGGCCCGGCTGCCCGAGGCACTTGGCGCAACCGCCCGAACGCGGTAGGCCGATCCCCCGAATGGGGGACTGACGCCCGGAAAACCAGGTGTAAAACTCGTCCTCGTGTTGCGGAAAAACCATATTTCGGTGCTTTTTGTGACAGTTTTGCTCGTGTTCGCCGCGGCACCCTCTGCGCTCGGCGCCCGGCACAGCTCGGCGCAGGCAAGCCTCCTGCAGGCGATGAACGCGGCCCGCGCGACACACGGCCTCCGGCCGCTCCGGCTCGACGCCGGCCTCAATCACGCCGCCGGCGCACACAGCGCCGAGATGCTCCGCGGCAACACGTTCAGCCACGGCGACTTCGCGGGACGTATGGCCGCCTTCCACGTCGCCGGCAGCCTCGGTGAAAACCTCGCCTGGGGCTCGGGCTCGACCGGCAGCGCCCGGTCGGTCGTCCGCATGTGGCTCGCGAGCCCCACGCATCGTGCGAACCTTCTCCGCCCCGCCTTCCGCCGCCTCGGCCTCGGCCTCGCGCACGGCACCTTCCTTGGCCATGGCAGCGCGACAGTGGTAACGGCCGACTTCGGAAGCTAAGTCGTTTGGCGCAAGCGCAGGCGTCCGCTAGCGCGGACGCCTGCGCGCGCGAAGACCCCTAAAGGCGTCCGCATCGCGGCCGCTAGTCGCCGTCCATCAGCCGGCGGAGCGCCGCGAGCTTCTCGCCGCGCAGCTCGTCGCGCTCGCCGCGCTCGATGCGGGCGAGCAGGTCGCGCACGAGCGGCGCCAGCTCGAGCGGGTTGAACGGCTTCGTCACGTAGTCGACGCCGCCGATGTCGAGACCGCGGGCGCGGTCGCGGAACTCCGCGCGGGCGGTCAGGAAGATGATCGGGATCTCGCTCGTCCGCACGTCCTCGAGCAGCTGCTCGGCCACCTGCCAGCCGTCGAGGCCGGGCATCATCACGTCGAGCAGCACGACGTCCGGGATGTGCTCCCGCGCCTCACCGAGCCCGCTCGGGCCGTCGGCCGCCTCGAGCACGCGCATCCCCTCCGCCTCGAGGTTCACGCGGCAGAGCAGGCGGATCGGCGCCTCGTCGTCGATTACGAGAACTTGCGTCACGGACACTCCTATATCCCTAGTGAGCCGCCGTCACTCCAGCGGCCGGGAGCTCGAAGGCGAACGTCGATCCCTCGCCTTCGCGCGACTCGACCCAGATCCTCCCGCCCATCGCGGTCACGAGGCCGCGTGCGATGAAGAGGCCGAGCCCGGTGCCACTCGCGCCGGCGCGCGACTCGGCGTCGGTCCCGCGATAGAACTTCCTGAAGATCTGATCCTGGTCGGACTGTGGAATGCCGATCCCCTGGTCGGCGACGCTCACCTCGACGGTGTGCTGCTTCCGCTCGATGCCGACGGTGACGGTGCCGCCCGCCGGCGAGTACTTGAGCGCGTTGTCGAGCAGGATCGAGCACACCTGGCGGAGCTTGTCGCGGTCGGCGGTCGCGGCGAGCGACTCCTCCTTCGCGTCCAGCACGAAGTGGTGTCCGTTCGCGCCACTCTCCTCTACGTTGTGCACGAGCTCGTCGAGAACGCCGAGCACGTCGGTCGGAGCGAGCCGCACCTGCAGATCGCCGGTGTCGAGACGCGCGACGTTGAGCAGCGCGTCGACGATGCCGGTGAGCCGTTGCGACTCCGACGCGATGTAGCCGAGGAACGTCAGGCGCTCCTCGTCTCCGAAGAGGACGTCCTGGCGGAGCAGCGTCTCGGCGAAGCCGTAGATCGACGTGAGCGGCGTCCGGAGCTCGTGCGAGACCGTCGAGACGAAGTCGGACTTCATCTGCTCGACGAGCCGGTCGGAGGAGATATCGCGGAACGCGAAAATCCGGCCGTTGACGCTACCCGCCGGGTCGCGCATGACCGCTTCGGTCACCGAGAGCCACACCTCCTCGCGGCTGCGCGTGATCGAGACGAGGCGGTCGCCGGCGGGCGTGTCGCTGCCCGACCCAAGCGTGCCCTGCAGCACCTCGTCCGGTGCCTGCCCCAGCGCCTCGCCGGCGGGAACGCCCGTGATCTGCTCGGCAGCCTCGTTCCAGAGGACGACACGCCCTTCGCGGTCGACCGCCACGATGCCGTCGGCGATGTTCGCGAGGATCGCGAAGCTGCGCTCCTTCTCGAGCGCGACGCGCTGGTACAGCTCCGCGTTCGAGAGCGCCGCCGAGGTGCTCGCGGCGAGCGCGAGCATCGCCTCGACCTCTTCGGGACGCCATGGGCGCGGCTCGCGCGCGTACACCGCAAGCACACCGAGGGGCGAGCCTTCGGGCCCGGCGAGCGGCACACCGAGATAGGCCGTGTGGCCGGCGGCGAGCATCGGGTCGAGCGCGCGGAAGCGCGGATCGGAGCCGGCGTCCTCGAGCGCAACCGGCGCCCGCGACTGGACGACGTCACCCGAGAGCAGGGACGACGCGGGAACGCGCGACCCTGTCGCGTCGCCGGCGCCGAGGCCGACGGCGGCGGTGACGACGAGCTCGTCGTCTTCGAGCACGCGGATCGCGCAGGCGTCGGCGTTGACGAGATCCGGTGCCTGCTGCACGACCTCGTCGAGAACTGCGTCCGGATCGAGCTCGCTCGTGAGCAGGCGCCCCGTGCGCGTCAGCTGCTGGGCGAGCGCCCGCGCGCTCCGCTCCGCCTCGAACAGCTCGCTGCGCTCGAGCGCGCCGCGCGTCGCGTCGGCGAGATGCCGGGCAAGCTCGAGGTCGTCCTCGGTGAAGACGCGCTCTTCGGTGAAGAGCACGGCGACGAGGCCGCCGGCCTCGTGACGCGGCGCTTCGACGGGCACGGCGAGCAGCGCGCGGTAGCCGCCCGCCCCCGCCCGCTCACGCCACGCAGCGGGCAGCCGCTCGTCGTCGTCGAGGCTGGGCGCGGCGAGCACGCGGCCGTGCGCCGCCGCGCGCGCGAGCGGGCCGTCGCCGCTTTCGAGCCCTTCGCGCAGCACGGCCTCGAGCTCGCCGCCGAGCTGGTACGAGCCGCTGAGCGCGAGCCTCCGACCGCTCGTCATCAGCACTGCAGCGGCCGCGCCGCCGAGCGCTTCGGCCGCAGCCTGAGCAATTGCCTCGAGCGTCGCCGCGCGCGACAGCGACTGTCCGAGCACGGACGCCACCCGGTAGAAGCCGCGCTGGACGCGCGCCTGCCGCGAGCTCCGCGTGTACGTCTCCGCGTTGCGAAGCGCGAGTGAGGCGAGGCCCGCAAACGCCTCGAGCATGTCGGCGTCACGCGGCGTGAACGCCAGCCCGCTGCGCCGGCCGACGCCGAGGACGCCTTGCACGTCGTCGCTCCAGCGCATCGGCGCGACGATCGCGTCGGTGAAGCCCTCGTAGGCGGTGTGCGGCACCGCGTCGTCGAGCTCGGAGTAGTCGCTCGCGACGAGCGGGCGTCCCTCGCGGATAGCGAGCCCCGCGAGGCCGCGCGCGGCCGTGAACTCGAAGCCGACGAGCGACTGATCGAAGCCGTGCACCGCGGCGCAGCGCAGCACGCTGCGCTCCCGGTCGTAGAGGTAGCAATCGGATGCGTCGGCCTGCAACAGCTCCGCGACCTCGTTCACGAGCCGCTCGAGCACCGTGCCGACCTCGAGCTCGCCGCTCAGGACCTGTGCGGCCCGCAGGAGCGCGGTCTGCTGCCCGAGCCGCTCGCGGTTCTCGGCGAGCAGCCGGGCAAGCCGAATCGTCAGCCCGGCTTCCGCGGCGACCGCCTCGATGAGCAGCACGTCGCCGCGGCTCCACGCCCCCGCCGTGTCGCGGTGTGCGGTGAGCACGCCGATCGACCGGTCCTCGACGAGGATCGGCGTCGACACGACGGCGCGCGCGCCGAGCGCGCGCAGCGCGTCGAGGCCGCCGAGCGACGGCTCCGCGAGTTCCGGGGCATCCTCGAGGTCGCCGACGGCGACTGTGGTGCGGGTGCGCGCGGCGAGATTCGAGGCGGCGAGGCGGTCGGCATCCTCGCCGACCGGCCGCGCACCCGCCGCGTGCCAGTGCGCGATCACCGGAAGGTCGCCGTCGAAGTCCCCGAGGCGCACGAAGCAGCGCGACGCGCCGAGCGCGCGTCCGGCCTCCTCGACGGTGGCCGTGAGCGCGGCGTCGAGGTCGAGCTCGGTGCGCAGCCGGCGCGAGATGCCCGACAGGAGGCGTTCGCGCGCGAGCGCCTCGCCGAGCGCAAGCGACGACCGCGTGCGCTCCAGGGCGATCGTCGCCTCGGAAGCGAGCGTCTGCATGACGCCGAGATCCTCGGGCGAGAACACGCGCTGCTCGTCGGTCGTCGCGACGGAGATGACCGCGATCACGCCGCCGTCGCTGATCAGCGGGACGAAGGCCGCGCTCTTCGCGCCGACCTCCTTCGTCAGCCGCGTGCTCACCTTCGTCGAGCCGGCGACGTCGTAGACGGTGAAGCTCGCCGCATCGCGCGCCGCGCTCGCGATCCCGGACGGCTCGTGCTCCAGGTCGACGCGAACGGAGGGCCACCAGTCGACGTCCTTGCCCCGCTTGCGGGCGAGGAAGCCTGCGCCCTCGCGCGCATCGTCGGACACGAACGTGAGCGCGACGAACCCGACGGCGAAGAGCGCGCTGATCTCGTCGAGGAGCGCTCGTGCGACGCCCTCGACGTCGGAGGTGCGCGCGAGCTCCGTCGCGATGCGGCGGAGGCTCTCGAGCTCGCGTTCGCGCTCGGGGGAGATCGCCGCGGCCGGCGCCCGCCTCGCGGAGCGCGCCCGGAGAAACGCGCCCGCGGCAAGCCCGGCGACGAGGGCGCCGAGCAGGGCCGCAACGCTCTCCCACGCGAGCGCGAGACCGTTGAGGCCGACGGGAAGCGACTCGATTGGGCTCATGCTGGGCGTGGTGATTGTACGGAGCGGACGGCCGCTCGCAAGCCCGACTTTCAGGCCGCAAGCGGACATGGCTCCACGTTCAAAAGATGGGCCGTCCGGCCCATTGTGAGCCTCCGGGGTGCCCGTTACCGTCCCAGCCACTGGGCGATGCGAACCGCGGCGGTCGAACCTGGCCTGTTAGCGCCGTGGTGAGCAACTTGGAAAGGCCCGCCGCACCGACCCCCCCGAGCGGCGGGCTTTTCCATTTAAGGCTTTAACGCCGTCTTCATGGGCCGGAGCTATCCTGGCCCGCGGTTTGTCGAAGCGCGTCCTCCTTGCCTCACCCCGCGGCTACTGCGCCGGGGTCGAGCGGGCGGTCGACACGGTGGAGCGGGCGCTCCGGCTCTACGGCGAGCCTGTCTACGTCCGCAAGCAGATCGTCCACAACTCGCATGTCGTCCGCGACCTCGAGGAGCGCGGCGCGATCTTCGTCGACTCCGTCGAGGACGTGCCCACGGGCTCGACCGTCGTCTTCTCCGCCCACGGCGTCTCGCCGGAGGTGCGCCGCGCGTCCGACGCGCGCGGCCTGATCTCGATCGACGCCACGTGCCCGCTCGTGACGAAGGTGCATACACAGGCACGCCGCTACGCGGCCGCGGGCTACACCGTCGTGCTCATCGGCCACGCGGGACACGAGGAGGTCGAGGGCACGCTGGGCGAAGCGCCGGCGGCGACGGTGCTCGTCGAGTCGGTCGCCGACGCGGAGGCGCTCGAGCAGCCGTCCGACGCGCGGCTCGCGTACATCACCCAGACCACGCTCTCGGTCGACGAGACCCGCGAGATCATCGACGTCCTGCGGCGCCGGTTCCCCCAGCTCGAGGGACCCGCGCGCGAGGACATCTGCTACGCGACGTCCAACCGCCAGTGGGCCGTCAAGGAGCTCCTCGACGAGGTCGGGCTGCTGCTCGTCGTCGGCTCGAGCAACTCGTCGAACTCCGTGCGTCTCGTCGAGGTCGCCCACGCCGCCGGCGTGCCGGCGCATCTCGTCGACGACGCGGGCGAGATCAAGGAGGCGTGGCTCGACGGCGTCGAGGTCATCGGCGTCACCTCGGGCGCGTCCGCGC
>JANMQZ010000206.1:0-1877 GCA_031370755.1 Actinomycetes bacterium
CAGTCGTCGTGGGCCATCAGGCCGGGGCTCCTGCGTGCATCTCCGCGAACGTATGCCCGAACAGACGCTCGGACATGCCGATCTGGTCGAGGTGCTTCGTGATCCCGCCGAGGAAGAACGGCCAGCCGGCGCCGAGCAGGAGGCCGGTGTCGACGTCGGCCGCTTCGGTGACGACGCCCTCTTCGAGCAGGAGATGGATCTCGTCGGCCACCGCCTCGAGGACGTCCTCGACGATCTGCTCGGGCGTGCGCGGTGCGTCTTCGAGGATGACCGGCTCGCCGCCGTCGGCGATCGCTGCCAGCGCAGGCGAGAGCGGGAACCGCTCCGGGAACGCGTCGTGCATCCGCTCGAGCACGTGATTGGCCACGCGCGGGCCGACCATCTGCAGCAGGACGGACGGCGCCATTGGCATGCCGAGCGACATGACCGCCTCGTCCACCTCCTCGATCGGAGTGCCGTGCTCGACGGCGTCCATGATCACGCGCGTCATGCGTGTCAGCACGCGGTTGACGACGAAGCCCGGCGCATCGTTGACAAGGATGGGTCGCTTGCGCAGCTTCTCGCCGACGTCCCACACCGTCGCGAGCGCCACGTCGTCCGTCTCGGCGGCGCGCACAACCTCGAGCAGCGGCATCACCCCGACGGGATTGAAGAAGTGCATGCCCGCGACGCGTTCGGGCCGGCGCAGGTCGGCAGCCATGTCGGTGATGGAAAGAGCCGAAGTGTTCGTCGCTAGCACACAGTCGTCCCGCACCACGCGCTCGAGCTCGGCGAACACCTGCTTCTTCACCTCGAGCTCCTCGAACACCGCCTCGAGGACGAGGTCGCAGTCGGCGAAGCCGTCGTAGTCCGTGGTCCCCGAGACGAGCGAGGAGAGGAACCGTCCCTTGCCCTCGTCGTAGCGGCCCTTCGCGACCTGGCCGTCTATGTCCGCGCGGATGTCGGCGAGCGCCTCGTCGACGATCTGCTGCTTCACGTCGCGGATCACGATCGGCACTTCGAGCCTGCGCAGGAACAGCGTCGCGATCTGCCGCGCCATCAGGCCCGCGCCGACGATGCCGAGCTTGCCCAACTTCTGCGGCGGCGCGGTCGGACGAGCGGGATGCCTCTTCGCGCGCAGCTCGACGAGCTGGAATGCGTACAGCGACGCCTGTGCCTGCGGACCGGGGAGGAGCTCGCCGATTGCTTCTTGCTCGCGCTCGTAGCCCTCTTCGATCGTCCAGTGCTGCGCTCCTTCGATCAGATCGAGGGCGGCGTACGGCGCCGGCGCCGCGCCGTGCACCGTGTCGTCCACCGACGTGCGCGCCCGGCGGAAGATCGTCTCTGCGTCGGACCAGTCGGGCTCGGGCCGGTCGAGCGGCTGCTCGGCCAGCTCGCGTGCGAATGCCAGCGACTCGTCGACGAACTCCGCCGGCTCGAGCAGTCGGTCGGCGATGCCGAGCTCCGCGACCTGCGGGCCCGTCAGCATTCGGTTCTGTCTCAGCGGATTCGACACGATCACCTTGATCGCCGTCGCCGGCCCGACGAGACGCGGCAGAAGCTGCGTCCCGCCCCAGGCGGGGAACAGTCCGAGGAAGACCTCTGGGAAGGCGAAGTGGCGGACGCCGGTGGAGATTGTCCGGGCGGTGCAGTGCAGCGCCACCTCGACACCGCCGCCCAGACAGGCGCCGTTGATCGCCGCGACACTCGGAATGGGCAGCGCCGCCAGCCGGGAGAAGATGCTCTGGCCGTGACGCGCCTTGGCGGCGGCTGCCGCCGCGTCACCCGCGCGGGCCACCGTCACGAAAGCGTTGACATCGGCGCCGGCCAGAAAGACACCCGGCTTGCCGCTGGCGAGCACAACCCCACGCAGGGTTTGGTCGCGGGCGCCGGTCTCC
>JANMQZ010000069.1:0-1851 GCA_031370755.1 Actinomycetes bacterium
CGTGACGTCGAGGAGCAGGATGTCCTTCACCTCGCCCTTGAGCACGCCGGCCTGGAGCGCGGCGCCGACGGCGACGACCTCGTCCGGGTTGACGCCCTTGTGCGGGTCCTTGCCGACGATCTCCTTGACCTTCGCCTGCACCGCCGGCATGCGGGTCATGCCGCCGACGAGCACGACGTGGTCGATCTTCCCCGCGTCGAGACCGGCGTCGGTGAGCGCCTGCTTCGTGGGGCCGACGGTCCGCGCGAGCAGGTCGGCGGTGATCTCCTCGAGCTTCGCGCGCGTGAGCTGAAGGTCGAGATGCTTCGGTCCTTCCTGCGTCGCGGTGATGAACGGGAGGTTGATCTGCGTCGTCATCGTGGACGACAGCTCGATCTTCGCCTTCTCCGCCGCCTCGTAAAGACGCTGGAGCGCCATCCGGTCGGCCGCGAGGTCGATGCCCTGGTCCTTCTTGAACTCGGCGACCATCCAGTCGACGACCGCCTTGTCGAAGTTGTCGCCCCCGAGGTGGTTGTCACCGTTCGTGGCCTTCACTTCGAAGACGCCCTCGCCCAGATCGAGGATCGACACGTCGAACGTGCCGCCGCCGAGGTCGAAGACGAGGATCGTCTGGTCGGAGCCTTCCTTGTCGAGGCCGTACGCGAGTGCGGCGGCCGTGGGCTCGTTGATGATGCGAACGACGTTGAGGCCCGCGATCTTGCCCGCGTCCTTCGTCGCCTCGCGCTGCGCGTTGTTGAAGTAGGCGGGGACGGTGACGACGGCGTCGCTCACCGGCTCGCCGAGGTACGCCTCGGCGTCCGCCTTCAGCTTCTGGAGGATCATCGCGCTGATCTCCGGGGGCGAGTACTCCTTGCCGCCCGCCTTCACGCGCGCGTCTCCGTTCGGGCCCTTCACGACCTCGTAGGGGACGATCGTCATCTCCTCGGGGACCTCGTCCCACTTGCGGCCCATGAACCGCTTGATCGAGAAGACCGTGTTCTCGGGGTTCGTGACCTGCTGGCGCCGCGCCGGCGCCCCGACGAGCCGCTGGCCGTCCTTCGTGAACGCCACCACGGACGGCGTCGTGCGGCCACCCTCGGCGTTCGGGATCACGGCCGGCTCGCCGCCCTCGAGCACGGCCATCGCGCTGTTGGTCGTCCCGAGATCGATGCCGATTGTCTTTGCCATACCTGGTTTCGCCTTTCCTTGTGGGTCTACTGAGAAAATCTAAGCCGTATCGTATCAAGTTTACCCGCCAGCACCGCGGCCGCAGCCGGCTCCGCGAGCACGATGCCCGCCATGATCGCGGCGCAGCCTCCCCAGCCGAGCGCCCCGAGGCGGTCGCCCGCGAGCGTGTAACCGAAGAACGCGGTCCAGACCGGCTCCATCGTGAAGGCCAGGGCGGTGCGGGTCGCCGAGGTGCGCCGCTGCGCCCAGGTCTGGACGAGATATCCGAGCGCACTCGCGAACACGCCCGTCACGAGCAGGGCGCCCCACACAGTCCAGCCGCGCGGTACGCCGAGGTCGCCGAGTGCGAGAGCGACCACGAGCAGCCCGAGAAACGCCGACGCCATCTCGACGAACGTGAAAGCCAGCGCGTCGTAGCGCGGCGCGTACCGCTCCATCAGGACGATCTGGAGCGAGTACACCGCCGCCGCCGCGAGCACGAGCAGATCTCCCGTGACGGAGCCCGCGTGAATCCCTGAGAGCAGCGCCAGACCGGCCGTCGCGAGCACCACTCCTCCCCACGCTGCGAGCCCGATGCGCGAGCGATAGAGCACGAGGGCGATGAGCGGGGTGAGTGCGAGGGCGCAGAGGAATGCAGTGATTTTTCAAGAGTCAAGCATCGTTGCCGGAAGAAGAAGCCGCCCG
>JANMQZ010000079.1:0-11647 GCA_031370755.1 Actinomycetes bacterium
GAGGACATCGCACGCGCCGGCGTTGCGCTCGTCCCCGAAGGGCGGCGCATCTTCGCCGAGCTGACGGTCGAGGAGAATCTCCGCCTCGGGCTCGCCGGCCGGCGCGGCCGCGACGGCGACGCGTTTGAGCGCGTCTACGAGCTCTTCCCGATCATCCGCGAGTTCCGCAGGCGGAGCGCAGGCGCGCTCTCGGGAGGACAGCAGCAACAGCTCGCGATCGCCCGCGCCCTCGTCGCCGAGCCCGACGTCCTCCTGCTCGACGAGCCGTCGCTCGGGCTCGCGCCGCGCATCGTCGATGTCGTTTTCGACGCGCTTGCCGCAATTCGCGAGAGCGGCCTCGCGGTGCTGCTCGTCGAGCAGCGCGCGCAGCGCACGGTCGCGCTCGCCGACCGCACGTACGTGATCGCGAACGGCGAGCTGCGGCTCACGCTCGGCCCCGGGGACGCGGGCGACACCGACCGGCTCGTGGCGGCGTATCTCGCATGACGCTCGCCGTCCTCAACATCGACTGGCAGACGCTCGCCGACGCGCTCGCGCTCGGCGGCATCTACGCGCTGATGGCGGTCGGCATCGGGCTCGTCTTCGGCGTGCTGCGCCTCGTCAACTTCGCGTACGGGCAGCTGATCATGGCTGGTGCCTACGCGCTCGCCTTTGCCTCGCAGTGGGACCTGCCGCGCTGGGTCGGGATCCTCTTCTGCTTCGGCGTCGTGCTCGCCCTCTCGGTCGCGATGGACCTGCTCGTCTTCCGGCCGCTCCGCACACAGTCGCCCGCGGTGATGCTCGTCGCGACGTTCGCGGTCGCGTTTCTGCTCCAGAGCATCGCCTTGCTCGCGTTCGGGCCGCTCGGGAAGATCGCGTCGTCGCTCGCGCCGCTCAATCGCCCCGTGACGATCTCGGGCGTCGACATCCGCAAGATCGCCATCGTCTCGGTCGTCGTCGCGGTCGTCTGCCTCCTGCTCCTGCAGCTGCTGCTGACACGCACTGCGGTCGGGCTCCAGATGCGGGCGGCGTCGATGGACTTCGGAACCGCGCGCCTGCTCGGCGTCCGCGCAAACCGCGTCATCGGCGGCGCCGTGCTCGTCTCCGGCGCGCTCGCTGCGGTCGTCGCGGTCATGCTCACCGTGCAGAACCCGCTCGTGACGCCGGACTTCGCGCTCCGCGACACCATCGTCGTGCTCGCGGGCGTCGTGCTCGGCGGCCTGAACCGGCCGATCCCGGCAACGCTCGGCGGCTTCTCGATCGGCTTCGCGAGCGGCATCCTCGGCGGCGCCCTGCCGACGAACCAGAGCCAGTACCTGCCGACATTCCTCTTCGCAGCCGTCATCCTCGTGCTGCTCGTCCGGCCGAACGGGCTCTTCACGCGCAGGCAGCCGGCGGAGCGCGTGTGAAGCGCCTCGCACCGGCCGTGCAGCTCGCGGCGCCCGCAGCGCTCGTCGTCGCCGCGGCGCTCGTCGGCACGCTCGTCTCCCAGTCGAGCGAGGGCTACTTCATCGACTCGCTCGTCAAGGTGTCGATCGTCGTCGCGCTCTACGTGTTCATCGGCAACTCCGGCGTCCTCTCCTTCGGGCACGTCAGCTTCGTCGCGCTCGGCGCCTGGGTCGCCGGCGTGCTGTCCGTGCCCGTCAGCGAGAAGCCGGCGATCATGCCGAACCTCGCCGGCTTCCTCCGCGACCGGACGGTCGGCAACGTGTCCTCACTTGCGCTCGCTGCGCTCCTCGGCGGCGTCTTCGCGCTCCTCGTCGGCCTCGCGCTCATGCGGCTCTCCGGCCTCGCCGCCGGCATCGCCACGTTCGCGGTGCTCGAGATCACGCACAACGTCATCCGCTACTACGAGAAGATCGGCCCCGGACTGAACGCGTTCTCCTCGGTGCCCGAGACGACCGGCCTCTGGCAGGCGACGCTCGGAGCGCTGCTCGTGATCGGCGTGGCTTTCGCGTATCAACGCAGCCGCTTCGGGCGCCTCTTGCGCGCGACGCGCGAGGATCCGGCCGCGGCCTCCGCCGTCGGTGTCTCGGTCTACCGGCAGCGGCTCGGCGCGTTCGTGGTCTCGGGCGTCCTCGCAGGCTTCGCAGGCGGCCTCTACGTGCATCTACTGCCCGTGAACTCCGAGTCGGTGTATCTGGATCTGACGTTCATCACGCTCGCGATGCTCGTCGTCGGGGGCGCGACGAGCCTCTGGGGCGCAGTCGTCGGCGCGCTCGCGGTGAGCGCGCTCGACTCGTTCCTCGCCAACGCGGAGAACGGCGTCTCGTTCTTCGGCGGCACGCTCGACCTGCCCGCGGGCACGCGGCTCGTCGTCGTCGGCGCGCTCATGGCGCTCGTCCTCATCGCCCGCCCCAGTGGGATCACGGGCGGCCGCGAGTTCCCGGTCGGATGGCTGCGCCGCTGAGCCGCATCTGCGTCGCGGGCGCGGGGACGATCGGCAGCCTGCTCGCCGCGCACCTCGCGACCGTCGCGGACGTCTCCGTGCTCACGCGGCGCGAGGAGCACGCGCGCGCGCTGAACGAGGTGGGAATCCGCGTCTCGGGCCGCGCCGACTTCACCGCGCGCGTGGCGGCGTCCGCCGATCCGAGGGAGCTCGACGCGGACCTCGTCATCCTCGCGTGCAAGGGCAGCGATCTCGACGCGCTCGCACGCCGCCTCGCCGGGCATTTCGCCGGCGCGACCGTGATGACGGTGCAGAACGGCCTCGGCGCCGAGGAGGTGGTCGGCGCGCAGGGCGCGTGGCCGCTCCTTTCGGCGGTCACGTTCATGAGCGGTACGCGCCACGGCGACACCCACGTCGAGTACATCCTCGACACGGCGACCTGGATCGGCCCGTACCGCGGCACGATGCCGGCCGACGCGCGCGCCGTCGCGGAGCTGATCGCCTCCTCGGGGCTGAAGGCGGAGGCTTTCGACGACCTGCGGCCCGCGCAGTGGTCGAAGCTGATCTTCAACGCGACGGTGAACGCGGTCGCGGCGCTCACCGGGCTGCCGCACGACCGCCACTTCGCCAAGGGACAGCTCGGCGCGCTCGTGCTCGCGCTCGTCGACGAGGGCAAGGCGGCGGCGAGCGCGGCAGGCGTCGAGCTCTGGGAAGATCCGTGGGAGATGAACGTGCTCGCGACGCAGCGCGGGCACGCGCATCGCCCGTCCATGCTCGAAGACGTCACCGCGCACCGGCCGACCGAGATCGAGCTGATCACCGGCGCGCTCGTCCGCGAGGCGGAGAAGCACGGCGTGCCGGTGCCGCTGCACACTGCGCTCTACCGGCTCGTCAAGGCGAAGGAGGCAAGTTACTCGTGAGGATCTGCATCGTCGGCTGCGGCGCGGTCGGCTCGCTCTTCGCCGCGAATCTGGCGCAGCTCGACGACGTCGAGGTCTGGGCCTACGACGCCGCGCGCGAGCATGTCGACGCGATCAACGCGGACGGATTGCGCCTGTCCGGTGCGGGCGACGTGCTCGGTCGGCTCACCGCGACGACCGACGCGCAGGCGCTCCCTCCGTGCGACTTCGGCATCGTCGCGACGAAGGCGATGCACACCGGTCCCGCGATCGAGGCGACGGCGCACGCGTTCGCAGACGGCTGCGTCGCGACCGTCCAGAACGGGCTCGGCAACGAGGAGGCCCTCGCGGCACACGTCGAGCGCGTGATCCGCGGCACAACCTTCCCCGCCGGCAAGATCGTCGCGCCGGGTCACGTGCAATGGGACGTGAAGGGCGACACGACGCTCGGGCCGTACGGCGACACGCCGTTCGAGCAGGTCGAGCGGCTCGCCGACGCGTGCACCCGCGCGGGGATGCCGACGCAGGCGGTGAGGGACGCCCGCGGCCCGCAATGGCGCAAGGTGATCTTCAACGCCTCGACGAATCCGATCGGCGCGCTCACGGGGCTCACGCACGGCCGCGTCTGCGAGCGGGCCGATCTCCGCGCGCTTGTCTCGGGCCTCGTCGACGAGGGCAAGGCCGTCGCCGCCGCGCAGGGGATCGTCCTCGACGCCGATCCCGAAGTGCTCATCGATCACGCCGCGAAGCCCGAGGTCGCCTACGGCCACAAGGCGTCGATGCTCCAGGACGTCGAGGCGCGCCGCACGACCGAGATCGATTTCCTGAACGGCGGTATCGTCCGCTTCGGGCGCGAGCACGGAGTGCCGACGCCGCTGAACGAAGCGATCTGGGCACTCGTGAAAGGGGTGGAGGAAGCGTGGCAGCAGTAGACGAGCCGACCTACACGGGTCTGCCGCAGGACGAGATCGAGCGGCGGTACCGGCTCATCCGCGAGGCGGCTGCGCGGGACGGCCTCGAGGCCGTGATCGTGTGCGGTAACGAGTACACGGGCTTCGAGGGGGCCGTGACGTACCTGAGCGGCTTCGTGATCGTGCATCGCTACGCCTATGTGCTGCTGCCGGTCGACGGCGACCCGGCGATCGTCTTCCCGAGCGAGGCGCGCTACGTCGGCGAGCATGCGACGACCTGGATCGAGCAGCAGGAGTTCGTCGATCGCCCCGGGGAGTGGCTCGCGGAGAAGGTGCGCGGCAAGCGCGTCGGCGTCTACGGAATGGACTACGTGATGACGGTGCGCGACTACGTGGCTCTCAACGGCGCCGCCGAGCTCGTGAACTGGGACGTCGCGCTCGACCACGCGCGCATGGTCAAGTCGGAGCTCGAGCTTGCGTCCGTGCGTGACGCTGTCCGCATCAACACCGAGGGTTTCTGGATCTTCCTCGAGCACTTCGAGCCAGGCAAGACGGAACGCGAGGTGCTCGCGCCGTGCGAGGAGTACTTCGTCGCGCAGGGCTGCGGGCGCTGGACGATGGACATGGTGCTCGACGGGCCGAACGGCGCCGCGCTGCCGGAGTTCAAGATCGCCGGCTCGCGCGTCTTCGGGAAGGCCGACTGCGTGCTGCCGTCGCTCGAGGTCGCGGGCCCGGGTGGCCACTGGGTCGAGGTGTCGCGCGCGATCTGCCCCGGCGAGCCAAGCGACGACACGAAGCGGATGCTCGACGCCTACGACGAGTACTACGCAGCAGCGCCCGCCGCGCTCCGCGCCGGCGGCACCGCGCGCGACGCGCACCGAGCAGTCGCAAAGGGCTTCCTCGAACGCGGCTTCCATCTCGGCCACGTCACCGGCCACTCGATCGGGATGACGATGATCGAGTTCCCGAAGATCGGCGAGCACGACGAGACGGTGCTCCAGGCAGGCATGGTGCTCTCGATGCACCCGCACGCGATCTCGCAGGACGGCAAGGCCTGCCTCTACATGCAGGACACGTGGCTCGTCACCGACACGGGCGGCGTCCCGCTCGCGGACCTGCCGATGAAGATCTTCGACGGAACGGAGAGCCGCTGATGGCGACCGAGCCCGACGAGTACGCGCCGATCCTGTCCGGGCCGGGCGAGAGCGACTACGAGCGCTACCTCCGCACCGACGAGTTGCTCGCGCTGCAGAAGGGCCCGGACGAGTGGGTGCACCGCGACGAGCTGCTCTTTCAGACGGTGCACCAGTCGTCGGAGCTTTGGCTGAAGCATGCCTGGGTCGAGGCTGAGGAAGCGACGCGGCTCGTCGAAGCGCGCGACCACGCCGCCGCGAACCGGCTGCTCCGCCGCGCCTGCTTAGCGCTCAAGGTCGTCGAGGGCTTCCTCGAGCACCTCGAGCTGATGTCGCCGTGGGAGTACCAGGAGGTGCGCCGCGTGCTTGGCCACGGCTCCGGCTTCGACTCGCCGGGCTTCCGCGAGATCCGCCGTGTCTCGCCGCCGCTCTACGGCGCGTTCGAGGCAGTGTTCCGCGAGCGCGGCCTCTCGCTGCTCGAGGTGTATGTGCGCGGGCGCGAGCACGAGGAGCTGTACCAGCTCGCCGAGCTTCTGACCGAGTGGGACGAGCGCGTCGGCATGTGGCGCTTCCGTCACTTCAAGGTCGTCGCGCGGATCATCGGCGAGGACGTCGTCGGCACGCAGGGCACGCCCGTCGAGCTGCTCGCGGGCCTGATCAAGCACAAGATGTTCCCCGAGCTCTGGACCGTGCGCACGAAGCTGACCGAGCTCGCCAAAGAGAGCGATTGATCCCGCTCGACGAGATCCGCCGCGCCCGCGAGCGGCTCGGCGACGCGGTTCTGCGGACGCCGCTCGTGCGCTTCGACGATCGCATCTGGCTGAAGCTCGAGAATCTCCAGCCGATCGGCTCGTTCAAGCTGCGCGGTGCGCTGTCGGCGATTCGCGCTGCATCGCCGGCGGAGCTCGCGGGCGGGGTCGTCACGGCGAGCGCCGGGAACATGGGACAGGGTGTCGCGTGGGCCGCGCGGGAGCTCGGCCTGCGCGCGACGATCGTCGCGCCGGACACGGCGCCGCGCGCGAAGCTCGATGCGATCGAGCGGCTCGGCGGCGAGATCGTCTCGGTGCCGTACGAGGTCTGGTGGCAGACGATGGTCGACCGGCGCTACGAGGGTCTCGACGGCCTCTTCGTGCACCCGGTCGAGGACGAGGCGGTGATGGCCGGCAACGGCACGATCGGGCTCGAGCTCTGCGAGGACCTCGCGGACTTCGACACGGTGATCGTCCCGTGGGGCGGCGGCGGGCTCACGACCGGCATCGCGAGCGCCGTGAAGGCGCTGCGCCCGGACGTGCGCGTCGTCACCGCGGAGCCGGAGACGGGTGCGCCGCTCGCGGCCGCGTTGGCCGCCGGTGGGCCGGCTCAGATCGAGTTTCAGCCGTCGTTCGTCGACGGCGCGGGCGGCCCTGCGCTGCTGCCGACGATGTGGGACCGGGCGAGCAGGCTCGTCGACGAGGCGGTTGCCGTTCCGCTCGATGAGGTCGCCAAGGCGATCCGGCTGCTCGCGTCGCGCGCGCATGTCGTCGCGGAAGGCGCGGGCGCACTCGCGCTCGCCGCTGCGCGTCAGCGCGACGGGACGATCGTCTGCATCGTGAGCGGCGGCAACATCGACGCCGCGGTCCTCGCGCGGATCCTCGCGGGCGAGACGCCCTAGCAACCTGCTTTCAAGCAGGTTGCGGTCGTCGGCGCGGTGCAACGACCGCAACCAGGTTGAAACCTGGTTGCGTACTCAGAAACGCCTGAACACCCTCGGCCCGATGAGGAACCCGTGACCGGATCGCACCGAGAAGCGTCAGCCGAGCCGTGCCAGCTCGGCGACGAACGCGTCGATCTCGTCGGCGGTGTTGTAGTGGATCAGCCCGACGCGGAGCGCATCTTGCGGGTACGGGAGCTTCTCGCGCAGGCCGAGTGAGTACCAGTTGTCGTGCGCCCACACGCCGTAGCCGCGCTCCGCGAGCTGCTGCGCGGCGTCTGCGGCGGGAACGCCGTCGATGTTGAGGAGGAACGTCGGGATGCGGCCCTCCATTGTCTGCAAGCCGTAGACGGTCACGCTCTCGGGCAGGCTCTCGAGGAAACGCCGGCCGAGCTCGCGCTCGTACGCCGCGAGCGCGGGCATGCCGCCGAGCGACTCGAGGTACGCGATCGTCGCGGAGAAGCCGGCGAAGAGCTCGTACGGCGCCGTGCCGGGCTCGAACCGCCTGCCGACGGGGTCGGATTGCGCAGGGCGCGCCTTGTAGGGCCGCCACGACTCGAGCAGCTCGTGACGGCCGTACGCGACGCCGAGGTGCGGGCCGCAGAACTTGTACGCCGACGCGATGAAGACGTCGCAGCCGAGTGCCTGCACGTCGACCGGCTCATGCGCTGCGTACTGCACGGCGTCGACCCACACGAGCGCGCCGACGGAGTGCGCAAGCTCGGCGACCCGCGGAAGATCGACGATCGTGCCGACGGCATTCGACGACGCGACGCACGCCACGACGCGCACACGCTCGTCGAGCTTCCGCTCCAGGTCGTCGAAGTCGAGCCGCAGGTCCTCGGTGACGTCGATCCAGTCGACCTCGAAGCCCCGATCGGCGGCGAGCTCGATCCACGGCGCAACGCCGCCGTCGTGGTCGAGGCGCGACACGAGGATCCGGTCGCCTTCCTTCCAGTCGCGCGACGCCGTTCGTGAGAGCGTGAAGTCGAGCACGGTCATGTTCGTGCCGAAGATCACGTCGTCCGCGGAGCAGTTGAGGAACCGGCCCGCATCTGCCCGCGCGGTCGCCATGATCCGCTCGACGCGCTTGCTCGTCTCGTAGTTCGCGCCGATGTTCGCCGACGCGTCGCGCAGCGCGCGCGCTATCGCCTCGCCGACCTCGTCGGGAACCTGGGAGCCGCCGGGCGCGTCGAGAAAGACGAAGTCGCCCTGCAGCGACGTGAAGCGCCGTCGCACGGCCTGCACGTCGAGTAGCGTCGCGCTCATGGACCGAGCCTACCTGGGCGAAACGGAGATACGCGTCTCACGCATCATCCTCGGCTGCGGCAACTTCGGCGGCATCGGCAGCGCGCCCGCGTTCTTCGGCGGCGGCGAGTCGCGCGAGCAGGCTTTCGCGATCATGGACGCCGCCTGGGAGGCGGGGATCACGACCTTCGACACCGCCGACGCATACGGCGGCGGCCGCAGCGAGAGGTTCATCGGCGAGTGGCTCCGGACGAAGGGCGCCGACGTGCACGCTGAGATCGTCCTCTCGACGAAGACGTTCAACCCGGTGGAGGACGGCGCGGACCACGGGCTCCAAGCGGCGCGTGTCCGGCGCCAGCTCGAGTCGAGCCTCGACCGCCTCGGCGTCGAGCGCGTGGCGATGTTCCTGACGCACGACTGGGATCCGGACGTCCCGATCGCCGAGACGGCCGGGGTGCTCGACGAGCTCCGTGCGGAGGGCAAGCTCGGCGCGTACGGGCTGAGCAACGTCGACGGCACGCAGCTCCGCGCCGCACTCGCCGCGGGCGACTTCGGCTGGGTGCAGAACTCGTACTCGCTCCTCGACCGCGACGCCGAGGACGAGGTGCTGCCGCTCTGCGCCGAGCGCGGCCTGGGCTTCACGCCATTCAGCCCGCTCGCGGGCGGCTGGCTAACGGGCAAGTACCGCCGCGGCGAGACCTTGCCCCCGGGCTCTCGGATGACGATGCGGCCGGAGCCGTACGAGCACCTTCGTGACGATCGCATCTTCGACGCGCTCGAGGCCCTCGAGCGCCTCGCCGCGGAGCGCGGCACGAGCCCGGCGGCGCTCGCCCTCGCCTGGCTCCTCGCGGACCCGCGTGTGACCGCCGTCGTCGTCGGCCCCCGCCGCCCGGAGCACCTCGAACCGGCGCTCGAGGCTCTGCGCGCGCCGATCGACCGCGACACGGTCGAGCGGCTCTTCGGCTCGGCCTGAACGCACGCGAGCCGACCCTGGCCGCTTCGCCAACGCCGAGTGGTCGTTCCGGAGCCCGCCGACGCAACCGTCGCCGAGCTCCGCCAACCCCTCTTAGTCGCGCGCCTTCTTCTTCGCGGCCTTGGCGGCGCGTTGCTCCTTGAGCGACTTCTGCGGCGCCTTCTTCGCGAGCTTCTTCGGCTTCTGTTGACCCTTCATGTGCGCAAGCCTTGCACACGGGGCGGATGCCCGTCGAGTCGTAGGCTTCGCGGATGCCGGACGTCACCTTGCGCGAAGTGGAGGACGGCGACCTGCCTGTCCTCTTCGAGCAGCAGCTCGACCCGGAAGCGAACCGGATGGCGGCGTTCACGGTCGCCGATCCGACGGATCGCGACGCGTTCGCCGCGCGCTGGCGGCGCATTCGAGCCAACGAGAGCGTGACGATCAGGACGATCGTGGCGGACGGCGAGGTTGCCGGGAGCGTCCTGCTCTGGCGGGACCCCGAGCTCCCCGGCCCGGAGGTCTCCTACTGGATCGGTCGGGAGCATTGGGGGCGAGGCATCGCGACGACGGCGCTCGCCGCGTTCCTCGCTGTCGTCGCGGCGCGCCCGCTCTACGGCCGGTGCGCCGTGGACAACGTCGGCTCGCGTCGCGTGCTCGAGAAGTGCGGTTTTACGGTCATCGGTGAACAGGCCGGTTTCGCGCCTGCGCGGGGCGAGGAGGTCGCGGAGCTCCTCCTCGAGCTCCGGTGAGCGCTTGTCCAGACCGGCCGCGAGCGCATAGCCTTCGTCGACAGTTTGAGAATTCGAGGAGGAAACGATGGCATTGCAACTCGGTGACACCGCACCCGATTTCGAGGCGGAGACGACGGAAGGGCGCATCCAGTTCCACGACTGGATCGGCGACTCCTGGGCCGTCCTGTTCTCGCACCCGAAGGACTTCACGCCCGTGTGCACGACCGAGCTCGGCTACATGGCGAAGATCAAGCCGGAGTTCGACAAGCGGAACGTGAAGATCGTCGGGCTCTCCGTCGATCCGGTCGACAAGCACTCGAAGTGGGCCGACGACATCGCGGAGACCCAGGGGCAGGCCCCGAATTACCCGATGATCGGCGACTCCGACTTCAACGTCTCGAAGCTGTACGGGATGCTTCCTGCCGCGACCTCGGGCGACCCGGCCGACCGCACGCCGGCGGACAACCAGACCGTGCGCAACGTCTTCGTCATCGGCCCGGACAAGAAGGTCAAGCTGATCCTCGTCTATCCGATGACGACCGGTCGGAACTTCGACGAGGTGATCCGCGTGATCGACTCGCTCCAGCTGACCGCGAAGCACAAGGTCGCGACGCCGGTCAACTGGAAGGACGGCGACGACGTGATCATCGCCGGCTCGGTGTCGGACGACGAGGCGAAGGAGACGTATCCCGACGGCTGGGAGTCGCCGAAGCCCTACATCCGCATCGTTCGCCAGCCGCGCTGAACGTGTCGCAGGCACAGAAGGCCGCGGACTTCCGGGCGCTCCATGCCGGGGAGCCGTTCATCATCCCGAACCCCTGGGACGCCGGTTCCGCGCGCATCCTCGAGGGCCTCGGCTTCAAGGCGCTCGCGACGACAAGCTCGGGGCTCGCGTTCACGCACGGCCGTCGCGACGGCGGCGCCACGGCCGACGACGTGTTCGCGCACGTCCGCGAGGTGACGCAGGCGACGGCGCTGCCGCTCTCGGTCGACCTCGAGAACGGCTACGGCGCCGAGCCCGGGCGCGCGGCGTGGGCGCTCCTCCGCGCCGCGGAGGCGGGAGCCGTCGGTGGCTCGATCGAGGACTGGGATCCGAAGACGGGCATCTATCCGCTGGCGCAGGCGGTCGAGCGCATCGAGGCTGCCTGCACGGCCGCGCACGCGCTGGACTTTCCGTTCACGGTCACCGCCCGCGCGGAGAACCTGATCCGCGGCAACCCCGATCTCGACGACACGATCGCGCGCCTGCTCGCGTACGAGCAGGCCGGGGCGGACGTGCTCTTCGCGCCCGGCCTCCGCGACGGAGCCCAGATTCGCGCGGTCTGCGAGGCGACATCGAAGCCGGTGAACGTGCTCGCGCACGCGAAGCTGACGATGCGCGAGATCGTCGAGGCGGGCGCGCAGCGCGTCAGCGTGGGCGGAGCGCTCACGTGGACCGCCGTCACGGCGATGGTCGCGGCGGCCGAGCGCATCCGCGACGACGGCGACTTCTCGGTGCTCGGCTCGTCGGCGCCGTTCCGGGAGTGGCTCGGCTGAACGGAGGGTGCCCGGTGCTGGGCGGCGAGCCGGTTCAGCTGCTCGCGATCGAGGGCGCGGCCCTTCCGGGCTGAGCGTTTCGGTTGGGGCGGGGGGGTGGGCGGGGGCGCCCCCCCCCCCCACCCGTGGGGGGCACCCCCCCGCCGAGATTCCGCAGGGGCCGGGCGGGCCCCCGG
>JANMQZ010000081.1:0-7615 GCA_031370755.1 Actinomycetes bacterium
ATCGCTCGAGCTCGGCGTCGCCTCGCGCGAGGACATCCTCGGCGCACTGCGCAAGCTCGCACGAGCCTCGGAAGCCTTCGGCGCGCGTGCGATCGCCGACGAGCAGGAGGACTTCCTCGCCCAGGAAGAGGAGGACGTCACCGACCTCGAGGCCGAGGACGGCGTCTCCGACGTCCCGCTCGTCCGCCTCGTCAACTCGATCCTCTTCCAGGCAGCCGAGGACGGCGCCTCCGACGTCCACTTCGAGCCGCAGGAAGACGCCCTCGTCGTGCGGTTCCGCATCGACGGTGTGCTCCAGGAGATGCAGCGCATCCCGAAGCGGCTCATGCCCGGCGTGACGACGCGCCTGAAGGTGCTAGCGAAGCTCGACATCGCCGAGCGGCGGAAGCCGCAGGACGGCCGCATCTCACTGAACGCTGCGGCGGCCGGGCGAATGCTCGACGTCCGTGTCGCGACGCTGCCGACGGTCGAGGGCGAGTCGCTCGTCATGCGTCTGCTCGACAAGTCGAAGAAGCCGCCGACGCTCGAGGAGCTCGGCCTCTCCGACGAGATGCGGGCGACGCTCTCCGAGATCGTGAAGCGGCCGACCGGCGCCCTCCTCGTCACAGGCCCGACCGGTTCCGGTAAGTCGACGACGCTCTTCGCCGCGCTGAACCAGATCAGCCGGCCCGAGATCAACATCATCACCGTCGAGGACCCGGTCGAGTACCGCCTGTCCGGGATCAACCAGGTACAGATCAACACGCGCGCCGGGCTCACGTTCGCAGCTGCGCTGCGGTCGATCCTGCGTTCCGACCCGGACGTGGTGATGGTCGGCGAGATCAGAGACGGCGAGACCGCCAAGATCTCGATCGAAGCCGCCCTCACCGGTCACCTCGTGCTCTCGACGCTGCACACGAACGACGCGCCGAGTGCGCTGACGCGCCTGAACGAGATGGGCGTCGAGCCGTTCCTCACCGGCGCCGCCGTCACCGGTGTGCTCGCGCAGCGCCTCGCCCGCAAGCTGTGCACGCACTGCTGCGAGATGTACCAGCCGTCGGTCGACGAGATGATCTCCGCCCGCGTGTCGCCCGACGTCGCGGCGGCGAGTGACGGCATGGCCTTCTACCGCAAGCGCGGCTGCCCGCGCTGCAACCAGACCGGGTACAAGGGCCGGATCGGCGTCTACCAGCTGCTCGCGATGACCGAGGATCTCGCGACGCTCGCCGCCTCCAAGGCCTCGCGCGAGGAGATCGAGCGCGCCGCGATCGACAGCGGCATGAAGACCTTGTGGGACGACGGCCTCGCCAAGGTTGCGGCCGGCCTCACGAGCATCGAAGAGCTCGCACGCATCACCGTCTGACGCTCAGCCCGTCCTGCGCGACCTGCACTATCTGCAGGCAGTGCCGCCCTTCGCAGTCAGCCTGCACTATCTGCTGCACTGGCCGACCCGCGGTGGCTATAACTTCGTCAGCGGCCCGCTCGCCGACATCACGCTCTTCACCGCATTCGCGAGCGGGCTGTTCCTCTTCCTCCGGAAGCACAACTGCCACGTTCACCGCTGCTGGCGGCTGCAGTGGCATCCGCATCCCGACAGCGGCCACCCGGTCTGCAAGAAGCATCACCCTGACGGGGGCGGCATCCGGGCGTAGGCTTCCGGCTCGATGATCCCCGAGTCGCCACTCGAGTCCACCGAGCACGGCCTCATCCCGCAGGAGGGCGGCTGGTTCGTGCTGAACGCGCGCGACTCGACGTGGCTCCACGGCCCCGAGCGCAGCGCGATCTGCGACTTCGAGGGCGATGTCATCGACTTTCACCAGCTCGGGATCAACATCACCGTTCTCGAGCCGGGGGTGCAGATGGCGATGTATCACTGGGAGGCCGACCAGGAGGACTTCCTCGTGGTCGCGGGCGAGGCGCTCCTCATCGTCGAAGGCGAGGAGCGCACGCTGCGGGCGTGGGACTTCGTGCATTGCCCCGCCGGGACGAAGCATGTGCTTGTCGGCGCGGGTGAGTCGCCCTGTGTCGTGATCGCCGTCGGCGCACGCGAGCACTCGACCGGCGCGGACTGGGGCGCCTACACGGTCGACGAGACCGCCCTCCGCCACGGCGCGGGGGTCGAGGAGGAGACGAGCGACGCGAAGCAGGCGTACGCCCGCTTCAGGAAGCGCGAGCGGGTCTCGTACCGCGACGGCTGGTTGCCGGGGTAGACGCTGGACGCGGCGCCGTTCCGGATCCGCCCCGCGACCGACGACGACCGCCTGCCGCTCGCGGTCCTATTCGCCGCCCTCGCGGAGGAGCGCGACGGGATCGCGACGGAGCCACCCGTCGACATCGAGGCGCGAGCCGCGAGCTGGACGCTCGAAGGAGTGTTCGTCGCCGTCGCGGACACCGACGTCGTCGGCTCCGTGCACGTGATCGTGAGCCGCCACGGCTTCGGCGAGATCGCCATGGGGGTCGCACGCGCGTGGCGCGGGCGCGGCGTGGGCTCTGCGCTCTTGGCGGCGGCGATCGAGTGGGCGCGCGGACAGACGCTGCACAAGCTCATCCTCAGCGTCTTCGCTCACAACGCGGCGGCGATTGCGCTCTACCGCAAGGTCGGCTTCATCGAGGAGGGCCGCCGCGTCGAGCAGTACCGGCGCGAAAGCGGCGAGCTCTGGGACGCCATCGAGATGGGACTCATGCTCCGGTGAGGCACAATGTGCGCCATGCCGACGAACTTCGAGCACGCGTTCGCCGAGCGGCCGGAGGTGCTGGCTGCGTGGGTGCAGCTGAACACCGCGATCAAGGCCGGCATGGACCTGCGCCGGTACGAGCTGGCCACGCTCGCCGCGGCGCGGCGGCTGCGCTCGAGCTACTGCTGCCTCGCGCACGGCACCGTGCTGCTCGAGCAGTTCGACGAGCCGGTGCTCGAGATCGCGCTCGACCACCGAGCCGCCGGCCTCGACGAGATCGACGTCGCCGTCATGGACCTCGCCGAGCGTGTCGTCGACGACGCCGCGTCGATCGGCGACGCAGACCTGCAGCCGCTTCGCGATCTCGGGCTCTCCGAGATCGAGATCACGGACGTCGTCCTCGCTGCCGCCGCGCGCTGCTTCTTCTCGAAGACTCTCGACGGCCTCGGCGTCCGTCCCGATGCGAGCTATCGCGAGCTGGAGCCGCGCTTGCGCGAGGCACTCGTCGTCGGGCGCCCGATCGCGGACGTCTGATGATCCTCGCGTGGCCGCTCCTTGTCGTCGCCGCCGCAGGCCTGGCGTGGCGGCACCGCGGCGTGCCGGGCGGCCATGGCGGGCCGTGGTTCGCCGCGTGGCTCCTCGCGGGGTTCCTGATGAGCTTCAGCCTGATCACCGGCTTCTCGATCGGCCTGCTCATCCTCCCGTTCGCTGCCGCCGCCCTCATCTGGGTCACGACGCGGTCGCCACATCTCGTCGAGGCATCTGGCTTCGTGCTCGGCATCGCGGCGACGGCGCTCCTGATCGTGGCGATCAATGTCTAGAACGCCCACCGTTCAGCTCCTCGCGTGGATCGCGGAGCAGTCGCGGAGCTATGCGGAGACGATCGAGGTCTGGAAGACCTCGTGCCCGCGCCTCTCGGTGTGGGAAGACGCGGTGGCCGACGGTCTTGTGCGCATCGAACGCGGCAGCGTGCGGTTGACTGCGGCGGGCGGGGAGCTCCTCGTCACCGCGCATCCTCGAGCCTCGCTCTAGCGCGCGCTCAGCTGGCGACAGCCGCCGGGCTCGAACCGCGGCAGCGACATTCGGCCGCCGGCGGGGCGGCCGTTGACGAAGCGGTCGAGCGTCGACTGAAAGCGCATGACGAAGCGGCCGGGGTTGCAGACGGGCAGGCGCAGGAGTCGCGTGCCGTGGATCGCCTTGTCGCCGACGTGGAGGTCGCCGCCGCTGACGCGGATGACGAGCACGCCGGGGCGGTCGGTCCAGAAGAGAATCGCGCCGCGCGAGCTCACGAGCAGGCCGTCGGTGGAACGGCCGATCACGTAGAGGCGCAGACGTGCGACACCTTGCGGCACGACGAGCTGGTCGCGCGGCGCGCTCGCGACGAGCCGCGCACCACGGAACTCGACCGTGCTCGCGTAGCCGTCGACGACGAGCGGGCCGTGCAGCGTCCGGCCGCGGTCGTGCAGCACGCCGTGCGAGTCGATCGAGACGTTCGCGGCCGCGAGCCTGTCGGGCGGGGTTCCGCCGGGGAGCACCGCGACCCGCCGGAGCGAGCGGTTCCAGAAGAGCTGCTCCTCGCCGTCGCTCGGCCGGTTGCCGGCCGCTTCGACGAGCGTCGCATGGCCGACGTGCGCGGCGTCGACCCACGAGCGCTCAGCGGGCAGATACCGGTGCAGCAAGCGGAGCGAGTTCGCATGGTCGAGCGCAGTGACGCCGGCGAGCGACGCCGCAGCGGCGACGATCGACACCCCGAGGAGCGTCGGCAACGCGAGGCGCGGACGCCACGGCCCGAGCGCGGCGGCAACCGAGAGAAGCGCCGCCGCGGTCGCGACGACGAGATCCCCGCTCGACGTGCCGAACCAGAGCTGCAGCCGCTCGACCGCGAGCAGGAACGGCGAGTGGTCGTCGGAGCCCGGCTGGGCCCAGGCCGAGAGCGGCACCCGCACCGAGAGCAACAGCAGCCCGGCCGCGAAGAGGGCCTGGACGCGCGGCAGCGGCCAACCCCTCGCCGCCTGTACGCAGAAGGCGACGCCCGCGAGCGGGAGCACATAGAAGAGGTATCGCTCCTGCACGAGCGAGCTGTCGCCCCACACGGCAGCCTCGAGCAGCAGCGCCGCGCCGAACGACGCTGCGAGCCAGCCGAACGCCGCCTCGGCGCGCGACCGCGGCCGCACGATGCAGAGCCCGATGCCGAGTGCCGCACCCGGCACGATTGCCCAGCCGGCGCCGTAGAACAACACTGTCAGGTTCTTCCCGATCGAGACGATGTCGAAGTGGAGGTTGCTTGCGCCCGAGTAGTAGCCCAGGCCGCGCAGCGTCACGCCGACGAGCGCGCCGAGCACCGCCGGTGCGGCGGCGGCGAGCGGGAGGCGCTGCGCGCGCGCCAGGCGGCGCAGGTCATGCTCGCGCAACCCGATCGCGACGACGGCGAGCGCGAAGCAGAGTGGGAGAACGGCGAGCTGCAGCCGCGCGAACGTCGCGAGCGCCGCGCACGCAAGGAAGAGCCACTGGGTGCGAAGCCGCGGCCGCTCGATCGCAGCGATCCCCGCGGCGACCGCGGCGAGCGCGAGCGGATAGGCGACCGGCTCCGCGAGCACGAAGCCTGCATAGAGGGCATCGGGGATGAGGAGCGCGCCCGCCGCGACCGCGAGCGCCGCCTTGCTGCCGGCGCCGACGCGTCGCGCAATCGAGTAGGCGGGAATCGCGGCCAGCGTGAACGCGGCGGCGTGCACGATCTGCACGAGGCGGTAGGCCGTCTCGACGCTGCCGATGTGCCACACCGGGGCCGCGAGCAGCGGCTCGAGCAGCGCCGGGAAGTGCGCTGCACCGCCGCGGATGGTCGCGCCGTCGAAGCTGCCGAACGACCTGCCGAGCGCCGCGTAGAGATACTCGTCCGGAAAGTAGTTCGGTGTCGCATGGAGCCAGGAGAGAGTGACCCGGACTGCGAAAGCGAGGAGCAGCGCGCCTGTCGCAAGCAGCACGCGGGAGCGGGGGAGAGCGATCGAGCGGGCGCGGGCGATGTCCATTCCAGAGAGCATCGACCGTGCGTCAGACGGCCTTGACCCTGCGCGCTATTCGGCGAAGACGTCGCAGCCGAGATACATGAACGACTCGACCGCCTCCGTCACGAAGGCGGTCGCCTGCGCAGCGTCGGCGAACGTGTACGGGCCGGGCTGCACCGCTTCGTGCGAGCCGACGGGGTAGACCTCGGCCTCGACGACGCACGACGTGCCGTAGTCGACGGCGCGGAGGATCGCGACCGACCGCCCGTCCTTCTTTGCATGGCGGAGGAAAAGCTCGCGGCCATCGGCCGCCTGGACCGGCGTCACGGGGTCGTAGTGGTCGGCGCAGCCGCCGCGACGGGCACGACGGCTGACGAGGCCGGCACTGTCGCCGGCGCGGGGCCGGTCTCACCATGGAGCGCATTCGTCGCCGCCTGCGCAACCGACGCCCGGTCGGCGAAGCCGTCGAGCCGTAGAGCGACGTCGCCGGGTGCGCGGTAGACGAGCACACCGGGATCGGGGAGCAGGCCGCCGCCGGGCAGGAGCGCCGTGAGGAGGCCCGCAACCTTGTTGTCGAGCACGCTTACGAGCAAGAAGCCTGCGTTCGCGTCGACCGCACCGGCGTGCGCTTCCGCGACGGAGATCGCATCGACGTTCGAGCCCGGGTTGTAGAGGCTGACGACGACGATCTTGTGGTGTGCGAGCTGCCACTGCAGTGCCTGCGGCAGCTGCGCGTACACGGGGTTGCCCCGGAAGCGCGCCGGCGTCGCCTTCTTCACGTGATGGCGCGTCGCGGTGTGCGGCTTCGTGATGGGCTTGGACGCCGGCTTCGTCGTGGGCTTCGTGACGGGAGCCGTGTGCGGCTTCGCCGGGGTGTGCACCGCCGGCGCGGTCGTCGCCGCGGCTGTCTCGGTCTTCGAGCTGCTGCCGCCCATGACGAACATGCTGGCGCCGAGGCCGAGCGCTGCGAGCAGGCCGACGAGCGCGAGGATGCGGATCTGCGGGCTGACGGTCAGGTTCATCGGTTCTCCCCTGAGCTCGGCGTCAGCTGACCGTGCAGGTACCGGGCGTGAACAGGGTGCCGACGGAGATGCCGTTGCCGGGGCCGTGCTGCACGGCGATCCAGCGCCCGATGGCAGCCGTCAGGCAGAAGTCGGTGGAGGAGGGAGTGAAGCCGGCAGGGTTCATCACGAACGGAGCCCCGGCGACGGTCGGGATCGACGCGTCGTACTTCGTGGCGAGCAGCGGCAGCGTAATGCCGGTGTAGCCGCTGTCGGTGGGGTCGGCGTTCGGATCGTTCGCGCCGTTCGGGAAGTTGTCGGCGCCATAGGCAATCACAGCGCGCATCGTCTGCGAGACGTCGGCCTTGGCCGCCGTCTTGTTCGCGCGATCCTTGAACGAGAGGTAGCTCGGAACCGCGATCGTCATCAGGATGCCGAGGACGAGCAGCACGATCGTCAGCTCCACGAGGGTGAATCCGTCCTCGCGCTCGAGCCGGCGGTGCATGGCCTCGGAGACGCCACGGATGCGATTGAGCGGTCTCACAGGGGATGTATCGGAAAGAAATGGCACGCGCTTTAGCTCCTGATAAACGGCGAGGGGGCGCATGGTGCGCCCCCTCGCGGTGGGTCATCTGCTCTAGATCAGGTGCAGATGTTGTTGGCGACGGTGTCGACCTTGATCGTGCCGCCAGGCCCGTGCTTCCAGGCGAAGTAGTTGCCGTTCTGGGCCACGAGGCAGTAGTCGACCGCGGTCGGCGTGGTGCCGAGGGCGGTGATGCCCGTGCCGGTCGGAGCTGCTGCACCCGTTGCGTCCGCGGCGCCGATGATCCACACCGACGGCGGGAACGCCTGGTCGTAGTCGCTCTTGAGCAGAGCGGCGGTCATGCCCTGGTAGCCGCTGTTGGAGTGTGTCGTGTCGGTCGCAGCGTCCGGATCGTTCGTCGTGTTGCCGACGGTG
>JANMQZ010000091.1:0-2773 GCA_031370755.1 Actinomycetes bacterium
GCCCGACGAAGACCGCGATCGACACGCTGATCGACGCGGTGCGCGCCTGCGAGATCCCCGGCGCGAAGGTGACCGCCTGATGTACGTCATCGTCGCAGGTGGAGGCAAGGTCGGCGCGAACGTCGCCCGCTCGCTGATGCGTCTCGGCAGCGAGGTGACGCTGATCGAGCAGCGCCGCGACCGGTTCGAGCGCCTCGAGGACGAGTTCGAGCATCAGGTACAGCGCGGCGACGCGACGGAGCTCTACGTCCTCGAACGCGCCGGGATCACGCGTCCGCCCGACATTCTCCTCGCGCTCACCGGCGACGACGAGGACAACATGGTCATCGCGCAGCTCGCGAAGGAGAAGTACCACGTGCCGAAGGTGATCGCGCGCGTCAACGATCCGCGGAACCAGGCGCACTTCGACCTGATGGGAATCTCGCCCACGATCTGCGCGACCTCGGGGATCATGGCGCTCGTCGAGCACGAGGTGCCCGAGCACGACCTGATCCACCTGCTCGAACTGCGTCGCGAGAACCTCGAGATCGTCGAGGTGCAGATCGACCGCGACTCGCCAGTCGCCGGCAAGAAAGTGGAGAGCCTTCGTCTGCCTGAGGGCTCGCGCCTCATCTCCGTCATGCGAGACGGCAAGGCCGAGATCGCCGTCGGCTCGACGTCGCTCGAAGCAGGTGACCAGGTGCTGGCGATCCTCGAGCCGGGCAAGGAAGACGAGCTCCGCCGTGTTTTGCTGAAGCGGTAGCGGACAAGCTTTTCCCGGTGACCGGCGTCTTACGTTCCATGGGAGTCATTCGCATCGCGGTCGCGGCCGTCGCGGCACTCGCGATCGGGCTCGCGGCCGGCAGCGCATCGGGCGGGCATGTGGCGACGTTCACCTTCGCGCCGGTCGTGAGCGGGCTCAACTCGCCCGTGTACGTGACGAGCGCGCCGGGCGATCCGACGACGCTCTACGTCGTCGAGCAGCCCGGCACGATCAAGATCGTCCGCAACGGTGCAATCGCGGCCACGTTCCTCGACATCCGCAGCCGCATTAAGTCGGGCGGCGAGCAGGGGCTGCTGTCGGTTGCGTTCCATCCGCAGTACGCGACGAACCACCGCTTCTACGTCGACTACACCGACACGCGCGGCGACACGCGTGTCGTCGAGTTCCGTTCGGTGAACGGCGTCGGCAAGCCCGCCACCGCGCGCCAGATCCTCTTCATCGACCAGCCGTACGACAACCACAACGGCGGTCAGCTTCAGTTCGACAAGAACGGCTACCTCTACGTCGGCATGGGTGACGGCGGCTCGGGCGGCGACCCGGAGAACCGCGCGCAGAACCTCAAGAGCCGCCTCGGGAAGCTGTTGCGCATCAACCCGACCCGCAAGGGCTCGGCGTGGCAGATCGTCGGCTTCGGCCTGCGCAACCCATGGCGCTTCTCCTTCGACCGCGCGAACGGCAACCTCTGGATCGGCGACGTCGGCCAGGGCAACTGGGAAGAGGTCGACTACCGGAACGCCGCGCGCGTCGGCAAGCTCGCGAACTACGGCTGGAGCCGCTTCGAGGGCAACTCCGTGTACGACTCGCACAAGCCGCTCGTGCGCAAAGGCGACCTGATCTCGCCGGTGCTCGTCTACTCGCACTCCGACGGCTGCTCGATCACCGGCGGCTACGTCTACCGCGGCTCGTCGGTGCCCGCCGCGCAGGGGCGCTACTTCTACGGCGACTACTGCAGCGGCACGATCTGGAGCTTCCCGGCCGGGAACGGCAAGATGGGCGAGACGCGCGTCGACGACAAGATCGACCAGCTCTCCTCGTTCGGCCAGGACGGCAACGGCGAGCTGTACGCGACGTCGCTCGGCGGCTCGGTCTACCGGCTGCGCTAACGCGGCTTTAGCAACCTGCTTTCAAGCAGGTTGCGGTCTTTCCGGAACGACCGCAACCAGGTCGAAGACCTGGTTGCACGAAATGTCAGCCCGTCCGCCGCCGCCTGACTTGCGGCGCCTGCTGCCCGAGCGCCGCATACGCCAACGCCTGCAGCGACTCGTTCAGCGTCGCGAGCTCGCGCGTCAGCCGCAGGAAGTTCTCGTCGTTGTCGGCGCGCTTGTTCAGCTTCGCGAGCTCGTCGCCGATCCGGTCGAGCCGCTCGAGGAGAACGTCGAAGCGCCGTTCCGAGAGATCCACGCCGCTCATTGTAAGCCCGCGAGCTCGTCCCGAGAACGCACGACGACGGCGCCTTTGCCGAGCGCCGCGAGCACGTCGTCGAGGCTGCCGACCGTCTCGACGCGGCGCAGCGCGCCGACATGTGCGAGCGCGAGCTCGGCGAGCTCGCGCGGCGCATCCGTGAAGACGCCGATACGCACGCCCGCCGCCTGCAGCCCGCGCAGCGCGGCGCCCGTGTCGGCGCGCGGGCGAAAGTGGATCGGCGCGCGATCCGCCGCGAAGCGCTCGAGCAGCGGCCGCCAGTCGCCGAGCAGCTCGTCGAGCACGGGAGCCGCCGCCGTTCGATCCTCCGGAACCGCATCGAGGTCGACGCGCGTCCGCCGCGCCGCATCCTCGAGCCAGTCGCGCCACAGCGGCCGCGTGTCCGTGAGCACTCGGTCGAGCTCGAGGGCGACTGCCTTCACGCCTCGATGCTAGACTCGCGCTCCAAACCGGCGAGCGGTAAGGGAACTCCGGTGCAAGTCCGGGACGGTCCCGCCGCTGTAAGGGGAGACGCTTCTCCGCCACCACGCCACTGGGCTCAATGCCTGGGAAGGCGGTGGAGAAGGGAGCCCCGAGTCAGAAGACCTG
>JANMQZ010000108.1:0-4683 GCA_031370755.1 Actinomycetes bacterium
TGACGTTGCCGATCAGGTACTGCCGCGGCGTGCCGCGCCGCTGCGCATTGCTGAAGTCGCCCATCGCCGGAATGAACGTGAGCAGCACGCCGGCGAAGACGCCGGGCAGCGAGAGTGGGAGCGTCACGCGAAGAAACGACACGACGCGGTTCGCGTAGAGGTCGCCGGCCGCCTCGATCAGCCGGTGGTCGACCTGCTCGAGGCTCACGTACAGCGGCAGCACCATGAACGGCAGGAAGTTGTAGGTGATGCCGGCGACGACGGCGGCCGACGTCGCAAGCAGCCGCCCGTCCGCGCCGAGAATGTGCAGATGCTTGAGGATCGTCACGACGATGCCGCCGTCGGAGAGGATCGTCTGCCAGGCGAGCGTGCGAATCAGGTACGTGACGAAGAACGGCGCGATCACGAGCAGCAGGAAGAGGTTCTTCCAGCGGCCGCCGCGAAACGCGATCCAGTAGGCGAGCGGGTAGCTGATCGCGAGCGCGATCGCCGTGGCCAGGCCCGCGTACTCGAGCGAGCGCACGAACTGCGTGCGGTACGCCGAGACCGCGTCGCTGAAGTTGCTCCACGCCCACTCGAACGTGAACAGGGGAAAGAGCCCCTGCTCGAGCGACATCTTCGCCAGGTAGTACATGGGCACGACGAAGAAGACGAGCAGCCACGCCGTGCCCGGCGTCAGCAGCGCGTACGGTGCGAACCCCTTGCCGCGGAAGCTAGGAGTCTTTCTCACGATGCGACTCGTCGATCCTGGTGCGATGGGCGAGTGCGAGGCAAGGACGCAGGGCGTCCCGATAGTGGTGCTATCGGGACGCCCGAGGACGCGGCCACGCGCCGCCCAGCGCGGCAGGGCGACTCAGTCCCATCGTGAGACAGGCTCCTAAGCACCGATGAGGTTCTGGAACTTCTGCTTGTACTTGGCGTTGTTGACGGCCTTCGCGTCGATCTGGTGCACGTTCGCGAGCATCGCCTTCGTCGGGAAGATCAGCGGGTTCTTCGCGACGGCGGGATCCTTCGTCTCGAGCACCTTGTCAGCGCCGACGACCGGGCAGATGTAGTTGACGTAGTCCTCGACGTCGGCTGCGATCTCGGGCCGGTAGTACCAGTTCATCAGCACGGACGCCGCGTACGCGTTGCCGCCCTTCGGAATCAGCATGTTGTCGGTCCAGATCATCCCGCCGTCCTTCGGCAGGATCCACTTCAGGCCGGGATGGTCGGCCTGGAGCTGCACCATGTCGCCCGACCACGCGGCGCACGCCCAGACGTCGCCCTTCGCAAGCAGCGGTGCGTAGTCGTTGCCCGTGAACTGGCGGATCTGGCCCGAGTCGACGGCCGTCTTGATCGTCTTGACGGCGCGGTCGAACGAGGCGTCGGTCACGGTCGACGGGTCGTCGCCGTTTGCGAGCATCACGAGCCCCATCGTGTCGCCGAACTCCGTGAGCATCGTCACCTTGCCCTTGAGCTTCGGGTTCGTGAGCAGCTCCTTGATCGACGTGATCTCGCCGCCGACCTTCTTCGGGTCGTAGCCGATGCCGGTCATCCCCGACTGCCACGGCAGGCTGTAGTCGCGGTTCGGGTCCCAGCCGGGATGCTGCTGCACCGGCTGAAGATTCGCGATGTTCGGCAGCGCCGACTTGTCGAGCTTCTCGACCCAGCCGAGCTCGATCATCTTGGCGGGCAGGCCCGACGAGTCGGTCAGCACGACGATGTCGCGCCCGACGTTCTGGCCCTGTGAGAGCTGCCCCTCGATCTTGCCGAAGAACGAGTCGTTGTCGTTGATGTCCTCGAGGTAGCGGACGTTGACCTTGTACTTCGCCTCGAACGCCTGGAGTGTCGGGTGCTTCTTCGTCTTGTCGTCGATGTCGATGTAGAGCGGCCAGTTCGACCAGACGATCGTCTTCGGGAGCGTCTCCGTCCCCCCTGCGGCCGCCGTCGTCGCCGTGGACTTGCTGCCGCCGCCGCAGGCCGCGAGCAGGCCTGGGAGGGTGAGAACGGTTCCGCCGGCCGCGGTGCGGCGCAGGAAGTCGGCACGTGTGTAGCGAGATGACATCACAAGTCCTCCAGTGCGTCGACGACGAAGGTGCAGTCAGGGCTCCAGCCCACGGTGAGCCGGTCTCCGGGCGAGACCCCGTTCGCACCCGGACGGTCGTTCTGGACATAGACGGTGATGGCTCCGGCGGGCGTCTCGACGATGTACTGCGTCGACACGCCGATGTACGCGCTCTCGGCGACCGTGCCGGCAAGCGAGTTCGCCTCGCCCCCGCCGAGCCGGAGCTTCTCGGGCCGGACGCCGATCTGCACCTTGCCGCTGCGCCCGCGCAGCGCCGCGCTCGGCACTTGAACTTCGGTGCCGTCCTCGAGCCGAACCTTGTCCTCCGCGACGGTCTGGCCGTAGAGCAGGTTCGACACGCCGAGGAAGCTCGCGACGAACGCCGTACGCGGCTGCTCGTAGAGCTCGCCCGGCGTTCCCTGCTGCTCGATCCGGCCGCCCTCCATGATCACGATCTGGTCGGCCATCGTCATCGCCTCTTCCTGATCGTGCGTGACGTGCACGAAGGTGATGCCGACCTCGTGCTGGATGCGCTTCAGCTCGAGCTGCATCTCCTTGCGGAGCTTCAGGTCGAGCGCGCCGAGCGGCTCGTCGAGAAGCAGCACGCGCGGATGGTTGACGAGCGCGCGCGCAAGCGCGATGCGCTGCTGCTGGCCGCCTGACAGCTGGCGGGGCTTGCGCTTCTCGAGCAGGCCGAGCCCGACGAGCTCGAGCGCCTCGCGCACGCGCTTCTGCAGCTCGCCCCCGCGCAGCTTCTTGCGGCGCAGCCCGAACGCGACGTTCTCGAAGATCGAGAGGTGCGGAAAGAGCGCGTACGACTGGAACACCGTGTTGACGTCGCGCTTGTAGGGCGGCAGCGAGCCGACGTCCTTGCCGTCGAGCTCGATGCGGCCCGAGGTCGGCTCCTCGAAGCCGCCGATCATCCGGAGCGTCGTCGTCTTCCCGCACCCGGACGGGCCGAGCAGCGCGAAGAAACGTCCGTGCTCGATCTCGAGCGAGAGGTTGTCGACGGCGACGACGTCGCCGAACCGCTTCGTCAGATCCGTCAGCCGGATGTCGGCTACGTGATCTGTTGCCATGCCTCGGCCAGCACCTCGCCGAGCGTGCCGGCGATCTCGTCGAACTCCTTCTGGGTCGCGATCAGCGGTGGAGAGATCTGGACGACGGGATCGCCGCGGTCATCCGCCCTGCAAATAAGGCCTTTTTCGAAAAGCGCCGGCGAGAGGAAGCCGCGCAGGAGCGACTCGCACTCCGCCTCGTCGAACGACGCCCGCGTCTCCTTGTCCTTCACGAGCTCGATCGCGTAAAAGAAGCCCGTCCCGCGGACGTCGCCGACGATCGGCAGGTCGAGAAGCTGCTCGAGCGTCGCGCGGAACGCGTCGGCGTTGTCGTGCACATTCTCGACGACGCGTTCGCGCTTCATGATCTCGATGTTCTTGAGTGCGATCGCGCACTGCACGGGATGGCCGCCGAAGGTGATCCCGTGCGTGTAGGTCGCGTCGCCGCTCAGGAACGGCTCCATCACGCGGTCGGATGCGATCAGGGCGCCGATCGACGCATACGCGGACGAGAGCCCCTTCGCGGACGTCATCAGGTCGGGCTTGATGTCGTAGCGCGTCGAGCCGAACCACTCGCCCGTGCGGCCGAAGCCGGTAATCACCTCGTCGGCGCAGAGGAGGATCCCGTACGTGTCGCAGATCGCGCGAACTCCCTGCCAGTAGCCCGCGGGCGGCGTGAAGGCGCCGCCGGCGTTCTGCACGGGCTCCATGAACACCACGGCAACCGTCTCCGGGCCGGCCTGCACGATCGCCGACTCGAGGTCTTCGAGCAGGAAGGCCGTGAACTCCGCTTCCGTCTCGTGCTGCGGCCGGTGGTAGCGGTTCGTGTTGCGGACGTGCAGCACATCGGGCACGAGCGGCTCGAACGGCGCGCGCAGCTCCGGGATGCCGTTGATCGAGAGCGCGCCCATCGTGGTGCCGTGGTACGCGGTGCGGCGCGCGACCGCCTTCCAGCGGCGCTCGCCGCGCGCCTGGTGATACTGGCGCGCGAGCTTCCAGGCCGACTCGATGGCCTCCGAGCCGCCGGAGACGAAGAAGACGCGGTTGAGGTCGCCCGGCGTGAGCGACGCGACTTCGTGCGCGAGCTCGATCGCGCGCGGGTGCGCGTACGACCAGTTCGTGTAGAACGGCAGCTCGCGCATCTGCTCGAGCGCGGCCTGTCCCATCTCCTCGCCGTACGAGTAGCCCACCTGCACCGCGAAGAGCCCCGCAAGCGCATCGAGGTAGCGCTTCCCATGCGCGTCCTCGAGGTAGCAGCCCTCCCCGCGGACGATGATCGGCGGCTCGTGGCCGCCCATGCGCGTGAAGTGGAGCCAGAGATGGTCGCGCGCGGCCTGCTGAAGCTCTTCGATGCTCATGCTCGTGGTCGGTGTGCTCACGTGCGTGTCCCCCAGTCGTACAGCTGTTTCCACATCTCGAGGTAGAAGAAGGTCTCGGTCGTCACGACGCCGTCCAGCGCGCGCATCCTGTTCGTGAGCTCGAGCAGCTCGCGGCGGTCCGCGGCGACCACCTCGACGACGAGGTCGAACTGCCCGGCGGTGACGACGACATAGTCGGCTTCCGGCCAGCGGGCGAGCT
>JANMQZ010000109.1:0-20749 GCA_031370755.1 Actinomycetes bacterium
CGAACGTCACGCCGGCCATGCATGCCTCCCGTCGGTCCGAGGAGGGTTTCTTACCAAATCCTGGCTCGAGAGGCTCTCACACAATGAGCGATTGTGTCGTCCCGGCGCGCGCGGCGGCACGCTGCCGCGTCCTCAGTCGGCCCGATAGTGCAACAATCGGGCCTACCAGCGTCCATGCAGCGCATTAGCCGATCACGCCCGGTCGACGAACTTCATTGTGTGAGAACCTCTTATTGTCCGGGAGTGCACGCCGAGCTGACGATCGAGATCGGGCGGACGCCCGAGGAGGTGTTCGACTACCTCGTCGACGTGTCGAACCTGCCGCACTGGCAGTCCGGCGTCCACGCCGCGCACCGTGAGGGCTCGCACATCCACGAGTCGCGCCACATGCTCGGGCGCGAGCTCCACACGACACTCGAGATCGAGGACGAGGAGCGGCCGCGGCTCTTCACGCTCCGTGCGCTCAACAGCCCGGTCCCGTTCCGGGTCCGCCACGAGCTCGAGCCGAGCGGCGCGGGCACGCGGCTGCGCGTCTCCGGCGACGGCGACGCCGGCCTCCTGCCCGGGTTTGCGGCGGGGATCATGGCGCGCCGCGCCGAGAGGCAGTTCAGGAAGGACTTCGAGCGGCTGAAGCGGCTGCTCGAGGGGGCGTAGCCGGTGTCGAAGCGCGCGCTCGTCCTCGTGGCCGTCGGAATGCTCTCGCTCTTTCTCGCCGGCGTGCGCGCAGCCGACGCCCGCCCCTTCGCCGCGCTCGAGCGCGTCTTTGGAGATCGCCCCGACGAGGCGGTGGGCCCGCAGATCCACCTCGTCTACGTGGTGCCGAGCGACGCCAAGGACGGCGCGCTCGACACGAACGGGACGGTCGGCGCCTGGACGGCGGCCTTCAACGACTGGTTCGCAGCCGCGACGGGCGGCGTGCGGCTCCGTGTCGACACGTTCGCGGGCCAGCCGGACGTGTCGTTCCTCAAATTGCCGGAGACGGACGCAGCCCTGACGGCACAGGGCGCATTCGCGAACGACATGATCTTCACCGAGCTTCGCGTCGCCGGTTTCACCGATCCCGAGAAGATCTACGCCGTCGTCGAGCAGGGAGGGAACAACGGCGCGTGCGGCTGGGGCGGCGGTGGGCGCCCGCTCGGCGTCCTCTATCTCAACGCCGCGCCGTCCGGGAACTCGTGCGCGTCGGTCTCGTGGCAGTTCGTGTTGGGCCACGAGATCTTCCACGTGCTCGGAGCGGTCGATCCGTGTGCGACGCACTACTCCGACGGGCACGTCGGCGACCTCTCGACGGACCTGATGTTCCCGTATGCCTATCCGGGCACGCCGCTGCTCGACCCCGGTCATGATGACTACTACGGGCCGCCCGGCGACAACCATCTGCCGGCGAGCTGCCGGTCGTCCGCGAACGTCGCGGACAGCCTGTTCTTGACGAGCCACCCCTTCTTCCGGCTCTCCGTCACGATCAGAGGCAGCGGTGCGGTGTCCTCTCCCGGCTTCTTCGTCTGCACGCCCGCGCTTTCCGACGCGTGCGCACCCGCCGTCCAGGGTGGGATCGACCTGTCGCTCGTCGCCGTCCCCGACCACGGCTTCCACTTCGTTGCCTGGAGCGGCGGCGGGTGCTCGGGGTCGGGCGACTGCAACAGCACGCTCGCCGCGGACGCGGCCGTGACCGCAACCTTTGCGGCGGATCCGACCGCGCGGATCGCGATCACGGGGCAGGGTCGCGTCAGCGCCGGAACAGCCGGCGCCTGTGCGAAGGCGGCCTGCTCGCTCCGGATCGCCTACGACCGCGCGACGACGCTCCGCGCCGTGCCGGCGAAGCACTGGCACTTCGTCGGCTGGGCCGGCGCCTGCAAGGGCACGTCGCCCGCCTGCCGCGTCACGGCGAAGCAGAGCCTCAGCGTGCGCGCCGCGTTCGCCCGGTCCTGACGCGCTCGACCTCGTCGCGCACCCAGCACGTCGCGAGGTGGTCGTTGACGACGCCGCAGGCCTGCATCGCGGCCCACACCGTCGTCGGGCCGACGAAGCGGAAGCCGGTGGCCTTCAGCTGCTTCGAGAGCTCCTTCGACTCCGGCGTCTGCGCCTGCCAGTCGGCCGTCGTGCGCGGCTGCGCGTAGTCGGCCGGCGCGAACGACCACACCAGCTCGTGCAACGGCGTGCCCGCCTTGCGCAGCGCAAGTACGCCGCGCGCGTTTGCGATCGTCGCTTCGATCTTGCCGCGGTGCCGCACGATGCCCGCGTCGCCGAGGAGCCGCTCGACGCGGCGATCGGTGAAGCGCGCGACGGCGTCGGGATCGAAGTCGGCGAACGCCCGGCGGAAGTTCTCTCGCTTGCGCAGGATCGTCAGCCACGAGAGGCCCGACTGGAACCCTTCGAGGCACAGGCGCTCGTAGAGGCCGCGCTCGTCTCTGACCGGGCGGCCCCACTCCTCGTCGTGATACGCGACGTAGAGCGGGTCGCTCGTCGGCCAGCAGCGCGGTCTCGAGCCAGGGTCATGCGCCATGTCCTCGCGCCGCGCTGGACGGCGCGATGCTGCGTCCTCAGTCACGTCCATAGAAGACTATGGACGCTCCCTGCGTCCTTGCCTCGCACCGCCCATCGCACCGCGAGAACGGGGAATGACCCTGGCCCGAGACCGGCCTATCCGACGTCGACCTTGACGACACCGTCGACGATCTTCACCGGGTACGTCTCGACCGGCTGAAACGCGGGCAGCGACAACGGCCGCCCGGTCGAGAGCTCGAAGGCGGAGCCGTGGCGCGGGCAGACGACCGTGCACGTGCTCGGGTCCCACTCGCCCTCGCAGAGCGGGCCGTCGTCGTGCGAGCAGCGGTCCTCGATCGCGTACAGCTGCCCGCCGCAGTTGTAGACGCCGACGTAGACGCCGGGCCCGGCCGTGACGAGCTTGAGGGAGCCGGGCGGGAACTCGTCCGCGGGGGCGACGTCGATTTCCGTCAACTAGAGGAGCTCGAGCTCGTCGAAGCCCGCGAGGCCGTCCGGCAGCGGCGTGCCCTTCGCCTTGTGCAGCGCGACCTTCAGCGTCGTCAACCCGAGCATCGCGCACTTGAGGCGCACGGGCGTCAGCGGGATTGCGATCTCGTCGAGCAGCTCCTGCTTGTCAAGCGTCGCGACGGCGGTTGCCGTCTTGCCTTGCACCATCTCGATGAGCATCGACGTGGCAGCCTGCGAGATCGCGCAGCCGCGGCCGGAGAACTTCACCTCGTCGATCGTCTCGCCGTCCTCGCCGAACGCGACGTAGATCGACACCTCGTCGCCGCAGAGCGGGTTCTGCCCCTCCGCCTCCGCATCCGGATGCTCGAGCACACCGTGCCCGCGCGGGTTCTTGTAGTGATCGAGAATGACTTCCCGATACATCTGGTCGAACTCGTTCATGCAAACACCTTACGGACGGTGTGCAACCCGTCGGCGAGCTGGTCGATCTCCTCCTGCACGGTGTAGAGGTAGAAGCTCGCCCGGTTCGTCGCCGCGACGCCGAGCTTCTGCATCAGCGGCTGACAGCAGTGATGGCCCGCGCGGATCGCGACGCCCTGCATGTCGAGGATCTGGGCGACGTCGTGCGGGTGGATGCCGTCGATGTTGAACGAGACGATGCCCGCGCGGCGCTCGGCGGGCGGCCCGTAGAGCGTGATGCCCGGCACTTCTGAGAGCCGTCCGAGTGCGTACGCCGCAAGCTCGTGCTCGTGCGCCTCGATCGCCTCGAAGCCGACGGCGTTCAGATAGTCGATCGCGGCGCCGAAGCCGACGGCCTCCGCCATGGGCGCCGTGCCGGCCTCGAACTTGTGCGGCAGCTCGCCCCACGTCGTCCGGTCGAGCCGCACCGAGCTGATCATGTGGCCGCCGGTCAGGAACGGCTCCATCTTCTGGAGGAGCTCGCTGCGACCCCAAAGCGCGCCGATGCCGCTCGGGCCGCACATCTTGTGCGCGGAGATCGCGACGAAGTCGGCGCCGAGCGCCTGCACGTCGAGCGGGACGTGCGGTGCGGACTGCGCGGCGTCGCAGACGAAGATCGCGCCCTGCGCGTGCGCCCAGGTGGCGAGCTTCTCGACGGGGTTGATCGTCCCGAGCGAGTTCGACACGTGATTCGTGGCGACGACTTTGACCTGGCCCTGCGCTGCGAGGCCGTCGAGTGCGGAAAGATCGAGCTCGCCTTCCTCGGTGAGCGGGATCATCACGAGCTTCGCGCCGGTGCGTCCGGCGATGAACTGCCACGGCACGAAGTTCGAATGGTGCTCGAGCTCGGTCACGACGACGAGGTCGCCGGGCCCGAGGTTCGACATCCCCCAGGAGTAGGCGACGAGGTTGATCGCCTCGGTCGCGTTGCGGACGAAGATGATCTCCCGCACGTCGGGCGCGTTCACGAGGGCGCGAACCTTCTCCCGCGCGTTCTCGAGTGCAGCCGTTGCGCGCTCCGCGAGCACATAGACGCCGCGATGCACGTTCGCGTACGACGTCGAGTAGAAATCGGTCATCGCCTCCATCATCTGGCGCGGCTTCTGCGAGCTCGCGGCCGAGTCCAGGAAGGCGAGCGGCTTGCCGTGGATCAGCTGCTCGAAGATGGGGAAGTCGGCGCGGATCGCACGCGCGTCGAGGGTCGGGGTCGTGGCCTGGACAGCCATGAACCCATGGTATCGGCCGCCTAAGCGACCAGCGTTTCGACGCGCCGCGCGTACTCGTCGGGCGAAAGGCAGAGATGCTCCGCGCTCGGGCGGGCGCCCCGCGCGAGCCGCTCGAGCAGGACACCGTCGCGCGCCACGCGCAGCATGGCTTCTGCGAGCGACGGAACGCTCTCGGGCTCGACCAGCAGCCCGTTGCGCAGGTGCCGCACGACGTCCGGGATGCCGCAGGCATCGGCGCCGATCACGGGCCGGCCGCGCTCGAGCGCCTCGATCGCGACGCGCGGCAGGCCCTCGGAGCGGGAGGGGAGTATGAGCGCCGACGTCCGGTCGAGCGCCGCGGCGACGCCGCGGGCCGGCAGGCGGCGGTGCCAGTGCGTCTGCTCCGGCAGCTCGGCGACGAGCCGTTCGACGGCAGCGCTCTCGGTGCCGTCGCCGACGATCCGCAGAGTTGCGCCGGGCTCCCAGCGCGCGACGCGCCGCCACGCCTCGACGAGGCACTCGATGTTCTTGTAGCGTTCGAGCACGCCGACGAAGAGGAACGCGGGTTGCGCGGGAAGCGCCGTCGTCGGTTCTGTCGCGAACGTCGAGAGGTCGGTGAATGCGGGGAAGCTCGCGTCCGGCTCGACGCCGCAGTCACGAGCGACGCCCGACGTGAACGGCCCGACCGTGCGCACGCGGTCCGCGCGCTTGAGCGCGAGACGAGCGCCGAGGTCGGCGAGCGGCGCGAGGAACCTGCGCGAGCCGGAGCCGTAGAGCCGCGTCGCCGTCCGGAAGTCGCCGTGGAGCTCGACGATCACCGGCGGCCTCCGCCGCGCGAGCGCACGTCCGGCGAAGATGCCGAGCGCCTCGTAGGGGCTCTGCGCGATCACCGCGTCCGGCTCGAAGCGGCGGAGCTGCCGGGCGACGCGGAACGGAAGCTCGAGGTAGAAGAGCGGCCCGTCGAGCCGCCGGGGCCGGTGCGGCGGCACGAGCTCGAAGCCGTCGCCGCCTGCCTCTGCGTCGGCTCCGGTCGCGGCCGTCGCAAGCACGTGGACGTCGAGCCTCCGATCGAGCGCGTCGAACTTTCGCCTCAGGTTCGGCGGTAGCGGAAAGCGGTAGCGCGTGCGCCCCACCATGAGAACCCGGTCGGCCATCCCAGTGCGCCTACCGCCGATGCCGTGGGCCTACTCCCTGTGCAGCGAGGCTTTACCGGATCCTGACGTTCGCCCCGACGTAACCCGGCGCGGAAGCCTTGCCCGAGCCGACGGGGACCTTCGCCTTGCCCTGCGCGTTCGCGTGATACGCCCGGCCGCCGATCCGGAAGCTCGCCGTGGGCACCGGGAATCGGTCGTCGAGCGCCTGTGCCCAGTGCGTGACGACCTTCTTCTTGCCGACCTTCTTCGTCGTCTTCGAGACGAGGACGCTCAGCCCCGGCTGGAGCGCCTGCTGGAGCAGGCTCGAACCCGTGTTCACAACGACGTCGACCGAGCCCGGGTTGCCGTCGATCCCTGCAGCGGAGACCTGGTACATCGTCCCCGGCACGGAGACGGACACGGTCGCGCCGAAATCCTCGCCGTGGCTGCGCGAGCGGGCCGCGTGCACCGCGCCGCCGCCCGTCCAGACGATCCAGAGGCGGTCCTGCGCGTCGAGCGAGAGCGCCATGTGTGGGTCGCCGCCCGCGAACGGCCCGCGGAAGCCGATGCTGTCGCCGGCGGGCTGGCCGCCGCGGAACGGGACGACGGTGAGGCTCGTCGCGTCGGGGCTGCCGGGCGGCCACGCGAGGAACGTGTTGCCGAGCTTGTCCGCGACAAGCGGGACGCGATCCTGATGGATTCCCGTCGGCTTCAGCTCCGTCGAGCCCGAGGGCGTCAGATCGGCGCCGAGCCGCTCGTAGACGAACGTCCCGTCCGCAGTTGCGTTCGAATAGAACGCGACCTGCACGAGCCCGGCCGTGTCGACGGCGAGCGACTCGGCATAGCCGCAGCACCGGGGAAGGACGTAGACGTTCTTCACGTACTCGCCGTTCAGTCCGCGGAAGACGTTGATGCCGGCGGTGCTGTCTTGTGCGAAGTACGGCGTCCCATTCGGTGCGACCGCTGCCGCCATCACGGGACCCGTCGTGTGCGACTGCGTTTGCAGGTTCGCGCTCCATGTCTGCCCGTCGTCGGTGGACGTCAGACGCCCGACTCCCTGCGCATTCGGGTAATAGAGCTGGATCGCGCCGCTCGGCTGCTGCACGAGCTGCGTGCGGTTGGCCGACGGATCGCCGCTCACGAGCACCTTCGCCGGCCCGTGGTTGCGCGCGATGGAGATCGTGCCGCCGACCGGCGAGTCCCACGAGACGAGCTCGCTGCCCTGTTGCGTGACGAGCATCGACGCGACGACGGTGTTCTGCACGCCGCCCGTCAGCGTGGTCCACGCGAGAGCGGCGGGGACGGCAGCCAGTGCTGCGAGCAGGCAGACCGAGATGACGGTGCGACGCATGGCCCGACGATGCCACTCGATTCGCAGCTGCGCAAGCGTTCACGTTTCGTTCACCGTCCAGGTGGCAGCATCGAATGGTGCGCAGAGCGCTTCTCTTAGCCGTGCCTGCGTTCGCGCTCCTTGCGGGCTGCGGTGGTGGCCACATGCAGGTTGACAAGCCGACGACCTCGCCGGTGCCGCCGGCGCACGCACCTGTCGTGCGGCCGACGCCGCTCGTCACTCACCTTCGCCCAGTGGCGGCGGGCACGCTCGACGTGGCGGTGCAGGACGCGGCGGCTGCGCCGTTTCGCGACGGCGCCGTCCTCGTCGGCGGGTTGACGCCGGCGGACACATCGACCGACGAGATCGTCACCGCGACGCGCGCCGGATCGCAGCGCGTCGGCCGGATCCCGGCGGCGCTCCACGACGCCGCCGCGGTGACGATCGGACGCAACACCTACGTCTTCGGCGGCGGCAACGGCGTCGCCCAGCTCGACGCGATCCTCGCCGTCGATCCGCGCACCGGTGCGGCGCAGGCGGCGGGCCGCCTGCCTGCGCCCAGTTCGGACCAGGCCGGCGCGGCCATCGGCCGGACGGCGTACATCGTCGGCGGCTACACCGGCGCGCGCTGGCTCGACACGATCGTCGCCTGGCGGCCGGGCGGCCGGGCGCGCGTCGTCGCGCACCTGCCGCACGCGGTGCGCTACGCGGCGGTTGCGGCCGCGGGCAACCGGCTCGTGATCGCGGGCGGGTCGCTCGAGAACGGGACGGCGAGCGACGCCGTCTATGCCTTCGCCCCCGAGACCGGCCGCGTGGAGCGCCTCGGCCGGCTGCCGGCACCGACGACGCATGCCGCGGCGGCGGCGATCGGCTCTGTCGCGTTCGTCGTCGGCGGCCGGGGCGCATCGACCGGCACGCCCACCGCGCGGATCGTCGCCGTCGATCCCGTGACGCGGAGCATCCACGCCGCCGGGGCTCTCGACCGGCCGCTCTCCGATCTCGCCGCCGTCTCGACCGCGCGCGGCATCCTGCTCGCCGGCGGACGCAGCGCGACGGCGACCGTCTCGGATCTCACGGAGCTCGTGCGATCGACGGCGTCGTCCCGCGCCTCTGCTGTCGGGCATATCCGGAACGTCTACGCCGCCGATCGCGCCGGCAATCTGAGTGCGGTCGCGCGCCTCGCACGTCCGCTCGTCTATGTCCCGAACAGCGACAGCAACTCGGTCGACGTGATCGACCAGCACACGTTCAAGGTCGTCGACCACTTCCGCGTAGGAGCGCTGCCACAGCACGTCGTGCCGTCATGGGATCTCAAGACCCTGTACGTCACGAACGACGAAGGAAACTCGCTCACCACGATCGATCCGCGCACCGGCAAGCCCGGCCGCGCGATCCCGGTCGACGATCCGTACAACATGTACTTCACGCCCGACGGCCGGTACGCGATCGTCGTCGCGGAGCGGCTGCACCGACTCGACTTCAGGGACGCGCACACGTTCAAGCTCCATCACTCGCTGCACGTGCCCTGCTCGGGCGCCGACCACATGGACTTCTCCGCCGACGGCAGCTACGCCATCGTCAGCTGCGAGTTCTCGAGCCAGATGCTGAAGATCGACGTGCGCTCCGAGCGCGTGGACGGCGTGCTGTCGTTGCGCTCGGGCGCCGCGCCGCAGGACGTGAAGCTCTCGCCGGACGGCCGCGTCTTCTACGTCGCCGACATGAACTCGAGTGGCGTCTGGCTCGTCGATGGCGACACGCTGCGCGTCTTGCGGTTCCTGCCGACCGGCCGCGGCGCGCACGGCCTGTATCCGAGCCGGGACGCTCGCTATCTCTACGTCTCGAACCGCAGCGCGGGCTCGATCTCGGTCATCTCGTTCGCGACGCGTCGCATCGTGCACACCTGGCACATTCCGGGCGGCGGCAGCCCGGACATGGGGAACGTCTCGGCCGACGGGAAGGTGCTGTGGCTCACGGGGCGCTACAACGGCGTCCTCTACGCGATCAGCACGGCCAACGGCCGGCTGCTCGCCAAGATCCCCGTCGGCGCCGGGCCGCACGGCGCCTGCGTCTGGCCGCAGCCCGGCACGTACTCGCTCGGGCACACGGGGATTCTTCGCTGAGAAGCGGTGTCAGGCACCCGCTGCGCGGGAGCCAGACACCAGCGAGGCGGACTCCCAGAGGAGCCCGTGCTTGACGCGGCGCTCGAGCGTCAGGCCGTGCTGCTCCGCCGCGCCCGTGATGCGCGCCACGGGATGCAGGTATGTCCGGAAGCCGCAGCCGCGCAGGCGCAGGAAGACGTTCATCGCGGCGAGGCCCGCACCGATCCAGCGGCGCTCCTGCGGGTACGTGAGGACGAGCCGCCGGCGCGTCAGATCCGCGGCGGCGCCCATCAACGCATCGACGTCGGGGTAGCAGCAGACGACGCGGTGCATGACGACGACATCGTGCGGCTCGACGGCGCCTGCGTTCTCGACGATGTCGGCGACGCGCCGCTCGACGCGATTCGCGATGCCGCGCTCGGCGGCAAGCTCCGCCGCCTCCTCCTCGTAGCTGTCCGAGAGCTCGACGATCGTCGCGCGCCTGGCGCCCGCCGCGAGCAGCTCGAGGCCGATCGCCCCGATGCCGCCTCCGATGTCGAGGATGCTCTCATCGTGCACGTCGCCTGCAAGCTCGACGAGCGCCCTCGAGCTGCCACGTACGCCGTGCGCTCGGAAGTTCCGCGCGTCTCGTGCCGCGAACGTCCGGCTGAACATCCTCCGATAGTCGTTCGAGCAGCAGCCCGCCATTGTCTGACTGTACGCGGACGGGAGCGTCGCAAGGGCCTTTCGCTACAGTCGCCGGGCGATGAGTAGCGAATACATCTACACGATGTACCGGGTCGACAAGTTCTACGGGCCCGACCGCCAGGTGCTGGCGAACATCTCCCTGTCGTTCTTTCCCGGCGCGAAGATCGGCGTGCTCGGCCCGAACGGGGCCGGCAAGTCGACGCTGCTGCGGATCATGGCCGGCAAGGAAGAGCCCTCGTCCGGCTCCGCGGAGCTCGCGCCGAACGCGAGCGTCGGCTTTCTCGAGCAGGAGCCGTGGCTCGACTCCGCCAAGGACGTGCGAGGCAACGTCGAGGACGGCGTCCGCGAGCTGCGGGACATCCTCGACCGCTTCAACGAGATCTCCGCCGCGTTCGCCGAGCCCGACGCCGACTTCGATGCGCTGCTCGCCGAGCAGTCGAAGGTGCAGGACACGATCGACCGCGCCGACGCCTGGCAGCTCGACCAGCATCTCGACCACGCGATGGACGCGTTGCGCCTGCCCGACGGCGACCGCGACGTCGAGACGCTCTCCGGCGGCGAGCGCCGCCGCGTCGCGCTCTGCCGGCTGCTCCTCTCCGCGCCCGACCTGCTGCTGCTCGACGAGCCGACGAACCATCTCGACGCGGAATCGGTCGCGTGGCTCGAGCGCTTCCTCGCGGATTACAAGGGCACGATCGTCGCCGTCACCCATGACCGGTACTTCCTGGACAACGTCGCGGGTTGGATCCTCGAGCTCGATCGAGGCAAAGGCCTGCCGTTCGAGGGCAACTACTCGTCCTGGCTCGAGCAGAAGCAGGACCGGCTCGCGATCGAGGAGAAGACCGAGTCGGCGCGCCGCCGCACGCTCGCCCGCGAGCTCGAGTGGGTGCGGATGAGCCCCCGGGCGCGGCACGCGAAGTCGAAGGCAAGACTCGGCGCGTACGAGAAGTTGTTCGCCGAGGAGCAGAGCGTGAAGCTCGACAAGGTCGAGATCCACATCCCTTCGGGCCCGCGTCTCGGCGACCACGTGATCGATGCCGAGCACGTGCAGAAGGGCTTCGGCGACCGGCTGCTCGTCGAGGACCTGACATTCTCGCTCCCGCCCGCCGGCATCGTCGGCGTGATCGGGCCGAACGGCGCCGGTAAGACGACGCTCTTCCGCATGCTCGCCGGCGACGAGAGCCCGGACGGCGGCACGCTCAAGATCGGCGAGACCGTGAAGCTCGCGTACGTCGACCAGTCGCGCGCCGATCTCAATCCGGCGAACACCGTCTGGAAGGAGATCAGCGGCGGCACCGACCTGATCGAGCTCGGCAAGAAAGAGGTGAACTCGCGGCAGTACGTGTCGTGGTTCAACTTCAAGGGCGGCGACCAGCAGAAGCGGGTCGGCGATCTCTCCGGCGGCGAGCGGAACCGCGTGCATCTCGCGAAGCTGCTGCGCAGCGGCGGGAACGTGCTGCTCCTCGACGAGCCGACCAACGACCTCGACGTCGACACGCTGCGCGCACTCGAGGACGCGCTTCTCGACTTCGCCGGTTGTGCAGTTGTCATCACTCACGATCGCTGGTTCCTCGACCGCGTCGCGACGCACATCCTCGCGTTCGAGGGCGACTCGCAGACGATGTGGTTCGAAGGCTCGTGGGGCGACTACGCGGAGTGGGTGAAGGAGACTCGCGGCGCCGAGGCCCTCGAGCCGCACCGCATCAAGTACAAGCCGCTCGTTCGCGCCTAGGGAAGCCGTGGCGACCAGAGCGCCGACAGCGCGCCGGCGAGCACGAGCAGCGCCGCCGCGCCGACGAGGAACCAGTCGGTCACCTCGGTCGTGCCGGGCTTGCGGCCGAGCTTCGAGCCGAGTGCGGCATACGCATCCTTGACCGAGCCCGCGGACTTCGCGCGGAAGAACTTGCCCCCGGTCCGGTCGGCGATCGCGTGCAGCGTCTTCGGGTCGGGTGCGAGGCCGCGCCGGCCGAATCCGCCGCCGCCGGCGAGCGGACCGTTGCCGATGCCCTGTGGGTAGCCGCGCATCGTCGTGTTCCCGGTCGTGCCGAGCGACACCGTGTACACCGGGATCCCGGCCGCGCGCGCACGGTCGGCGCCTTGCAGCGGCCGCAGGATGCCGCGCGTCTGGTGACCGTCCGAGAGGAAGAGGATCGAGACGAGCGTGCTCGCCGGGCGCTTCGCGGCGGGCGTGTACGCCGCGAGCCGGCGGCCCTGCGGCAAGGCGCTCACGGAGTTTCCGTGCACGCCGACGGAGCGGAGCCCGACCTGCACGGCGGTCGCGAGCGCGTCGCCGATCGCGGTGCCGCCGAAGCCGTGGAAGAAGTCCACCTCGTCGATTGCTTCGGAGACGAGCCCGTGATCCGTCGTCGGCGGTGTCGCGACCTGCGCTTCGCCCGCGAAGAGAATGAGGCCGATCTTGAGGCGCGGCGGCACCTTCTCGAGGAACGTGTGCAGCGCGCGCTGCGCCGCTACGAGGCGGGTCGGCTTCACGTCGATCGCCTGCATCGAGCCGGAGACGTCGAGCACGAGCACCACGGTTGCGTCGTCGCTCGCAACGAGGTGGTGCACGCGAGGGCGGGACGCGGCGACGCAGAGCGTGGCGAGCGCGAGGAGGAAGACGGCGGCTGCGATCCACCGCCGCCACGGCCGGCCGCCGGCGACGACCGCCGCAAGCACGTCGACGTTCGTGTACCGCACCGCGTACTGCATGCGCCGCCGGGGAACCGCGACGCGGTAGAGCACGAGCCCCGCGGGGATCACGAGCAGCGTCAGCAGCAGAAGTGGGTGGCCGAAGTTCATCTCGGCGCGCACACGAGGTCGATTTGCACCACTGCACGTGCGCGCTTCGCGACGTGCACGGTCAGGAGCACGAGGCCGTTGCTGGACCGCTGCGTCGCACGAACGGAGCCGACCGCCGCCGCCGAGGGCGGCGTGTCGCCAGGGAAGCCGATGGCGTGGGTCGCGCTCACGAGTCGCTCGTTCTTCGCGCAGCGCGCCCCATGCGTCGTCGTTCCGGCTGCACGCACGTTGAAGTTGACGACGTGGCGCATCGTCGGCTTGCCCGGCGGGAACGGGTGGTACGCGGTCGGGGTGCGGCGGCCGCCGCCGGATGCCGGCACGCAACCGATGTGCGGGCGGAACGTCGCGTCCGCGCCGGCCCGCACGACGCGGCCGAGGAAGACCGCCTCGCGCGAGGTCGTGATCCCCGGATTGACGGGGCTGCCGAGCGTGCCGACGAACCCGATCTCGATGCCGCGGCTCGTCAACTCCGCGTCGAGGCCCGCAACGATGTACCGCGGCGGGCAGGCAAGCTGGAACTCGACGCGGCCGGGCGACGCGACGACCCACGGGCCGACGACGGGCACGCACACCTGCAGCCCGCGGCACTCGTTCGTCGCGCCGGCGGGTGCCGCGGCGACCGCGCAGCCGCCGAGGGCGGCGAGCAGGACGAGGGCACGCCTCACGGGACGAGCCTCCGGAACCAGAACGCGGAGAGCGCGCCGCCCGCGAGCAGGAGCACGGCGGCACCGATCCCGAAGAGGTCGGTGACCTGCCGGCTTTGCGTCTTGTGGCCGATGCGCGTCGACAGCTTCTTGTACACGCCGGTGAGGGCTGCCGTCGTGGTGGCGCGGAAGAATTGCCCGCCGCTGAGCTTCGCGATCCGCTGGAGCGTGCCCGGGCTCGGCGGCACGCGGATCTGCTCCTCATAGCCGCCGACCAGCTTGTTCGTGACGATCCCGGCGCTGGTGCCGACGAGCACGGTCGAGACCGGGATGCCTGCTGCGCGCGCCTTGCGTGCCGCTGCGAGCGGCGACGTCCGGCCGCCGTCGCGGGCGCCGTCGGAGATCATCAGCACCGACGTGGGCGGCACCGTCCCGTCGGAGGTGCGCTGCCGCTTCCCCAGCCGCACCGCGAGGGCGACGGCATCGCCGATCGCGGTGCCTTCGCTCGGCGCGAGCGACTCGAGTGCGTCGTGCGCGAGCACGCGATCGGTGGTCGGCGGCACGGCGACGAACGCACGGGTGCCGAAGCCGACCACCGCGATGCTGTACTCCTTCGGCACCTTCGCGAGGAACGCGTCCGCGGCGCTCCGCGCGGCCGCGAGACGCGTCGGACGCACGTCCTGTGCGGTCATCGAGCGGGAGACGTCGATCGCGAGCACGATCGTCGCCTCCTTCCGGGGGACGCTCACATGTGCGCGCGGGCGCGCGGCGCCGACGATCAAGGCTGCGAGTGCGACGAGGAAGAGCCCGAGCGGGACGAGGCGCCGCACGCCGGGCCGCCCTGCGATCAGGTTCGGGATCAGCCCGACCGTCGAGAAGCTCGCCGCCTGTGCGGCGCGGCGGCGATCGAGCGCACGCCAGAGCACGACCGCGATCGGCAGTGCGACGAGGGCGATCAGCACGAGGGGGCGGTCGAAGCTCATCGGCGGCGGCGGGTCGCTCCGAGGAAGGTCGCGAAGGGCCGCAGCCAGTCGCCCTGGGTGGAGAGCACGCAGTGCGGCACGCCGAGCGCGGAGAGCACGCGCGCGACCCCGCTGCGTTCCTCGGCGGCCGCCTCCGCGAACCGCTCGCGCAACGAGCGGCTGCGGGTGTCGACACGCACTTGCCGTCCCGTCTCCGGGTCGACGAGCCAGAGGTCGCCGACGTCCGGCAGCTCCTGCTCGCGCGGGTCGCGGATCTCGACGGCAAGCACCTCGTGCCGGCTCATCACGTCGAGCAGCGGCTTCCGCCAGTCGAGCGGCCCGCGGAAGTCGGAGACGACAACGACTACGCCGCGCTGCCGTGCGATCGCGCGCGTGCGCGAGAGCGCCGCGCCGAGCGACGTCGCGCCGACCTGCTCCTGCTCCGGCTCGCGCTGCAGCGCGGTGAGCAGCCCGATCAGACCGTGCCGTCCCTGGCTCGGCGGCAGTGTCGACGGGTTGCGATCGCCGAACGTCGAAAGTCCGAGGCGGTTCCCGCGCCGCGTCGCGACGTGGCCGATCGCGACCGCGACGCCGTCTGCGACGTCAGCTTTGCGCCGGTCGCCGGTGCCGAACTGCATTGACGGCGACGTGTCGAGCAGGAGCCATGTGACGAGCACGCGCTCGGCCATCGTCACGCGCACGTGCGGCTCGCCCATGCGTGCCGTGACGTTCCACTCGATGCGGCGCACGTCGTCCCCGGGAACGTACGGCCGCACCTGGGCCAGCTCGACGCCGTCGCCGTACTGCGTCGAGCGGTAGTCGCCGGCGAGCATGCCCTGGAGGCGCCGGCCGACCTCGATCTGGAGCGCACGCAGCGCGGCAGCAGGCAGCGGCCCGGGGCCGGGACGCTCCGGTGTCGTCGCGCCCAGGAGGCCGACGTTCACGCCACGCTTGGCCGCGACAGGCTCACCTCCGGGACGGGTACGGCGGCGAGCACCTTGTCCAGGATCGTGTCGGCGCTCATGTTCTCGGCGAGCGCCTGGTAGCTGAGCACGAGCCGGTGCCGCAGTGCGTCCTTCGTCAGCGCCTTCACATCGTCGGCCGTCGCGTAGTCGCGGCCGCGGATGAGCGCAAGCGCGCGTGCGGCCTGCGTGATGCTGATCGGCCCGCGCGGGCTGGCGCCGAAGTCGATGTACTCCGCGAGCTCGGGAAGGCCGACCTCGGCCGGCTTGCGCGTCGCGGTCGCGACGGCGACGGCGTAGCTGACGAGCGACGGGTCGACGTACACGTCGAAGACGGTGCGCTGCAGCTCGCGGAGGCCTTCGAGCGAGAGCGCCTCGCGCAGCTCGGGCGGCGCGATCAACTGGCGCTGCACGATCGTCAGCTCCTCGTCGTGCTCGGGATAGTCGATCAGGATCTTCAGCATGAAGCGGTCGACCTGCGCCTCCGGAAGGGGATACGTGCCCTCGGACTCGATCGGGTTCTGCGTCGCCATGACGAGGAACGGGTCGGGCACCGGGTACGTCGTGTGCGCGATCGTGACCTGATGCTCCTGCATGACCTCGAGCAGCGCCGACTGCACCTTGGCGGGCGCGCGGTTGATCTCGTCGGCGAGCAGGAAGTTGCAGAACACCGGGCCGAGCTCGGTCTCGAAGGTGCCCTGGTCGGGCCGGTACACACGCGTGCCGATGAGGTCGGCGGGTACGAGGTCGGGCGTGAACTGCACACGTGCGAACGAGCCGCCGAGCACGCCGGCGGTCGTCTTGATCGTCAGCGTCTTCGCCAGGCCGGGCACGCCCTCGATCAGCAGGTGGCCCTGTGCGAGCAGGCAGACGAGCACGCGCTCGAGCATCTGGTCCTGCCCGGCGATGACCCGCCTGATCTCGAAGAGCGCCTGTTCGAGCCGTTCGCTGATCTCGGCCGGATTCACGTCGTCTCCCCTCGTCGCTGGGTCCCCCACATTGTGCAGGGTCCCCTAAGTTCTGGATGAGATCCGGGGCCAATTGCACGGCTTCGGTAGCGTCGGTGCCTGTGAATCCGGTGCTGGAATCGGTGTTGCCCGTGGTCGAAGGCTCCCGGGACGTGACCCTCGACGCGGCGCGCCTCGCGGACGTGGCCTCGTGGCTCGCCTACGAGGAGCTGCCGGTGCCGCCGACGTTCTTCCGGTTTCCGTTCGAGCGCTCCCGTGAGGAGGCGATCGACTTCGTCCTCGTAGCGTCGTCGCTCAACTTCGCCTACACGGATTTCGCGACGCGAGAGCGTTGGGATCTCGTGGTCGGCGGGCGCGCCTACGCGGATGCGGACGGCCTGCATCTCGCGTTCCACCGGGCACTCGAGGAAGGCGTGCCGGCGCTCGACGGCGAGTGGCTCGCGCAGGTGACCGTCGAGCAGCTGCGTGAGCTGCTGCGCGGCGGCACGAGCGAGCTGCAGATGCTCGAGGAGCGCGCGGCCATCCTGCAGGAGATCGGCGCGACGCTCGTCAAGCGGTACGACGGCCGCTTCCACAACTTCGCGGCTTCGACATCGCCGCGGCTGTACGACGACGGCCGCGGGTTTCTCGAGTCGCTCGTGCGCGAGTTCCCGCGCTTCGACGACAGCGTCGGGAACGTCCACTTCTGGAAGCTCGCGCAGCTCGCGGTCTGGATCCTCGAGATCACGCTGCGCGACGGCGGTGGCCTCGGCTTCGACGATCTCGGGGAGCTGACGGCGTTTGCCGACTACATCGTTCCGGCGGCGCTCGAGGTGATGGGCGTCCTGCGCTACTCCGACGAGCTCTCGCACGCGATCGCGGAAGGACAGCTGATCGAGGCCGGTTCCGCGTGGGAGGTCGAGTTGCGCGCGCACACGATCAACGCCTGCTCGCTCCTCTGCGACCGCGTGAACGAGCTCCGGCCGCCCGAGCTCCAGGTGATCGTGCCGCAGATCGACGCGCGGCTCTGGCTGCCGTTCCACGCGACGCACCTGCCACATCACCTGACGCGGACGATCTACTACTGAGTCGTCGATGTATCGTTCGCTCATGGCGGTCACGCCCGAGTCGCGCACCTGGGAGGCGCTCTTCGCCGCCCGCACGCGCGCGGGCGCAGGCGACGGGATCGCCGCGATCCTCGGGCTCGTCGCGAACCTCGAGCTGATCTCGTTCGCCGGCGGCTTCCCGGACCCGCAGACATTTCCAGCCGTGCGCACGGCGCAGCTCCTCGCGGAGCTCGCGGACGCCGGTGACGTGACCGCGTTCCAATACGCGCCGACGCACGGCTTGCCCGGGACGCGCGACGCGCTCGCACTGCGGATCGAGGCGCTGCAGGGCGCCCGTCCGGCCGACGACGAGCTGCTCGTCACGAGCGGCGGCATCGAGGCGCTCGAGCTCGTCGCGAAGTCGTTCCTCGACCCGGGCGACACGGTTGTCGTCGAGGGGCCGACGTATCTCGGCGCGATCATGGCGTTCCGCAGCTTCGAGGCCGACGTCGTCGCGGTGCCGCTCGACGAGGACGGCCTCGACGTCGACGCTCTCGAGTCGACGCTCGCAGCCGGGCTCCGGCCGAAGCTCCTCTACACGATCCCCGACCACCAGAACCCGGCCGGGGTGACGCTGTCGGCCGAGCGCCGCGCAGCGCTCGTCGAGCTCGCCCGCCGCTACGGCTTCCTGATCGTCGAGGACGTCGCCTACCGCGAGCTCGGCTTCGACGGCACGGCGCCGGCGAGCCTCTGGAGCCTCGCGCCGGACGTCGTCGTGCAGGCGGGTGACGTCCAAGACGTTCTTCCCGGGCGTGCGGCTCGGCTGGGCCGTCGGCCCCGCCGAGGTGGTCGCGCAGCTCGTGTCGGCGAAGCAGAACACCGACCAGTGCTCCGGCGCGCTCGGACAGCGCCTCTTCGAGGAGTACGCGCGGCGCGGCTGGATCGACGAGCAGCTCGTGCGCTCGCGCGAGATCTATGCGCGCAAGGGCGGGCGGCTCCTGGCCGCACTCGCACGCGAGATGCCTGCGGGGGTCGAGTGGACCCGACCGCAGGGCGGCTTCTTTTCCTGGCTCACCGTGGCCGGCGACGCGGCCGATGCCGCGCGCCGCGCGGCCGACGAGGGTGTTGCGGTCGTCCCGGGCGCGCTCTTCTACCCGGACGGGCGCGGCACCTCGAATATCCGCCTCTCGTTCAGCATGGTCGACGAAGAGCTGATCGACGTCGGCATCGCGCGGCTCGCGGCGCTCGTCTAGCTCGTCTCGTTCGGGTCCTCCTCGGCCGCGAGCTTCCGCGAGCCCTGAAGCACGTCCTCGAAGTGCCGCTGCTGAATGGGCAGTGCCCAGGAGACGAGCTCGCGCACGTCCTCGTTCCCGGCCGACTCGTTCAGGGTCTGGAGCACCGACCAGTGGCCGACTTCGCCCGCCTCGGCGATCGTCAGGAACTCGAAGCCGTCGAGCGCGTCGGCGTCCTGGTCGAGGTACGTCGACATCATTTCGGCCGCCTTCTTCTTGACCTCCCGCGCCTCGTCGAGGATCGCCGTCTTCTTGCCTTCGAACGTGCCGGCGACCTGCTCGCACCGTTGCGCGGTCTCCGCGGCCTCCTGCGCCATCTTCTGGAGCGTCGCCACGAGGCTCTCATCCTGCTTCTCCGTGAGCTTCGTCACCTTGCCGCCGGCTGCCTCCGCCGCCATCGCGAGCCCGGTCACTTCGGCCAGCTTTTCCTCGAGATTCGTCAACTGCGCCATGTCGACCCCTTTCCATCGGATTGCCAATACCGGTCGTTGTTGTGCCGCTTTCGGGCAGGATCAAACGATCGTCCGCTCGATCGTCATCGCGCTGCTCGTGCTCGCCGCTGCACCCGCCGCGCAGGCGTCGCCGCAGCGCGTCCTCTTCGTCGGCAACAGCCTCACCGCGGCCAACGACCTACCTGCCACCGTTGCCGCGCTCGCGAGCGCCGCGGGCCGGCCGGTCGAGGTCGACGTCCGTGCGGCCGGCGGCTTCGCGCTCGAGGACCACTGGACGACGACGGACGTAGCGCAGGCCATCGCCGACGGGCACTACGACGTCGTCGTGCTCCGGCAAGGCCCGACCTCGCTGCCCGAGAGCCGCGTCAACCTCTTGGAGTGGGGGCGCACGTTCGCCGTCGCGATCCGCGCGGCCGGCGGGCGGCCTGCGTTCTTCACCGTCTGGCCCGAGAGCTGGCGCTCGTCCGCCTTTGACGCCGTCATCTACTCGTACCGCGCGGCGGCACGCGAGAACGGCGCGCTGCTGTTGCCGGCAGGGCTCGCCTGGAAGAACGTCCTGCGCACGAACCGCGGGATCAAGCTGTACGGGCCGGACGGCTTCCACCCGACCCGCCTCGGGACGTATCTCGCCGCCGTCACGATCGCCGCGGGCATCACGGGCAAGCCGGCTGTGGGCATGCCGCGCCTCGGCGTCTCCGCCCGCGTGGCGGCGATCCTGCAGCGCGCCGCGGCTGCGGCACTCCGAAGTCCCTAGGCCTTAGCCCTGCGGGATGCGCGCTTCGAGCGCGGCCGTGACCGCCTCGCGCACCGGTGCGAGCTCGATGCGGTCGAGCACGTCCTGGAAGAAGCCGCGCACGATCAGGCGCTCGGCTTCCGTCCGCGAGAGGCCGCGCGACATGAGGTAGAAGAGCTGCTCGCGGTCGACGCGGCTGACCGTCGCGCCGTGCGTGCAGCGTACGTCGTTCGCGAGGATCTCGAGACCCGGGATCGGCACCGCGTGCGCCGTCTTCGAGAGCATCAGGTTGCGGCACTCCTGATACGCGTTCGTCTTCTGCGCGTCGGGCTCGACGCGGATCATGCCGCGCCACACAGCGGTCGCGTTGTCGCGGAGCGCGCCCTTGAACGCGAAGTCGGATTCGCAGTTCGGCGCGATGTGCTCCTGGAAGGTGTCGTAGTCGAGGTGCTGGTCGCCGTCGGCGAAGTACGCGCCCGTCACCCGCGAGGTGGCGCCGCGGCCGTTGAGGTCGTTCTGGATCCGCGTCTTGCCCCGCTTCGAGCCGAAGCCGCCCGCGACCCAGTCGAGCTCCGCGTCGCGCTCGACGCGCGCGTGATGGTTCGCGAAATGCCACGTCTCCTGGGAAAGATTCTGGAGGGAGACGTACTCGAGCTTCGCGGCCGGCTCGACGAAGAGCTCGGTCACCGCGTTCGAGTACGCCTCAGTGTCGGGCGACGGCGACGCGTACTCCTCGATGATCGACGCGCGAGCGCCCTCCTCCGCGACGACGACGAGTCGCCAGAACGTCTGGCCGGTCGCCGAGATGCGGACGTACAGCGGCTTCTCGAGGACGACGTTCTTCGGGACGACGACGAGGAGGCCGTGCTTCCACATCGCCGCGTTGTGCGCCGCGAACTTCTCGTCCCAGCCGACGAGGGAGTAGAGGCGCTCGTTGTCGTCGGTGAGCGGCTCGAACGTCACGCCTTGGCCGGGCGACTTCTCGATCTCGATGCCGTCGGCGGTGACGGTCGCGTAGCCGGCGACGTCGAGATCCAGCAAAGTCTC
>JANMQZ010000126.1:0-4298 GCA_031370755.1 Actinomycetes bacterium
CTACGTCCGGTCGTTATGTCTCGACGCGTACCTCGTCGGCGGAGCAGTCCGCGACGAGCTGCTCGGCCACGAGTCGAAGGATGCGGACTTCCTCGTCCCGGGTGTCGACACCGACGGGCTGAAGCGGGCGCTCGAGCCGCACGGCCGCGTCGAGGACCAGATCGGCGCGGGGCGGCTCGTCGGCGTGCGCCTGCATCCGCGTGACAAGGACGTGCGCAAGCTCGCACCCGCAGGGATCGAGTTCGCGCCGCCGCGCAAGGAGGTGAGCACCGGGCCGGGCCGGCACGACTTCGAGATCGTCGCCGACGCATCGCTCTCGGTCGAGGACGACATGCGCCGGCGCGACTTCACGGTGAACGCGATGGCGCGGCGCCTCGCGACCGGCGAGCTCGTCGATCCGCTGAGCGGCAAGCAGGATCTCGAGCGGCGCGTGCTGCGCACCGTGTCGCCGACGAGCTTCGCAGAGGATCCGCTGCGGCTGGTGCGCGCGCTGCGGTTCGTGTCGCAGCTCGACTTCGATCCGGACGACTCGACCATGCGGCAGATGCGCGACGAGGCTGCGGCGGTGAGGCTCGTCTCCGGCGAGCGCATCGGCGGCGGGCTCGCCGCCGACGGGCTGGGGGAGCTCTCGAAGCTGCTGCTCGGCTCGCATCCGGCGAAGGCGCTGCGCCTCGCGCGCGACACCGGCGTGCTCGTCCAGCTGCTGCCGGAGTTCGAGCCGGCGATCGGCTTCGACCAGGAGAGCCGCTACCACTCGCTCCCGGTCGACGAGCACACGTTTGCGGTCGTCCAGGCGGCGGCCGACGCGCGGTACGCACTGCCCGTGCGTCTGGCCGCGGTGTTCCACGATCTCGGCAAGCCGCACGCTGCCTGGCGCGGCACGGACGGGCGGCTGCACTACTACGCGAAACCCGGCCTCTCGGAGCGAAGCCACGAGCAGGTGGGCTGCGAGCTCGCACGAGACGCGCTGCTGCGGCTGCGCTATCCGAACGCGCTGCGCGACCGAGTCGTTCGCATCGTTCGATACCACATGTTCCAGATCGGGAAAGGCGACGCGCTCCGCGCGCGGCGATTTCTCGCGAAGCACGGAGACGAGCTCGCGCTCCAGCTCGTCGACCACAAGGATGCCGACTACCGCGGCAAGCCAGGGCCTGACGGCTCGGGGCCGCTGGAGGATCTGGAGAAGCTCGCGCGCTTCCGCAAGCTGCTCCTCGCCGAGCGGCGGCAGCCGCACCGGCTGTCGGATCTCGCGATCGACGGCAGCGACCTGATCGAGCTCGGCCTCCGTCCCGGCCCCGAGCTCGGACGCGTGCTCCGCGACCTCCTGCACGACGTCGTCGACGATCCGTCGGTGAACACGCGCGACGCGCTCCTCGCCCGCGCGCGCAAGGCCGCACGATGAGCGCGAACGCGCTGCGCTGGAACGGTGCGCCGGGTCATTACGAGGCCTGGTACCTCACGGTCGCCGGCAAGTTCTGGCTCCGGTACACGCTGCGCGTGCCGACCGATCCGGACGCAGACGGCGTTGCAGAGCTCTGGTTCGCCGACTTCACCGGCACGCCGCGCGCACGGAAGTCGACGCTCCCGCTCGAGGCGCTCCGCGTCGACGGTGCAGGCTGGCCGATCGCGATCGGCGATGCGCGGCTCACCGACACGAGCGCCACCGGCTCGGCCGACGGCGCGGAGTGGGACCTCCGCCTCGGCGCGCACGAGCACGTTTTCGCCTACACACCGAAGCCGCTGCGCCCGCTCGCCTCGACACAGGTGTTCGTTGTCAAGCCGACACTGACGGTCGACGGGACGGTCACGGTCGACGGCGTGTCGCACGAGTTGCGGAACGACATGGGCGAGCAGGCGCATGTCTTCGGGCGGCGGCACGCGGACCGGTGGGGCTGGTTCCACGCGAATCTTCCCGGCGGCCGCTGGGCCGACGGGCTCGTCGCCAAGGTGCGCGGCCTTCCGGAGCTCGCGTTCCATGCTGGAAACGGTCGCCGCTTTGCCCGTGGCACCGCCACGCCCGGGAGCGTCAGCGTCGGTCCCTACACGGTGGAGGCGCGACGGGAAGACTTCGTCGGCGTCACGTACCGGGACCCCGACGGCGCCGAGGTGTACTGCTGGCACACGGAGCGTGCGCGTCTCGAAGGACCGCATTTCGCGGTCGAGGGCGTCGCCCTCGAGTACGGATCGCGTGAGAAGGTGGCGGGGTGGCCGATCTCTCTCTGATCGAATGGGCTGCGCCCGGTCCGTATCGCGTGGCGTTCTCGACGCGCATCGGCGGCGTGAGTGAAGGCGACTTCGCGTCGCTCAACCTCGGCATCCTCACCGAGGACGACCCGGCGCGCGTTGTGCAGAACCGCACACGCTTGTGCGATGCGGTCGGTGCCGATCCCGACGGCGCGACGATGGCATGGCAGCGGCACGGCGCGACGGTGACGCGGGCGCAACCACGCGGGATCGTCACGCCGGGAACGGTGTACGCGCACTGCGACGGCTTGTGGACCGACGAGCCGGGACGCGCGATGCTGCTTCTCACGGCCGACTGCATGCCGATCGCGATCGCGCGACAGGAGGGCCGTCGCCCGGGCGTCGAGATCCTGCACGCCGGCTGGCGCGGCCTGCTCGCCGGCATCGTCGCGGCAGGGGTTCGCGCCCTCGGCGCGAGCAAGCTCGCCGCCGTGATCGGGCCGAGCATCGGCCCGTGCTGCTACGAGGTCGGTGACGAGGTCGCGACTCCCTTCCGCGAAGCATTCGGCGAAGACGTCGTGCGCGACGGGAAGCTCGACCTCTGGATCGCGGCGGAGCGCGCGCTCCGCGCGGCCGGCGTCGACCACGTCGAGCGGCTCGACATCTGCACGTCCTGCGAGCCGGCGACCTTCTTCTCGCATCGGCGCGATCACGGCAAGACGGGACGCCAGGGTGTCATCGCCTATATCGCCTGAGGAGATCCGCGAGCGCTACAAGCGCGTGCGCGAAGAGGTCGGTCCGGCAGTGACGGTCGTCGTCGCGACGAAGTACGTCACGGTCGCCGAGCTCGCTCTCGTCGCCGAGGCCGGTGTCGAGGTGATCGGGGAGAACCGTGCGCAGGACCTGACGGCGAAGCACGAGATCTACGGCACGGCATTCACGTGGCACTTCATCGGCCACCTCCAGAGCCGCAAGGCGAAGACGGTGAACGAGACGTGCGCGCTCTGCCACTCGCTCGACTCGGAGTCGGCCGCCGGCAAACTGACGATCCCGGCGCTCGTCGAGGTGAATCTGAGCGGCGAGGCGTCGAAGTCCGGCATCGCCCCCGATGACCTCGCGGCGTTCCTCGAGCTCTGCCCGACCGCGCGCGGACTGATGACGATGCCGCCGTGGAGCGCCGATCCGGAGGCCTCGCGCCCGTACTTCACACGGCTGCGGGAGCTCGCCGAGACGCACGGCCTCCGCGAGCTCTCGATGGGGACGAGCCAGGACTACCGCGTCGCGGCAGAGGAGGGCGCGACCTACGTCCGGGTCGGGGCGACGATCCTTGGCGCAAGCGCAGGCATCCGCTAGCGCGGACGCCTGCACGCGCGAAGACCACGAAAGGCGTCCGCGTTCGCGGCCGCTGGCTGTTTCATGTCTGACAGCGGTGCAGGAAGCAGGAAACCTCCGCCGACCGCAGTACCATTCCGCGCAACCATGAGCTTCGCTGACGTCTGGAACAAGACCCTCGTCTACTTCGGCATCGCCGAGGAGGAGGAGTGGGACGAAGACGGCTACCTCACGGACGAGGAGCTGCAGCGGGCCTACGCCGAGCGGCCGAACGTCCGCCGGCTCGCGCCGCGCCGAGCCCGTCGCGAGGACTTCGACGACTGGACCGACCCGGAGGAGGCGTCGAACCAGCGGACGAGCGTCCTCCGGCCGTCCCGCCAGCCCGAGCCCCGCCGGCTTCGCGGTGTCGAGAGCCTGCCGACGGCCGGGGCGAACGTGAAGGTGCACCTCGTCCTGCCGCGCAGCTTCAACGACGCCCAGCAGATCGCCGACCGCTTCAAGGAGGGGGTCCCGGTGATCCTCAACCTCCAGGGCTCCGACCAGGAGCTCTCGAAGAGGCTGATCGATTTCGGCAGCGGACTCACCTACGCGCTCGACGGCGGCATGCAGCGCGTCGCCGACAAGGTCTTCCTCCTGACCCCGCGGAATGTCGAGGTCTCCGCGGAGGAACGTGCCCGCCTGCTCGAGCGCGGCGGCTTCTTCAACCAGGCGTAGGAGGGTTTGACGAAATAGTGGCTGTGCCGCAGGGCAACGAGCACCATTCCGTCAAACCCTCATAGGAA
>JANMQZ010000162.1:0-31422 GCA_031370755.1 Actinomycetes bacterium
GAGGTCGTGGGTGATCATCAAAAGCGCCGTGTCGCGCTCCGCGACGAGCGTCCTCAGCACCTCGAGGATCTGCGCCTGGATCGTCACGTCGAGCGCCGTCGTCGGCTCGTCGGCGATCAAGAGCTTCGGATTGCACGCGAGCGCGATCCCGATCATCACGCGCTGCCGCATGCCTCCGGACAGCTGATGTGGGTAGTCCTTGGCGCGCCTCTCCGCCTCCGGGATGCCCACGAGCTCGAGCATGTCAACCGCGCGTGCCGAGGCCTCGCTCGCGCCGACACTCTCATGGGAGCGCACCGCCTCGGCGATCTGGTCGCCGACGGTGTACACGGGGTTCAACGAGGTCATCGGCTCCTGGAAGATCATCGAGATCTCGTCGCCGCGAACGTGCTCCATCTCGCCCTCGTCCAGGCTTGTGAGGTCACGCCCGTCGAAGACGATCTTGCTCTCGTCGGCAATGTGCCCGGGGTCGTCAACCAGGCGCATCACCGAGAGCGCGGTCACAGACTTGCCGCTCCCCGACTCGCCGACGACGCCGAGCGTGCGGCCGGTCTCGATCTCGAAGTCGACGCCGTCGACGGCCCGGATCGGCCCGCGGTCCGAGTCGAACCACGTGCGCAGGTTCTCGACGCGAAGCAGCGTCGTCACGTGCGCGCCGGCATGCCCACTGCAATGTGACTCTCGAGCGCGGCGGCGATGACATCCGGATCGCGCGTCTGCAGCGCCTCCAGAAGCTCGCGGTGCTCCTCGGCGACGCGCTGCAGGTTGCTGCGGCCGTAGCGGAAGAAGTACGCGCGGATCCGCGGCGCGATCGAGCGCCAGACCTGCGCCGCGTGCGGCTGGCCCGACCGCTCGAGCAAGAGCTCATGGAAGCGGATGTCGGCGTCGACCGACTTCTGCACGTCGTTCGTTCTCGCCGCCTCGCTCATCATCCAGACCTCCTTCGCGAGCTCGGCGAAGTCCGCGTCGTCCATGCGCTCGACGGCCTTCGGGATGCTGAACTTCTCGAGCGTCAGGCGCACGGGAATGAGGACCTGGTGCACCTCCTCGTCGGAGACACCGAGCACGACGGCGCCGCGATATGGGTACGAGACGACGAATCCCTCGTGCTCGAGCTGCTTCAACGCCTCGCGCACCGGGCCGCGGCTCGTCTTCAGCTCGCGCGCGATCTTGTCCTCGATCAGGCGCTCGCCGTCCTCGAGCTTCCCGGCGATGATCGCCTCGCGCAGCGCCTCGACCACCTGCTCGCGGCGGGGGCTGCGCTGCGTCTGATCCGGTATTGTTGACAATCGCGAGATGGTTGACAATCGGCTGGGAGGAGCCTAGCGTACACACCCTCTTGCGCATTACAAGTGTGCAGACGACGGCCGTTCGGGTGCCTCTGCGGGAGCCTCTCAAATGGACCGGCGGCATCCGGGAGTCCGCCTCGGGCCTGATCGTCGAATTGCGCACGGACGAAGGCCTCGTCGGCATCGGCGAGGCGCCGGGACCGACGCTGCCGGCGATCCAGGCGATCATCGACCGCGAGTTCGCGCAGTTCCTCGTCGACGAGGATCCGCTCCGGACGGAGTGGCTCGTGCACCGCCTCGAGGAGTACTCCCGCAACTGGGCCGGTGTCGGGGCGTACGCGATCGCCGGCGTCGAGATGGCGCTGCTCGACCTGAAAGGCAAGGCGTTCGAGGTGCCCGTCGCCGAGCTGCTCGGCGGCTACAGCCGCGAGCAGGTACCCGTGATCGGCTACCTCTTCATCGACGAGCCGGAGGCCAACGCGCAGAAGGCGGCCGACTTCGTCGCCGCCGGGCACACCGAGCTGAAGCTCAAGGTCGGCCGCGACCTCGAGCAGGACTACGACTCGATCGCGGCGATTCGCGACCGCGTCGGCTCCGACGTCAAGCTGCGGATCGACGCGAACATGAACTGGAGCGTCCCGGCGGCGATCAAGTGGATCAGGGCACTCGAGGGCTTCGACCTGCAGTTCGTCGAGCAGCCGGTGCCGGACTTCGACATCGCGGGCCTCGCCCAAGTCAGGCGCTCGGTCTCGGTGCCGATCGCCGCCGACGAGAGCTGCACCTCACTGCGCTCCGCGCTCGAGCTGATCAAGGCCGACGCGTGCGACATCTTCGTCGTCTATCCGTCCGAGGCCGGCGGCCTCACGCGCGCGCTGCAGATCGCCGCACTGGCGACGGCGGCGGGCAAGTGGTGTGCGATCGGCAGCTGGGCCGAGCTCGGCGTGGCGACGACCGCCAACGCGCACGTCGCGGCGGCCGCCGCCGCGAGCTTCCCGTTTGCCAACGACACGCACTATCCATTGCAGCTGCAGGACGTCCTTACAGATGCAGTCGAGATTCGGAACGGCTGCATCACGGTTTCGCACGATCCAGGTTTGGGTGTCGCCCTCGACGCGGCGAGCATGGCGACACTCTCCGCACTCGAGCTCCGCGAGTCGCCGTTCTACGACGACATTCAGGGCGAAGCCCCGAGTGTCGGCCAGATTCTCTAGAAAGGGAGGGGCAGCACATGTCAGGGAAAGAGCTCAGTCGCCGAGACCTGCTGAAGCGGGCCGGCGCGATCGGGGCAGGAGCCGTCGCAGCCGGTGGGGTCGCCGGCCGTGCCGGCGCGGCAGTCGGGAAAGCGGCGATGCGCGCCGCGACCCCGAAGAAGGGCGGGCGCATCACGTGGGCGCTCGAGCAGGACCCCGGTCACATCGCGCCGTACGGCGGGATTCTCACGATGACTCGCACGGCGCAGGAGCCCATGTACGAGTCGCTCATGGAGTGGGACAAGAACCTGAACCTCAAGCCCGCGATCGCAAGCTCGTACGTGATCAAGGACGCGAAGACGATCGACTTCACCATCCGTCCCGGGATCAAGTTCTCGAACGGGCAGCCCGTCACCGCAGACGACATCAAGTACTCATTCGACCTGCAGCTCGCACCGCCGCTGCCCGGCAGCGTGTCGGTGCTCGGCCAGGTGCCGTCCATCGCCGGCATCGAGGTGCTCTCGGCGAACAAGGCGCGACTGCACCTGAAGTCGCCCGACGCCCGCGTCCTCGGCTACCTCGCCTGGCAGCGGTACTCGTCGATCGTGCCGAAGGACATGTACACGACGCTGAACGCGGCGACCCGCGGGATCGGCACGGGCCCGTACATGCTCGACGGCTCGTACGTCCCGAACGACCACATCAACTACGTCCGGAACCCGAACTACTGGAAGAAAGGCCAGCCCTACCTCGACGCGATCACGTACAAGATCATCACCGACGAGCAGGCCCGCATCGCGGCCCTGCGTGCCGGAGCGATCGACGGCGCAACGGTGTCCGTCGACAGCGCGAACGCGCTGCGCGGCGTCAGCGGGCTCAAGGTGCTGAGCGGCCTGACAGCGGCGTTCCGCGAGCTCCAGTTCACGATCAAGGAGGGCGAGAACAAGCCGTGGGCCGACAAGCGCGTCCGGCAGGCGGTCAACTTTGCGATCAACCGGAACGAGATCCTGCAGAAGGTCTACAACGGGACCGGCCAGTACAGCGGTCACGTGGCCTCGGGCTACGGCCCGTGGCCCATTCCGCAGAAAGAGCTGAAGACGAAGTGGGAGAAGTACGACCTGCCGAAGGCGAAGAAGCTCATGGCGGCGGCCGGCTTCTCGAAGGGCTTCGACGTGACGCTGACGACCTTCTCGACGCCGCTCGACTTCCCGGCGGTGGCTGCGCTGATCCAGAACCAGCTGAAGAAGATCAACATCAACGTCAACATCGTCGCCCAGGATCCCGCGACCTTCGCCGCGAAGAACGGCCAGGGTGCGTTCGAGTGGGATCTGACCGCGCGCGGCATGCGCGGTGACGTCGACGGCTATGTCGCCGAGTTCAACCCGACCGGCGCATTCGGCAAGACCGTCTACAACACGTGGTTCAACGGCTACCGCAACACGCAGATGTGGCGGCTGGTCGGCAACGGCCGGATCACGCTCGACCCGGCGAAGCGCATGCCGATGTACCAGAAGCTGAACCGGGTGCTGATGACCGAGCTGCTCGAGGTGCCGCTCGTCTCGGTCTCGAAGTACCAGGACGTGAACGCGAAGCTGCAGGACATGTACGTCGCGTTCACCGACTTCAACACCGGGCTGCGGTCGACGGCCTGGCTGGCGTAGGAGAAACGCCCGGCGGGGCCGTGCCCGGCACGGCCCCGCCGCAGCACCTCATTTGATGTACCGGTTCGTCGCCCAACGCTTCGTCTCGATGATCGCGACTCTCGTCGCGGTCTCGATCGTGATCTTCTCGGCGGTGCGGCTGCTGCCGGGAAACATCATCGACATCATGTTCGGCGGCGACGCGACGGCGACGCCGGAAGCGAAAGCGGCCGCGGCGCACCAGCTCGGCCTGGACGGCTCGTACCCGTCGCAGTACTGGCGCTGGGTCTCGGGGCTCTTCCACGGCAACCTGGGCGTCTCGCTACTGAACAGCCGGCCGATCTCGGACACGATGAAGACCGCGCTGCCGATCACGATCGAGCTCATCTTCCTCGGCCTCCTGATCGCCGTCTCGATCGGCATCCCGCTCGGCGTCATCTCGGCGGTGAGACGAGGAAGCGCGAGTGACTACCTGGCGCGCGTCGGCGGCCTGATCGGCATCAGCATTCCGGGCTTCTGGCTGGCGACGCTGCTGCTGATCTTCTTCTCGCGCGTCTTCCACTGGGTGCCGCCGCTCTCGTACGTCTCGATCTTCAAGGATCCGGTGAAGAACCTCCAGGAGTTCTTCATGCCGGCGCTCTCGATCTCGGTCTTCACCCTCGCGATCGTCATGCGAATGGTGCGCGCGACGATGCTCGAGGTTCTGAGCCTCGACTACGTGCGCACCGCGCGCGCGAAAGGCGTGCCTCGCCGGCGCGTCCTGCGCAAGCACGCGCTCCGGACCGCGTTGATCCCCGTGATCACGGTCGTCGGCTTCGAAGTCGGGGTGCTGATCGGCGGCGCCGCGGTCGTCGAGATCATCTTCGGCCTTCCCGGCGTCGGCTACACGCTCCTGAACGCGATCTCCAACCGCGACTACCCGGTCATCCAGACCGCGACGCTCATCATCGCCGCGGTCTTCGTCGTCGCAAACGTCGTCGTCGACCTGCTGTACGGCCTGCTCGACCCGAGGATCAGCGTCACATGAGCGCTGCGAGTGCAACCCCAGCCTGGAAGGCTATCCCGCGCCGGCGGCTGATCCCCGCGCGCTGGCGCAACCCGATCGGCATCGTCGGCGCAGGGATCGTCGGCTTCTGCATCCTGACCGCGCTCTTCGGCCGCTTCCTTTGGAGCATCGACCCGAACGCACCGGATGCCGACCGGCTGCTCGGGCCGAGCCGGGCGCATCCGTTCGGAACCGACGACCTCGGGCGCGACACGCTTGCGCGCGTCATCCACGGCGCCCAGGTATCGCTCCAGGTCGGCGTCGTCGCGATCTCGATCGCGCTCGTCGCCGGCACGCTGATCGGCCTGATCGCCGGCTACCGGGGCGGGATCGTCGACCTGCTGCTCATGCGCGTCGTCGACATCATGTTCGCGTTCCCGGGCATCGTGCTCGCGATCGTCATCGCCGGCCTCCTCGGCGCGACGCGGCGGAACGCGATGATCGCGATCGGGATCATCATCGTGCCCGCGTTCGCGCGCGTCGTGCGCGCCGCGGTGCTCGAGGTGATGGGCTTCCCCTTCATCGAGTCGGCCCGCGCGCTCGGCGGCGGCGGCCTGCGGATCATGGTGCGCCACCTGATCCCGAACATCGTCGCGCCGCTCATCGTGCTGACGACGGTCTACTTCTCGACCGCGATCCTCAGCGAGGCGACGCTGTCGTTCCTCGGGCTCGGCACTCAGCCGCCGGAAGCGGCGTGGGGCAACATGCTCTCGACGGCGCGTTCGTACATCGACCAGAGCGTCTGGATGTCGATCTTCCCGGGGCTCGCGATCATGATCGTCGTCCTCGGTTTCAACTTCCTCGGCGACGGCCTGCGCGACGTGCTCGACCCGCGCGTCGGCGGCGGCATCGGCGACGTCGCCACCAAGAAGTGACCGACGTACTCATCCGCGACGGCTGGGTCGTGGACGGAAGCGGCCGCCCGCCGTTCCGCGGCGACGTCGCGATCGAGGACGGACGGATCGCGCATGTCGGGCCCGTGAACGGCAGCCGCGCAGACCGCGTCATCGAGGCGGCCGGCCGCGTCGTCTGCCCCGGCTTCGTCGATCCGCACAGCCACAGCGACTGGTCGATCCTCGCGAACCCGAAGGCCGAGAGCACGATTCGCCAGGGAGTGACGACCGAGGTCGTCGGCAACTGCGGCTGGACGTACGCGCCCGTCACCGACGCGTCGCGCCAGTTCATCGAGGGCCGGATGCGCACGTTCGCGTACGACGGGCCGGTCGAGTGGTCGAGCTTCGCCGACCATCTCTCGTGGCTCTCGCGGCACGGCCACTCGCAGAACCTTGCCTGGTTCGTCGGCCACAACACCGTTCGCTACGCGGCCGGAGTCTTCAGCGCGCAGGCGACGGAGCCGGAGCTGCGCGCGATGGAGGACTTCGTGCGCGAGGCCATGCACGCCGGCGCGCTCGGCCTCTCGACGGGCCTCGAGTTCAATCCGGGCCGCATGGCCTCCACCGACGAGCTCGTGCGGCTGAACAAGGTCGTCGGCGAGTACGACGGCTATTACACGAGCCACATCCGGAACCGCGACTCGCAGCTGCAGGAGTCGATCGAGGAGTTCCTAACGATCGTCCGCGAGGGCGGGACGCACGGGGAGATCTCGCACCTGAACGTCCGCAACCGGACCGGCGCCGCACCGGGCGCGTGGCAGCGCGCCGTCGACACGATGCAGACGGCCCGCGAGGTGGAGGGAATCGACGTCCTCGCCGACACGACGCCGTTCAAGGACGGTCTCGGCCAGATGGCGGGGATCCTGCCGCAATGGGCGATGGACGGCGGCTGGGAGAAGACGGTTGCGCGCCTGCGCGACGAGAGCGCGCGCGAGCGGCTGCGACACGAGTGCGACCGGTACTGGCGCTTCATCCACCGTGGCGAGTGGCACCGTGCCCGCCTGCAGTCGAGCCAGCAGTACCCGGAGCTCGAGGGGAAGGACTTCAACGAGATCGCGCGGCTCATGGGCAAGGACCAGTGGGATGCGTACTTCGACATCCTCGCGGCGGCAGGCCCAGCGCTCGAGAGCATCCTGCTCATCGGCGAGCTCTTCACCGACGAGCACCTCACCGAGATGATCACGCACCCGTTGATCTCGCTCGGCGTCGACGGCTTCACGAGTGAGGTCGACAGCGCGCTCGCGGCCGTAACCGCGCATCCGGTCTGCTTCGCCGGGCACGTCCACTATCTGACCCGGCATGTCGGCGAGCTGCACTCGCTCTCGCTCGAGGAGGCGATCCGGAAGATGACCGCCATGCCCGCCGAGCACTTCGGGCTGCGCGACCGGGGCCGGCTCGAGGCCGGACGCGCCGCCGACGCGGTCGTGCTCGACCTCGACCGGCTCGAGGACGGCTCGACGCTCGACGACCCGGTGCACTACGTGCGCGGTGTCGACCACGTGATCGTCAACGGCACGCCCGTCGTGACCGAGGGCGAGCACACCGGCGCCATGCCCGGAAAGCATCTGTCCCGGCGATGATCGACCTGCGCTCCGACATCTGCGCCGCTCCGACGGACGCGATGTGGGACGCGATGCGCGCGGCACGCCTCGGCTGGGCGACCTACGGCGAGGACGAGAACGTCAACGAGCTCGAACGCCGCGGCGCGGCGCTACTCGGCAAGGAAGCCGCGGTGCTCGTGCCGACGTGCTCGCTTGCGAACCTCGTCGCGCTACTCGCGCTCACGAAGCCCGGTGACCGCGTCGCGATCGATCCGTCGGCGCACATCCTCGTCAACGAGGGCGACTGGCTCGAGCACGTCGCGCAGCTCGAGATCGGCGAGCCCGCGGCGGTGATCTGCATCGAGAACACGCACACGCGTCGCGGCGGCACCGTGCTGACGGCTGCGCAGACGGCGGAGCTCGCGGAGCAGGCGCCGCGGTCGCACCTGGACGGCGCGCGGCTCGCCAACGCCGCGGTCGCGCTCGGCGTCCCACTCGCGGAGCTCGCAGCGCCGGTCGACACGGTCGCGCTGAGCCTCAACAAGGGACTGTGCGCGCCCGCGGGCACGATTCTCGCCGGCAGCACGGAGACGATCGCCGCGGCACGCGTGCACCTGAAACGCCTCGGCGGCGCGACGATGCACAAGGCGGGGATCTTCGCCGCCGCCGGGCTCGTCGCCCTCGACCTGATCGACCGTCTCGCCGAGGATCACGCACGAGCGAAGGAGCTCGCGCGGCTGATCGGCGCCGCGGAGCCGGAGACGAACATCGTCTACGCCGACCTCGGCGCCGGTGCGCTCGAGCGGCTCTCCGCGGCCGGCGTGCTCGCGATGGAGTTCGAGGGACGGACCCGGTTCGTCACTCACCGGCTGATCAGCGACGACGACGTCGTCGCTGCGAGCCGCGCGATCCCGAGCGCGGCGGTGAGCACGGCGATCGACCCCGCGACGTAGAACGCGAGCTCCGTTCCACCGATGGAGCTCAGCCAGCCTGCGAAGAGACCGCCGAGCGGCGCCCCGCCGAGGAACGCGAAGAAGTAGAGGCTCGCCGCGCGGCCGCGTAGGTGCTCCGGCGCCTCGAGCTGGATCGCGGACAGCGCGTTCGTCCCCCAGAGCGTGTAGAAGCAGCCGATCACGAAGAGGCAAAGACAGACGGGCACGAGCGATCGCTGCGGCGCGAGCACGAGCTCGAAGACGCCGTAGCCCGCTGCGCCGATGAGCAGCAGCCGCAAGCTCGCCTGCCCGCGCACCGCGTTCGTCACCGCACCGCAGAGCGCCCCGGCGCCGAACACCGCCGCGATGAGCCCGAACGTCTGCGCACCGGAGCGAAGCGTCCGGTCGGCGACGAGCGGGAGCAGGACATTGAAGTTGAAGCTGAACGTCGAGAGCACGAGCACGCCGAAAAACGCGACACCGGCGCGCGGCGAGTGCTTGACGAATCGGAGCGCCGCCAGCGCGCCGCCGACCACAGTCGCACCGTGGTCGCGGATCGGCTTGTGCATGATCGAGACATCGAGCGCGAGCAGCGCAAGCAGCTCGGCCAGGAAGCTCGCGGAGTTGACCGAGAACGCCACGCCGGCTCCCGCGAACGCGACGATCACGCCTCCAATCGCCGGGCCGAGGATGCGCGCGAGCGTGCCGAGGCTCGAGTTGAGCGCGACCGCGTTCGCGAGGTCGTCGGGACCGACCATCTGGAAGACGAGCGCGTGCCGCGCCGGCCCGCCGACCGCCTGGGCGACGCCCTGCCCGAGCGCGAGCACGTAGATCTCCCAGACCGCGACGACACCCGTCAGCGTCAGGGTCGCGAGCACCGCCGCGATCACGAGTGCCGACGTCTCCGTCACGAGCGCAACCCGGCGCACGTCGTAGCGGTCGAGGATCGTGCCGACGAAGAGCCCGAGCACCGTCACCGGCAGGAGCTGCGTGAGCGCGAGCGCGCCGACGGCGACGGGCGAGTGCGTCAGCTGCAGCACGAGCCACGAGGCAGCGATCTGCTGCACCCACGTGCCGGTGAACGAGACCGCCTGCCCGCCGAAGTAGAGGCGGTAGTTGCGGTGCTTGCGGACGCTCGCGAAGGTCTTCTGCGCGAGCGCCGTGCTCACAGCAGCGCGGAAGCCTCGATCGGCTGACCGAGAACGAAGACCGAGTCGCCGGCCTCGGCCGCCGGGATCGAGCGGATGACCGCGAGCACGCCGTCGAGCGGCGCGCGCAAAACGGTCGGCGCGCGGTCGATCTGATCGGGGAACCACAGGCGCGCGACGGGGTCGCCCGCCTGCACGGCCGCGCCCGGCTCGAGCAGCCCTTCGAAGATGCCGTCCTCCTCGACGATCACGTAGTTGCGCTGGTCGCGCCCGTCGAGGATCGGCGCAGGCGGATCCTGCCGGACGACCTCTCCCTCGAGCACGCCGACATGGCGGAGCACGTTCGTCAGCCCGCTCCACGCGAGCTCGTGCACGGGCGCCGGCACGCGACCGCCGCCGCCGAGCTCGGTGGTGACGACGAGCTTGCCCTGGTTCTCCGCCTCCACCGGCAGCAGGCCGGTCCCGTTCACGTCGACGTAGAGGAAGTGGATCTCGGAGTTCCAGGCCTGCATCGCCTCGAGCATCGCCTTGCGTTGCGCAGGGTCGTCGACGACGTGCATGTGCGAGCACGGGAGGAACCACGCCGTCCGGCCGCCGGAGTGCATGTCGATCACGACGTCCGCCGGCGGGAACAGCACGCGCGTGAAGTAGTCGGCGAGCTGCTCGTTCGCCGGGCCGTCGGGCCGGCCGGGGAACGAGCGGTTGAAGTTCGCACCCGACGGCCACATGCGTGTGTTCGCCTTCGACGCATCTCTCGAGATCACCGGGATGACGATGATCCGGCCGCTCACGCTGGCCGGGTCGATTTCCTGCACGAGCCGCATCGCCGCAACCTGGCCCTCGTACTCGTCGCCGTGGTTGCCGCCCGAGACGAGCACGGTCGGCCCGTCGCCGTTTGCGATCGTCGCGATCGGGACGAAGCTGAACGCCCAGCCGCCCGTGTTCGTGATCTTCGGGTACTGCAGGCGCCCGACCTGCTTGCCGGGCGCCGTCAGGTCGATCGTGCAGGCGACTGCGGGGTCGGTCGTCACGTGCGGGTCGCCAGCACTGCGGCGACCGCAGCCTCCGTGCCCTCGAGCAGCCGGTCGACGTCCTCGTCCGTGTGTGCGTACGAGAAGTGGCTCCGCTTCAGGTTCAGCGGCAGCTCGAAGATGCCGTGCTTCATCAGCTCGCGGCGGTAGCCGGTGAACATGTCGACGTCGTTCGCGAGCAGGTCGTCGTAGCTCTCGACCGGGCCGTCGAGGAAGTACGTGACGAACACCGACCCGAACCCGGCGACGACGACCGGCACCCCGAGCCGCGCGTAGAGCTCCGTGAGCCCTTGCCGCGCGCGCTCGCCGAGCCGGAAGACGTGCTCGTGCACGGGCTCGCGCTGCAGCTTGTCGATCGTCGCGAGCGCGGCCGCCGACGTGGGCGGATGCCCGTTGAACGTCCCGGCGAAGAACGCGGGCCGCCCCGGCGTCGTCGAGAAGAGATCCATCAGCTCCGCCTTGCCGCCGAGCGCGGAAACCGGCCAGCCGTTGCCCAACGCCTTGCCCATCGCCGTCAGATCGGGCGTGACGCCGGCGATCGACTGGTAGCCGCCGAGCGCGTGCCGCCAGCCCGTGATCACCTCGTCGAAGACGAGGACGGTGCCGTGCTTGTCGCACAGCTCGCGCAGCTTCTCGAGGAAGCCCGGCTTCGGCAGGACGCAGCCGATGTTGTGCGGGATCGGCTCGAGGATGATCGCCGCGACGTCATGGTCGACGAGCGCCTGCTCGACCTCGGCGGCGTCGTTGAAGCGGCAGACGATCGTCGCGTCGGTGACCTCGGGGAGCACTCCCTGCGAGAGCGGATCCTTCTTGCCGACGTTCTCCGCGAGCGAGATCACATTCATCGCCACGGAGTCGTGCCAGCCGTGGTAGCAGCCCTGGAACTTGAGCACGTGCCTGCGGCCGGTCGCGGCGCGCGCAACGCGCAGCGCATGGAACGTCGCCTCGCTCCCGGTCTCGGTCAGCAGCACGCGCTCGACCGACGGCACGTGCTCGACGATCCGCTCGGCGAGCTCGACCTCGATCTCGGTGACGCCGACACCCATCAGCCCGACCGTGCGCGCCGCGGCGGCGACCGCGGCGTCGACATCGGGATCGTTGTGGCCGAGGAGCGGCGGCCCGAACGCGGCGTGATAGTCGGTGTACGTGTTCCCCTCGCCGTCGGTGAACGTCGAGCCGCTCGTGGCCGCGATCACGAGCTCCTCGAGGCCCGGGACACGGCGCTGGCCGCTGTTGACGCCGCCGGGGATGACGGCCGCCGCGCGGGCGGCCAGATCGGATTTCGGTGTGACTGCCATGTCGGTTCCTCCTAGGACACGCGGTAGCGCTCGAGGACTTCTTCGTCGAGCTCGATGCCGAGACCCGGCCCGGTGGGGACGGCGACGTACCCGTCCGCGTCGAGCGGCATGCGCTCTTTCACGAGAGTCTGATTGATCGGCGTGTCGGCGACGCAGTACTCCTGGAACGTCGCGTCCGGCAGGACGGCATTCGCGTGGAGCGACGCTGCCTTGATGATCCCGCTCTTCCACGCGTGCGGCACGGTCTCGACACCGTGCTCGCGCGCGAGCGCCCCGATCCGGAGCAATTCGGTGATCCCGCCGCAGCGCGTCACGTCCGGCTGGACAAGGTCGACGTGGCCGCGCTCGATCAGCTCGCGGAAGCCCCACACGGTCGTGTCCTGCTCCCCGGCGGTGACGCGGATGTCGACCGTGTCGGCGAGCTCGGCGTACGCCTCGTACTCGTCCGGCTCGAACGGCTCCTCGAGCCAGTAGACGCCGAGCTGCTCGAGCTCTCGCGCGACGCCGATCGCCACTTCGCGTCGGCGACGTAGCCGTGGCCGGCGTCGATCAGGATGTCGCCGTCACCCGCGGCCTCCTTCGCGGCGGCGGCGAGGCGCACGTCGTGCTTGGGATCCTTGCCGAGCGGCCCCCACCCCAGCTTGATCGCGGTGAAGCCGTCGTTGCGGAGCGCGGCGACGCGTTCCGCCGTCTCCTCGGTCGTGTCGGGCATGAGCATCGAGGCGTACGCGCGCACCTTGTCGCGAATCGCACCGCCGAGGAGCGCGCTGATCGGCTTGCCTTCGGCTTTGCCCTTGATGTCCCAGAGCGCGATGTCGATGCCGCTCAGCGCGTGGAGCGCGATCCCGCGGCGGCCGATGTCATTCATGCCGCGGTACATCTTCTGCCAGAGCCGCTCCACGTCGGTCGGATCCTCGCCGACGAGCAGGCTGTGGAACGAGTTCGCGATCGCGTGCGAGCTCGTCGCGGTGACGAGTGCGTGCACGGCCTCGGGCGACGAGTCGACCTCACCGATCCCGGTGATGCCCTCGTCGGTGTGGATCTTGATGACGAGATCGTCCTGGCTCCCGTCCGCGATCCCGTCGTCCAGCACCGGCTGGCGCAGGATGATGGCCTCGACATCGGTGATCTTCAAACGAGCTCCTGCTGTCGCCGGACGCTGATTGTCAACTATACGCAGATTGTCTACAATCGCCAAGCGAGTGCCCGATTCGCCTGTCCACTGCTCGATCGACCTGGACGCTCCGGGCAAGCACGTGGGCAGGCTCGAGCTGCCGCGGTCGAACAACACGAGCGGCTGGTCGCACCTCTACATCCCGATCGTCTCGATCAAGGGCGGCGACGGACCGACCGCGCTCGTGGTCGGCGGCGTCCACGGCGACGAGCCCGAGGGGCAGGTCGCGGCGCTCCGGCTCGCGCGCGAGACCGCGCCCGGCGAGGTCGCCGGGCAGCTGATCGTCGTGCCGTGCGCGTCGCCCGACGCCTCGCGGGCGTACACCCGGCTCTGGCCGAGCGGCGCGAACTTCAACCGATCCTTCCCCGGCGCACTCGACGGGACGCCCGACGAGCAGCTTGCCGACTTCTTCTCGCGGCTGCTCTTCCCACGCGCCGACGTCGTCGTCGACATGCACAGCGGCGGGCGCAGCGGCCTCTGTCCACCCTGGTCGGAGATGCACTGGGTCGAGGATGCCGCACAGCGCCGTGCGATGGTCGACGCGATGCTCGCGTGGGGAACGGACTACCACTTCGTCTACATCGACATCGCCGGCACGGGCCTGCTCGTCGGCGAGGCCGAGCGGCAGGGCAAGCTCGTGGTCTCGACCGAGCTCGGCGGCGGTGGGCACGTCACCGCCGCGACGCACCGGATCTCGCAGAGCGGCCTCGCAAACGTGCTCCGGCATGTCGGAGTCCTCTCGGGTGAGGCTCGGACGCCCGACACGACGCCGGTGAGCGGTCGCGCGACCGAGGTCGACAACTATCTGCTCGCACCGGAGACCGGCCTCTGGGAGACGTTCGTCGACCTGGGCGACCGCGTCACCGCCGGGCAGCCGGTCGGTCAGATCCATTTCCTCGAGCGACCCGACCGCGAGCCGGCGGTCGTCGAGGCGCTCACGGACGGCATCGTCTTCGTCGTGCGCGCGATCGCGACGACGGCGCAGGGCGACAACGTCGCCGTCATCGCGCGCGAGGTCGACGCGAAGGAGCTCTATTGAGCCTCTCGGCCGGAGTCGCGCGCGTCGACATCACGCCGCCGCTCGGGTTGCAAGTCGGCTGCTGGGCGGCTCGCCGCTGTCTCGCCGAGGGCGCACGTGAGCCGCTCATCGCGCAGGCGCTCGTCGTCTCCGACGGCGAGCGCACGGCCGCGATCGTCACGATCGATCTCGTCTTTGCCGGCCGCGACCTCACCGACGCGGTGCGCGCGCGCACGCAGCAGCTGACCGGGATCCCGCCGGAGGCGCTCTCGGTGCACGCAAGCCACAACCACAGCGCGCCCTCCCTCGCGCGCGGCTCCGGTGTCGCCGGGCTCCAGGATGCGCCCGGGTTCGAGGGTTACGTCGCGATTCTCCCCGACCTTGTCGCCGGCGCCGTCTACGCGGCGTGGAAGAGCATGAAGCCGGCACGGGCCGGCTCGGCGATCACCCGGGCCCCCGGGCTCAGCGTCAACCGCACCCGCCACGAGCGGCCCGTCGACGACGCGGTGAGCGTGATCCGTGTCGACGGCGACGACGGCTCGCCGCTGGCGGCGGTGATCAACTTCACCGCGCACCCGATCACGATCGGCGGGATCACGCGCGAATGGGACGCCGAGTATCCGGGCGCGATGCGCGCCGCGTTCATCCAGGGCGCGCCGGGTGTCGAGCCGATGTTCGTCCAGGGCTGCGCGGGCGACGTCGCACCGTTCACCGACTGGTGGTTCGGCAACTGGGAGGCGAGCCGTCACTCGTACGCGTCGCGAGACGAGCTCGGACGGCAGCTTGCCGATGCCGCGCTCACGGCGTACGGGCGAGTCGAGCCGACGTCCGAAGCACGCGTCGCCGCGGCGAGCGAGTGGCTCGAGCTGCGCCGGCGCCGGCACGCGTACCCGGCCGACGAGATCCGCGCGGTGATGAGCGAGTGGCAGGGGCGATCGCCGCCGGACTGGCCCGAGACATGGTCGCCCGAGATCCACACGATGACCTCGGCGCAGCAGTTTCCCGACTCGTACATGTGGGGCGCGCTGACGATGTACCTCGACATGGTGGAGCGGGCCGAGGTGCCGATCCGCGCAGAGATCCAGGGGATCGCGCTCGGCGACGCGGCGCTCATCACGAACTCGTTCGAGCTCTTCAACGAAGCGGGGTCGCAGATCAAGGAGGGAAGCCCGTTCGCGACGACGATCGCCGCTGCGTACACGAACGACTATCTCGGCTATCTGTCGCTGAGCGAGGACCTCGACCTGGTCGACGGGGTCCCTTTGCGAAAGATCCTCGACCAGGACGAGTACCGCTGGGCGTACGGGATCACGAACTGCAACGTCGACCGCGGCGAGGTCGACCGGTTGATCGCTGCGAGCAGCACGCTGCTCGCGCGACTCGCTTAGAAACGGAGAGGGCCCGGCAACTGCCGGGCCCTCTCGGTCAAGCGGTCTCGGGTGTGACTAGGAGACGGTGACGCCGTTGCTCTGCGCAACGACACGGCCGCTCGTGATCTTCGGCGCGTTCGGCATCGCCGAGGTGAAGTTCTCGTCGGTGATCCACTTCTCGACGAGCTTCGTCGATGCGTCGGCCTGCTCGGACGTCTCGAAGAGACCGAGCGAGCTCAGGATGCCGTTGTCGGCCTCGATGAGGTAGTAGCCGGCGAAGCCGGGGAGCTTGCGAAGCTGCGGAACGAGCGTCTCCTTGACCTTGCCGCTGACCTCGTTGGTGCGGGCAGCGTCGACACCTTCGTAACGACGAATGGTCGCATGCATGTGGTGCTCCTTCTGTACATCTGCAGGACAGAACGCTCGATTGAGCGCCCTGCAGCGGTCAGGCCAGGGGTCACAGTCGGAGAGGAACGCAAGAGCCTCGGCGGCTTCAACAGCTAGAGCCAACGCGCTTCAGCCACCATAGCCGCGATTCGGGAGTTGTGCGCTTTCGTCTCGAGTTTTACGTAAAAAGGCGTACGGTTCAGGCATGGACGCGACGCGCACGCAGCTGTCGACCACGCTCTGCCTCGGCTCGCTCCTGCTCGGCCTTCCCCGGTAGGGGAAGCGCGCTTGCACATATCCGTCCACCGTCCTTGGATTAGTGCGCCGTCTTTTGCGAAGGAGCGTTCGCCGTGCCGATGCCACACCACCGATACCGCCCATACGACACAGTCGACCTGCCGGACCGTGCCTGGCCGAACACCGTGCTCGAGCACGCCCCGATCTGGTGCTCGACCGACCTGCGCGACGGCAACCAGGCTCTCGTCAGCCCGATGGACGCAGCGCGCAAGCGGCGTTTCTTCGAGCTGCTGCTCGCGCTCGGCTTCAAGGAGATCGAGGTGGGCTTCCCGGCTGCGTCGAAGACGGACTTCGACTTCGTGCGGCTGCTCGTCGAGGAAGACCTGATTCCGGACGGCGTGACGATCGCCGTTCTCACGCAGGCGCGTCCCGAGCTGATCGAGCGGACGTTCGAGTCTCTCGAAGGAGCGCCGAGAGCGATCGTGCATCTCTACAACTCGACCTCGACGACGCAGCGGCGTGTCGTCTTCGGCCTCGACAAGGCAGGCATCACGACGCTGGCCGTGCGGGGCACGGAGATGTGCAAGCGGCTCGCGCGCGCGAGCGGCTCCGACATCATGTTCGAGTACTCGCCGGAGAGCTTCCACCACACGGAGCTCGAGTACGCGCTCGAGATCTGCGAGGCGGTCGCGGCCGAGTGGGGCCCGACGCCGCAGGCGAAGATGATCGTCAACCTGCCGACGACGGTCGAGCACTTCCCGCCGAACGTCTACGCGGATCGCATCGAGTGGTTCGCGCGCAACTTCTCGCAGCGTGCGTCGAGCATCCTCTCGATCCATCCGCACAACGACCGCGGCACCGCCGTCGCGACGGCGGAGCTCGGCCTGATGGCGGGCGGCGAGCGCGTCGAGGGAACGCTGTTCGGAAACGGCGAGCGGACGGGCAACGTCGACGTCGTCACGCTCGCACTCAACCTGCTCACGCAGGGCGTCGACCCGGGGCTCGACTTCTCCCGGCTCGACGAGACGCGACGCATCGTCGAGGAGTGCAACGGCCTGCCGGTGCATCCGCGGCATCCGTGGGTGGGCGAGCTCGTGTACACCGCGTTCTCCGGCTCGCACCAGGATGCGATCAAGAAGGGCATGCACGCGCAGCAGCGCTCGGACTCCGAGGTGTGGGACGTGCCCTATCTGCCGATCGACCCGAAGGACGTCGGGCGCAACTACGAGGCGATCATTCGGGTCAACTCGCAGTCCGGCAAAGGCGGGGTCGCCTTCCTGCTCGCCAACGAGTACGGGCTCGATCTTCCACGCGGCCTGCAGGTCGACTTCGCCCAACGCGTGCAGGCGATCACCGACGCCGAGGGCGGCGAGCTCTCGGCCGCCGAGCTGCACGACCTGTTCCAGGCGACCTACCTCGGCGTCCGTGACCCGTATGAGCTTCTCTCGTATCGGCACGAGGCCGACGAGAGCGGCGACCGCCTGACCGCGGTCATGCGCGCCGGCTCGGGGACGATCGAGCTGAACGGCGAGGGCAACGGCCCGATCGCCGCGCTCGTGCGAGGGCTCGGCAGCCACCAGAACGCGTCGATCGGCGTGCTCGACTACCACGAGCACGCGATGAGCACCGGCGAGGACGCGGTGGCGGCGGCCTATGTCGAGGTGGACGTCGACGGGCTCGCTGCCTGGGGCGTCGGCATCCACTCGAGCATCGTCACCGCCTCCTTGCGCGCGGTCGTCAACGCGGTGAACCGCGCCGCGCTCGCCCGGCAGGAGCAAGAGGCTGCCCTGCACGCGTTCGACACGGTCTGACGATGCCGAAGGTCAGGGTCGATATCTCCATGTCGCTCGACGGCTTCGTCGCCGGGCCGGACCAGTCGCTCGACGACCCGCTCGGCGCCGGCGGCATGCAGCTCCACGAATGGGCTGTCCGGCTCGAGGCGTGGCGCTCGCAGCACGGGCTCCCCGGCGGCGAGGTCGACGTCGACTCGGATCTCGTCTACGAGTCGACGAGCTCGATCGGCGCCGTTGTCATGGGCCGCAAGATGTACAGCGGCGGCAGCGGCCCGTGGGCCGACGATCCGAACGGCGACGGCTGGTGGGGCAACGATCCGCCGTTCCACGCGCCGGTGTTCGTCGTCACGCACCACCCGCGCGAGCTGCGCGAGATGCAGGGCGGCACGACGTTCGCATTCGTCACCGACGGCGTCGAATCGGCGGTGCGTCAGGCACGCGCCGCCGCGGGCGAGCAGGACGTGCTCGTCGCGGGCGGCGGCTGCGTCGTGCAGCAGTGCCTTGCTGCCGGCCTCCTCGACGAGATCCAGGTCCACGTCGCGCCCGTGCTCCTCGGCGACGGCGTCCGGCTCTTCGAGGCTGCGCGCCCCGCGAGCCTCGAGGTCACGCGCGTGATCGAGGGGCCCGTTGCGACCCACATTCGCTATCGAATCGAGCGTTGAGCGAAACCGATTCGGCCTCCGCCGAGTAGTCCCCAGGGGCCAACCGGAGGAGGTAGGGATGTCACGATTCTTCGCTCTTGCACTGGCTGCCGCAGCAGCCGTGCTCATGCTCGCAGTTCCACTGCAGGCCGCCGAGAGCAACGCGTACACGGTCACGCCACTCGTCTCCGACCAGTCGACGCTCGCGGGGCCGCCCGACGCAACGCTCGTCAACGCCTGGGGCCTCGTCGCCGGCCTGATCGCGAGCGGCCCGACCCCGTGGTGGGTGGTCGACAACGGTGCCAACGCATCGACGCTCTACACCAACACCGGCGCGAAGCAGGCACTCACGGTCGGCGTCGCCGGCGGCCCGACCGGCATCGTCTTCAACGCCGCAGCGCCCGGCTTCCAAGTCGCGGGCGGACCGTCGCTCTTCATCTTCGACAGCGAGGCGGGGCAGATCCTCGCCTGGCGTGGCGGGCTCACGTCGGCGCAGGTCGTCCACGACAGCTCGGCCGACGGTGCGGTCTACAAGGGGCTCGCCTTCGCAGCGACGCCGCACGGTGCGCGCGTCTACGCGACCGACTTCCACAACGGACGGGTCGACGTCTTCGACTCCACGTGGACGAAGGTCGTGCTGCCGGGTGCGTTCGTCGATCCGGCGCTTCCCGACGACTATGCGCCGTTCGGCATCCAGGCCGCGGGCGGACGCATCTTCGTGACCTATGCGAAGCAGGACTCGGCCGGGCACGACGAGATCGCCGGCCAGGGCCGCGGCTTCGTCGACGTGTACGACACGTCCGGTGCGCTGCTCGCGCGCGTCGCGCAACACGGCCAGCTGAACGCCCCGTGGGGCATCGCCGTCGCGCCGGCGTCGTTCGGCCGCTTCGGCGGCGATGTGCTCGTCGGCAACTTCGGCGACGGCCAGATCAACGCCTACGAGGAACAGGCGAACGGCCAGTTCGCGCATCGCGGCGAGCTGCATTCGAGCAATGGCGGCACGCTGACGATCGACGGTCTCTGGGCGCTCGAGTTCGGGCTCGGCGGACGGAGCGGGCCGACCGACACGCTCTTCTTCACCGCAGGGCCGGACGACGAGAGCCACGGGCTCTTCGGCTCGATCACCGCAGGCTAAGACGACTGGAGGGGCGGCCCGTGATTCGGGGCCGCCCCTCCGGACTTGCTAGCAGTCGGGCTTCGGCGTGCCGCCGAGGCCCGACACGAGCGCTACGTAGTACGCGTACCTCGCCGCGTGCTGTGTGGCGTTGAGCTGGCCGAGCGCGACGGCCTGGCAGAGCGCCCCGTGGTACACCTCCGCCGCCAGCAAACGCAGCTCGGCCGAGACCGCAACGGTCACCTTCTTCCCGGACTGCGCCGAGAGGTGCGCGACGAACGCCTGGATCGCGTTGAGCGCCTGCGCGTAGTTCCCCGCTGCGAGGTCCGCCTCGACGTTGCCCCACTGCACCTTCAGCGCGCCCGCGACGCCGTTCCCGTTCTGCTGCTGGATGCCGCCACCCGCAAGCGCGTCGTCGATCAGCTGCGACATCGTCTCGTACTGCGCGACGGTCGCGAAGCCACTCGCCAGCACGCCGGGCGGTGAGGGCACGAAGCCGCGGAAGAAGTACTGGATCCCGCCCGCTCCGGCCACCGGGTCGGTGACCCGCAGCGTGAGCGGCGTGCCGTCGGGCAGCCACGCCGTCGCGGGGGTCGCATCGGTTGCCGTCCCGATCAGGGTCACGCCGTTCGTCACCTCGGTCGTGTTCGTGCCGAGGCCGTGCGTGCCGACCGACAGCAGGAACTGCGTGCTGTACGAGCCGATGACCGTCACCGGCGCGCCGACGAGCAGCGGTGAGGGCGTCGACGTGCCCGAGAGCACGTACCGCGTCGTCGAGACCGACGCGTCCGGCACCGGGGTCTGGTACGCGAACGACTGCGTGCTCCCATCGTCCGCCCAGAGCGAGAACGGCCCGACATGCGACACCGCCGCGACCGTGACATGCCATGGGCTGGCAGCCGGGATCCCCGTCTCGTCGAAGGTGACGAGGTGCTGCAGCTGGTACACGGCCGTCGCCGTCGCAGGCCCGAAGAGCGTGATCGACGAGCCGAGCAACGGGAAGCCGCCGGACTCCCAGCGGCGGAAGTCGTACCGCGATCCGACGCCGGCGGAGACGTCGGCGTCGGCCGACAGCGAAACGGGCGTGCCGGCGGCAAACCAGCCGGACGGGGTCAGCGATGCGTTCCCCGTCGCAGCCGCGGCCGGGCTCGTGTTCACCGTCAGGAAGAACTCGTGGGTGTACGTGCAGTTCACGGACTCGGTCGCGTTCGCAGTGGTGTTGGAGACCGGGAACGTCACGCTGCCCGAGCAGCTCGAGCCCGTCGCGCGGAAGCGGCTGCCCGCCACCGCCGCCGTGTCGGCGAAGCTGAACGAGGTCCCCTCCAGCAGGTTCATCGTCACCGAGCTGCCGGCGGAGATCGACTGCGCCACACCGCCGATCGTGAGCGTTGCGCTGCCCGACAGCCCGCTCGTCGAGAAGGTCGTGCTGACGACCCGCGACGGCCCGACCATGCAGGCGTTGTCGAAGTTCGACCAGTAGGTCGCGACGTTCATCGAGACGCCGTTGAGTGTGACCGGTACGTCACCGAACGGGCTGTTCGACGCCGTGTTCGCGGTCGAGCAGAGATCCGACGCCTCGCCGGACTTGAGCAAGCCCGGAATCGAGGCGAAGAAGCCGATGATGCCCGGCGTCCGAGTCGAGCTGTCGATCCAGTGGAAGAGCGGCAGCGGATCCGTCGCCGCCTCCACGTCCTCGTGCGAGATCATCGTCATCAGATCCGCGGCGCTGCTCGCGCACTTCGTCGGGATGACGGCGAAGTAGATCGGGAAGCCGAGCACGGACGGCATCTGGAAGTGATACGCGCCGTAGTCGATGCACGACTTCGAGCCGAAGTCGTCGATCGTCGTCTTCCTCGGCAGGAGGATGTTGTAGATCGTGTGCCCGGTCGGGTTCGGCACGAGCGGCAACGGAATCGGGATCCCCGTCGCCAGCGGCACGCCGTCGAACGGCGTCACCTCCTCGCAGAGCATGAACAGGAAGACCGCAACCGAGCTCGTCGTGTCGCCCGGATCCGAGCCGCACGGGAACGACGCAGCCGTCGCGCTGCCGCCGAACGAGAGGTTCGGAACGTCGTACTGCGACAGCTTGTCGAAGTAGTTCGAGTCGGTGAGCGCCCGGGTCTGCGTGTCGATGGTGCCGGTCGAGAAGCCCGGGTTGTGCCCGGCGTCGTCCCAGTCCGAGTCCCAGTAGAGGTTGAAGATCTGCAGGCCCCCGATGTAGAGGAGCGGGACTCCCGACTCGAGATCGAGCGGAACGTCGTTCGTCGCGGGCTCTGCAGCAGCAGCCGGCGTGAGCGCGAACACGCAGCACACGATCAGAGCAAGGAAGGCGAGAAAGCGTCCGTTCATGACTCCTCCGAGATCGGGAAGCGGGACGCCGCAGAGGCGCACTCGGCACCTTCGCTACAGGTATGCACTCCGGGACGGGCAAGTCAAGGCCGGGTATCCCGGTGCCTGACTCCGCGAAGCGGTGTCTGGCACCGCTTCCGGAACGCTAAAAGCCGAGCCCGGAGCGGATGAAGGCGGCACCGTCGCGCGCGAGCTGCTCTTCGCTCTCGAACATGCGCCGCCAGATCTTCGTCGCGCCCGCGAGCTCGGGCAGCGCGTCTCCGAACGCCTCGATCACGATCCAGCCGTCGTAGCCGATCTCCGCGAGGCCGGCGAACGTCTCGTCCCACGCGACCTGGCCCGCGCCCGGCGTCGAGCGGTCGTTCTCCGAGACGTGCACGTGAACAAGCACGTCGGCGCAGTCGCGCAGGGCGTCGCGCGGATCCTTCTCCTCGATATGCGCGTGGAAGGTGTCGTACATCATCCGGATGCGCGGATGACCCACCTCGCGCACGATCGCGGCCAGGTCGGCGGCGGTGTTCGTGAGGTACATCTCGAAGCGGTTCAGGTACTCGAGCGCGATCGTCACGCCGCGCTCCTCGGCGTACGGCCCGACCTCGCGGAGATACGCGACGGAGCGCGCCTTTTCCTCCGCCGTCGGCGGTGCGCCCGAGAAGACGCCGAGAGGCGCGCCGAGCGGGCCGCAGATGAGCGGCGCGCCGAGGGCGGCGGCCGAGTCGAGGTTCGCCTTCGTCGCGGCGATCGCCGCCGCCGGGTCGGACGCGATCGGATCGTCGTCCGCGCCGCGCGCCGACACGGCGAGCCGCTCGAGGCCGAGCGAGTCGAGCCGCGCGCCGAGCTCCGCGTACTTGTCGACCTCGCGGTCGAAGATCGGGATCTCGACGCCGTCGAAGCCGGCGTCCTTCAGCATCGCGTAGACGTCGTCGTACTCCGGGCCGCTGACGTCGGTCGACCAGAGCAGCATGTTCATCCCGAGCTTCATCTGCCGCGATCCTATTGCGTCGGGACGCTAGGGTCGGCGGATGAGCTTCGAGCCGCTGCACGGGATCCGCGTCGTCGACCTCACGTCGTCGCTCGCAGGGCCGACCTGCACGCAGATCCTCGCCGCCCTCGGCGCCGACGTCGTCAAGGTCGAGCAGCCGGAACGCGGCGACGAGGCGCGCGCCTGGGGGCCGCAGTTCTTCGAGGGCGGCAGCGTCATGTTCTTCACGGCGAACACGTCGAAGCGCTCGCTCGCGCTCGACTTCAAGGCGCCGGAGGGCATAGAGGCCCTGTTGCGGCTCGTCGACCGCGCCGACGTGTTCGTCCAGTCGCTCCGGCCCGGCACGGCGGAGCGGCTCGGGCTCGGGGCCGACGCGCTCCGCGCGCGCAACGAGCGGCTCGTCTATTGCTCGATCGGCGCGTTCGGACGCGAAGGCCCGCTCGCGCGACAGCCCGGCTACGACCCGCTGATGCAGGCGTTCACCGGCCTTGTCAGCATCACCGGCGAAGCCGACCGCCCCGGCGTGCGCGTCGGCACCTCGCTGATCGACCTCGGCACCGGCGTCTGGGCTGCGCTCGGCATCCTCGCAGCGCTGCACGAGCGCGCGCAGACGGGGCACGGCCGCGAGGTCGACGTCGCCCTCTTCGAGACCGGGCTCTCGCTCGTCGGCTACCAGTTGACCGATGCGCTGCACACGGGCGTCGCGCCCGGCCGCCACGGCACCGCGTTCCCCCTGATCGCGCCGTACGAGGTGTTCGCGACCGCCGACGGCGAGCTGATGATCGCCGCGGCGAACGACCGCCTTTTCGCCCAGCTCTGCGCCGCCATCGGGCGGCCGGAGCTCGCTCTCGATCCCCGCTTTCTCACGAACCCGGACCGGCTCGCGCACCGCGACGAGCTGCTCCCACTCGTCCGCGAGCGGATCGCAGAGCGAACCTCCGCCGAGTGGCTCACGGCGCTCGAGGGCATCCCCGTCTCGCCGGTGCAGAACGTCGCCGAGGCGGCGCAGCACGAGCAGACGCGGGCGAGCGGCATGCTGCAGGAGCTCGACGGGAGCGAGACGCTCGCCCTGCCGCTGCAGATCGACGGCGCGCGTGTCACCCACTCGAGCGCAGCGCCGACGCTCGGCGCGCAGTCGGCCGAGGTGCTCGCGGAGCTCGGGTACTCCGAGAGCGAGATCGAGTCGCTCGCCGCAGCACGCGTCACGCGACTCACGTAGATTCGTCCCATGCTCGAGCTCCCGCAGAAGATCGTCTGTGTCGGCCTCAACTACCGCGACCACGCGGAGGAGCAGGGCGTCGACCTGCCCGAGCGCCCGCTGCTCTTCGCGAAGTGGCCGAACACCCTCATCGCCTCGGGCGAGGCGATCCGCATCCCGGCGATCTGCAAGAACCCCGATTACGAGGCCGAGCTCGGGATCGTGATCGGCCGCCGTGCGAGCGGCGTCGCCGTCGACGACGCGTTCGACTTCGTGCGCGGCTACGTCGTCGCGAACGACGTCTCCGGCCGCGACATCCAGTTCTCCGACGGGCAGTGGGTGCGCGGGAAGTCGCTCGACACGTTTCTCCCCGTCGGCGACCTCGTGCCGGCGAGCGAGGTGCCCGATCCGCAGGCGCTGCCGATCCGCGCGATCCTGAACGGCGAGACGATGCAGGACTCGAACACGTCGAACCAGATCTTCGGCGTCGCCGAGGTCGTCTCGTTCATCTCGCAGGCGATCACCCTCGAGCCGGGCGACCTGATCATCACCGGGACGCCCGCCGGCGTCGGCGCCTTCCGGAAGCCGCCGGTCTGGCTGCAGCCGGGCGACGAGATCACGATCGAGATCGACGGCCTCGGCTCGATCTCGAACCCCGTCGTCGCTGCCTAGGCGCGCCCTACTCGCAGCGCTCTTCATCGCGGCGCTCGCGCTGCGGCCGCAGCTCGTCGGCATCGGCCCGCTGATCCCGGCGATCCAGCTCGACCTGCACACCTCGCACGCCGTCGCCGGCCTGCTCGGCACGATCCCCGTCCTCTGCATGGGCCTCTTCGCGCCGCCGGCCGCGTTCCTCTCGCAGCGGCTCGGCTCGCGCCACGCGCTCGCCGCTGCGCTTGCCTTCGTCGGCGTGTTCGGCATCGTGCGCGTGTTCGTGCCGGGCGCGGCGGGGCTCATCCTGCTGACCATCCCGGTCGGGATCGGCATGGGCCTCGGCAACGCGCTCCTCCCCGTCGGCGTCAAGGAGCGCTTCGCCGACCGGCCGGTGTTCGCGACCGGTGTCTATGCGGCGGGGATCAACGTCGGCGCGACCGTGTCGTCCGCTGCGGCGGTGCCGCTCGAGCACTGGCTCGGAAGCTGGCGCGACCCGCTCCTCGTCTTCTCCGCGGTGACGATCGGGCTGCTCTTCCTCTGGCTTGTGCTGACGCGCGTCGAGCGCGGCAGCAGGCCGGCGTCGGTCGTACGCCCGCTCGCGCTGCCGTGGCGGAGCTCGCTCGGCTGGCGCCTCGTCGCGGCGTTCTTCTTCATGTCCGCGATCTACTACGGGCTCAACTCGTGGCTGCCCGATGTCTACGTCGAGCGCGGCTGGAGCGACGGCAAGGCGGGTGCGCTGCTCGCCGTGCTCAACGCGACGCAGATCGTCGCGGGGCTCTCGATCGCGTGGCTCGCCGACCGGATGTGGTCGCGGCGCGCTTGGATGACGGGCTGCTCGGCGCTCGGGCTCGTCTCGCTGCTCGGCGTCGTGCTGCTGCCGGGCGGCGGCTTCCTCTGGGCGGTGCTGCTCGGCGCGACGATCGGGCCGCTCTTCTCGCTGACGATGGCGTTGCCGCTCGACGTCGGCCACGGGCCTGCGGAGGTGGCTGCGTTCACCGGCCTGATGCTCGGCGCCGGCTACTCGCTCTCGGCGATGTCACCGCTCGTGCTCGGCGCGATTCGCGACGCATCGAGCGGCTTCGGCGTCGTCCTCTGGGTGCTCGTCGGAGCGTGCGCCGCGCTCGTCGTGGTGCACACGTCGCTCACGCCTGCGCGGCTCGCAGCCGCTCGACAGTCGCGCTGACTCCGTCCGCGAGCGGCGTCCAGTCGATCCCGCCGAGCGCTGCGTCGAGCGGCGCGCCGTCGAACTCCTCCGGGAACGGCAGGAGCGTCTCCTCGTCGACGGTGATCGACACGTCGGGGGCGACCGCCTCGATCGCGGCGGCGACCTCCGCGAGCGACACGACCGGGCCGCCGAGATGGAAGACGCGTGCATCCTCGGTGGCGGCGCGCGCCGCGCGTATGAACACTCGCGCGGTATCGGGCGCGTACTGGAGCTGCGTCCGCCCGCCGAACGTCATCCGGTAGTCCTCCCCGGCCGCGGCGGCTGCCATCGCGAGCGTCGGCGACGCGGTGAGCCCGTTGTCGCGCCCCGGACCGTAGACGATGAACGGCCGGATCCCGATCGACGGCACCTGCTCCTCGTGCCAGAAGATCCGCGCCATGCCCTCGCACGCCTGCTTGTGCACGCCGTAGAACGTGACGGGATGCCCGATCGCGTCGTTCGACACCGCGCCGCCCTCGTCGTCTGCCTTTGAGTACACCGCCGCCGAGCTCGCGTACGCGACCTGGATGCCGCGCGTCTTCGCGGCGTCGAGGACGTTGACCGTGCCGCCGATGTTCACCGCTGTGCCGTAGGGCGGGTCGGGCTTGATCTGCGGCAGGAGTAGCGCCGCGAGGTGGATCACGTGCGTGATCTCGTGCTCGTCGAGCAGGCGCGCGAATGCCTTGCCGTCGACGATGTCGCCCTGCACGAGCGGGATCTCGGCATCGGTCGCGAGCCGCAGGCGGCGGTCGTCGGTGCCGTAGTCGAAGCCGACGACGTCGACGCCCTCCTCGGCCAGGAGCGCGCACGACCACGCGCCGATGCAGCCGAGCGCGCCGGTGACGAGGAAGCGCTCGCTACTCACGGATCGATGTAGACGGTGACGGTCTCGGTGTAGAACTCGATCGCGGCGCGGCCCTGCTCGTGCGGGCCGAAGCCGCTCGACTTGATGCCACCGAACGGCACGTGCACGTCGGCGCCGGCGGTCTGGGAGTTCACGTGCAGCAATCCGGCCTGCGCCTCGTTCTGGAAGCGCGTCGCCGCGGCGAGGCTCGACGTGAAGATCGCTGCGGAGAGCCCGAACTCGGTGGCGTTCGCGCGCTCCATCGCCTCGTCGAGCGTCGCGAAGCGATAGAGGGACGTCACCGGGCCGAAGACCTCCTCGCACGAGAGGAACGCGTCGTCGCGCACGCCCTCGAACACGGTCGGCGCGATCACGTAGCCATCGTCGTCGGCGCGCGACCCGCCCGTGAGCACAGTGCCGCCCTCTGCTTTCCCCCGCTCGATCGCGGCGATGATCTCGTCGAACTGCTTCTCGCTCACGATCGGGCCGACCTCGACGTCGGGATCGAGCGGGTCGCCGACCTTCCCGCGCTCGATGCGCGCGAGCAGCTCGGTCTTGAACGTGTCGTAGACCTCGTCTTGGACGTAGATGCGGCGCGTCGCGGTGCACTTCTGGCCCGCGGACCAGAACGCGCCGGCGTACGTCGCCTCGACCGCGCGGCCGATGTCGGCGTCCGCGAGCACGAGCAGCGGGTTGTGCCCGCCGAGCTCGAGCTGGACGCGCTTGCCGAGCCGCGTCGCGTCGTCGCGCACGGAGTGACCGGTTGCGACGGAGCCGGTGAACGAGATCGCGCGCACCCGCGTGTCCTGCACGAGCGCCGCGCCGACGGTCGAGCCGCGGCCGGTGAGGACGTTGAGCACGCCGGGCGGCAGCTCCGCCTCCGCGAACGCCTCGGCGATGTGCAAGCCGGTGCGCGGCGCCTCGTACGCGAGCTTCAGGACGACGGTGTTGCCGTAGATCAAGGCGGGCGCGAGCTTCCAGATCGGGCTCGCGATCGGGAAGTTCCACGGCGTGATGAGCGCGGTGACGCCGACGGGCCTGCGCCGCGTCGACACCTGTGCGCCGGTCGCCGCCTGCTCGAAGTGCTCCCCGACCGAGCGAAAGGCCTCGCTCGCGGCGTAGCGCAGGATCTGCGCAGCGCGCCCGGCCTCGCCGCGCGCCTCGCGCAGCGGCTTGCCCATCTCGGTGCTCATGTCGACCGCGATATGCTCGACGCGCGCTTCGAGCACCGCAGCCGCAGCAGTGAGATACGCAGCGCGGCGCGCCATCGGCAGCGCCGCCCAGCCCGCGAACGCAGCCTCCGCGGCCGCGACGGCCGCCGTGGCGTCGGCCTCACTCGACGAAGAGAACTCGCCGACCGTCTCGCCAGGCCGCATCGGGTTCACCTTGGTGTACGTCTCGCCGGAGGCGGCGGGCACCCACTTGCCGCCGACGTAGTTCTGCCCGGTCGGCCGGCTCGGAGCTTCGATCGTCCCGGTCATACCGTCACCGTACCGATCAGCCTGCAACCGGGTTCGTCAGGATGCCGATACCCTCGATCTCGATCTCGACGACGTGGCCCGGCCGGAGCGTGTAGTCGTCGGGCGGCACGAGCCCGGTGCCGGTCAGGAGCACCGAGCCCGCGGGGATCGGGTTGTCGCGCACCGCCCACTCCGCGAGCTCGCGCGGCGTTCGCTTCATCCGGTCGGTCGACGTCTCGCCGGCGAAGAGCTCGGCGCCGTCGGCATCGGTGATCCGCATTCGGATCGGCAGCGGAGCGTCCCAGTCGTCGGGCACGGCGAGCGCCGGCCCGAGCGCGCACGCTCCGGCGAAGATCTTCGCCTGCGGGATGTACAGCGGATTCGCGCCCTCGATGTCGCGGCTCGAGACGTCGTTCCCGATCGTCACCGCGAGCGGCTCGCCTTCCGCGCCGAGCACGATCGCGAGCTCGGGCTCCGGCACCATCCACGTCGAGTCGCTGCGCAGGCGGATCGCGCCCCCGGGGCCGACGGTGCGCAACATGTGCGCGTCCTTCATGAAGAGCTCGGGCCGCTCGGCCTCGTAGACGAGCGAGTAGACGTCGCGCGCGTCCGTCTGCGCCTCCTCCAGCCGCGCATCGCGGCTCCGTTCGTACGTGACGCCGGCGCACCAGATCTCCGGCGCGTTGATCGGGGCGAGGAGCGGCAGCCCGGCGAGCGGCATCGTCGCGACGACCTCGCCGGAGCCGCGCAGCGCCGCGAGCGGGTCGTCGTGGTCGAGCAGCTCCACGCTCTCGCCGTCGAGACGGCCGACGCGCGCGCCGCGATCGGTGTCGACGCGGACGAAGCGTCTCAATACGTCGCCCGTCCGCCGGAGATGTCGAAGCACGCCCCGGTCGAGAAGCTCATCTCTTCGCTCGCGAGCCAGCAGACGAGCGCCGCGACCTCGGGCGGCTCGCCGACACGGGAGAGCGGAATGCGCGCCGTCATGTAGTCGATGTGCTCCTGCGAGAGCTGGCCGAGGATCGGCGTGTTGATCACGGCCGGTGCGATGCAGTTGACGAGGATGCCGGTGCCGGCGACGTCCTTGCCGATCGCCTTCGTCACCGCAATCACCGCGCCCTTCGACGAGGAGTACGCACCCGCCATCGGATTGCCCTCCTTGCCGGCGATCGAAGCGATGTTGACGATGCGCCCGTAGCCGCCCGCCTTCATCTTCGGGATCGCCGCGCGGTTCGCGTAGAAGACGCCGTTCAGGTTGATGCGGTGGACGTTCTCCCACTCCTCATCGCTCACGTCCTCGGTGTGCAGCGATTCGCCGCCGATTCCTGCGCAGCAGACGAGCACGTCGAGCCGCGGCAGCTGTTCGACCGCCGCGTTCAGCTGCGCCGAGTCGCGCACGTCGTCGCCCTTCGCGAGATCGAAGACGTGCACGTCGGCGCCTCCGGCTTGCAGGCGCTCCACGACGGCGGCGCCGATTCCGCTCGCACCGCCGGTGACGAGCGCGACGCGGCCTTCGAAGTCGTAATGGTTGCTCATCGTCTATTTCTATACGTTTCTTCTGTGAGCTTCGATCCGAGCCGCGATTACCCGCTCGGAAGCACGCGGCCCGAGCTCGTGCGCACGCCGGGCGGGATCCCCCTGGACGAGCTCTCGCTGCACGGCGAGCGCGTCGATGCCTCGGAGCTCCGCGCGACGCCCGAGACGCTCCGGCTCCAGGCGGACGTCGCGCGTGCCGCCGGCCGCTCGCAGCTCGCCGACAACCTGGTCCGCGCGTCGGAGTTGGCGAGTCTGCCGGACGAGACGATCCTCGAGATCTACACGGCGCTCCGCCCGGGACGCTCGACGGCGGCGGAGCTCGAAGGCTGGGCAGAGCAGCTCGAGAGCCGAGACGCCTCAGCGTCGGCGGCGTTCGTGCGCGAGGCCGCGCGCGTCTATACGGAGCGAGGCCTGCTTGCCGGCTGACCGCCGGTCGGAGCGCTTCGTCGCGCGTGAGCAGCGTGAGCTGCGCCGCGAGCTCCTGATCGAGCCGCTCGCGGAGCTCGGGCTCGTCGCCATGAACGGCCCGAACGATCCGGAGCCGTCGCTCGTGATCGAGGACGGGCGCGTCGTCGAGCTCGACGGACGGCGCGAGCACGAGTGGGACGCGCTCGACCATTTCGTCGTCGCGAACGGCCTCGACCTCGACGTCGCGCAGGAGGCGGCGGCGCTCGCCGACGAGACGATCGGGCGCATGCTCGTCGACGTCGACGTGCCGCGTTCCGAGCTCGTGCGGCTCTCGCGCGGGCTCACGCCTGCGCGGCTCGCTCGCGTGATCGCGATGCTCGACCCGGTCGAGCTGATGTTCGCGCTCAAGAAGCTCCGCGCGCGCCGCGCGCCGGCGAATCAGGCGCACGTCACGAATCTCAAGGAGAACCCCGCGCTCCTCGCCGCCGACGCCGCCGAGGCCGCCGCGCGCGGCTTCGCGGAGATCGAGACGACCGTCGGCGTCTCCCGCTATGCGCCGTTGAACGCGCTCGCGATCCTCGTGGGCTCGCAGACCGGCAGGCCGGGCGTGATGACGCAGTGCGCGGTCGAGGAGCGCCTGAACCTCCGGCTCGCGATCGCCGGACTCGTCACGTACGCCGAGACGCTCTCCGTCTACGGCACCGAGCGCGTGTTCGTCGACGGGGACGACACGCCGTGGTCGAAGGCGTTCCTCGCGTCCGCGTACGCCTCGCGCGGCGTGAAGGTGCGCTTCACCTCGGGCGGCGGTTCCGAGGCGCTGATGGGCGAGTCGGAAGGCAAGTCGATGCTCTATCTCGAGGCGCGCTGCCTCGCGCTCGTGCGCGCGGCGGGCTCGCAGGGCGTGCAGAACGGCTCCATCTCGTGCGTCGCGCTCGTGCTCGCGGTTCCGGGAGGCACGCGCGAGGTACTCGCCGAGAACGTGCTCGCCGCGTGGCTCGACCTCGAGGTCGCCTCCGGCAACGACGCGATCTCGAGCCATTCGGCGATTC
>JANMQZ010000241.1:0-8424 GCA_031370755.1 Actinomycetes bacterium
CCGGGGCCGGGGGAGATGACGAGGTGCGCCGCGCCGAGCTGCTCCGCGTCGTGTGGGGTGAGCTCGTCGTTCCGCAGCACCCGCACCTCGACGCCGAGCGCTCCGAAGAGGTGCGCGAGGTTGTAGGTGAACGAGTCGTAGTTGTCGATCAGCAGCATCATCGGGAGCCATCCTCCGCGAGCTCGATCGCCGTCTCGAGCGCGAGCAGCTTGTTCAGGCACTCGCGGTGCTCGGCGGCCGGATCCGAGTCTGCCACGATTCCCGCTCCCGCTTGCAGGCGCGCGGTCCCGTCCTCGAGCACGATCGTACGGATCGCGATGCACGTGTCCATCTCCCGCTGCTCCGGCAGCACATAGCCGACGGCGCCCGCGTAGATGCCGCGGCGGACACCCTCGAGCTCCGAGATGATCTGCATCGCGCGCACCTTCGGCGCGCCGGAGACGGTGCCGGCCGGGAAGCACGCGCGCAGGAGCTCGAACGGCGTTACGCCGTCGCGCAACGTCCCCACGACCTCCGACACGAGATGCGTGACGTGCGAATAGCGCTCCGGTTCCATCATGCGCTCGACGTGCACGGTGCCCGGCTCGCAGACGCGCGAGAGGTCATTGCGGCCGAGGTCGACGAGCATCACGTGCTCGGCGCGATCCTTCTCGGAGGAGAGGAGCGCCTCCGCGTCGCCGTCGCCGGGCGCGATCGTGCCGGCGATCGGGTTCACGGCTGCGCGAGCGCCTTCGCACTTGACGACGGTCTCCGGCGAGCTGCCGACGAGCGCGACGTCGCCGAACTCGAGCAGGAAGAGATACGGAGAAGGATTGACTCGTCGGAGCGCCCGGTAGAGCTCGAACGCGGAGGCCGAGGTCGGGCGCTCCGCCCGCTGCGCGATGACGACCTGGAAGACGTCGCCCTCGCGGATGTGCTCCTTCGCGCGCTCGACGCGGCGCAGATGCTCGTCGCGCTCGGGGAAACGGCGCAGCTCGCCGCGCGTGCCGGTGCCGCTCGGCGCCTCCGGCTGTGGGCCGTCGAGGAGGCGTGCCGCCTCGCCCGCGTCACCGACGAGGATCTCCGCGATGCCGCGCGCGTGATCGAAGCGGACGAGCAGCTCGGGGACGACGAAGCGACTCTCGTCGAAGCCCGGGCCGGGCTCGGGCAGCGGCACCGTCGGTTCGAGGCGCGTGACGACGTCGTAGCCGAGGTAGCCGACGACCGGCGTGCCGAGCGACTCCGCTTCGTCGAAGCCGACGATGCGTGAGCCGCGGCCGACGAACGAGTGCCGTCCGAGCCGGCCGCGCTCGACCGACTCGAGCAGGAACGCACCGGGTGCGCCTGCGCGCACACGGAGGTAGGCCCCGAGCGGGGTGAGCAGATCGGTTGCGATTTCCGGGTTCATGGACAGCAAAAAGGCTCCTCTCGGAGCCGAATTGGAGCGGGACGGGGTGGCGCGCGCCTAGCTCAGCGCAAGCTCCCGCACCGCTCGGAGCGCCAGGCCCACCAGGTGCGGGAAAGGGAAGTCATCTCGTCCAGGGTAAGCGGGAGCACCCCGGCCGTCAACCGCGCGCGCGATATCGTCGCGCGCATGCCGCTCCCGGAGACACTCGAGCGCCTGCTCGTTGCCACCGGGCCGTCGGGCCAGGAGAGCCCGGCTGCGGCTGTCTGGCGCGACGCCGCGCGTGCGTTCGGCGAGGTGTCGAGCGATGTGCTGGGCTCGTCGTGGGTGCGCGTGCCGGGAACGGCCGGCGGCCCGCTGTTCGCGATCGTCGGCCACATCGACGAGATCGCGCTCGTCGTCACGCACGCCGGCGACGACGGGATGCTCGCCGTGCGCCCGCTGGGCGGGTTCGACCCGCACGTGCTGCTCGGGCAGCGGCTCGAGATCCTGACGAAGGGCGGCCCGGTTGCTGCTGTGGTTGGCGCCCGGCGACAGAAGCGCAAGCGCGGCGACGACCGCAAGCCGCTCGAGTTCGACGATCTCTATCTCGACGTCGGCGCCCGCGACAAGGACGAGGCACGGTCGCTCGTCCGCGCCGGCGATGCCGCGCTCGTCGCAGGCACGCCGCTCGAGCTGCGCAACGGGCGCATCGCCTCGCGCGCGCTCGACAATCGTCTCGGCTGCTACGTCGCGCTCGAGGTCGCGCGGCGCATCGCCGAGCAGGGCGGCGCGCCGGGCGACGTCGCCGGGCTCGCCGTCGTCCAGGAGGAGGTCGGCGACTTCGCCGGCGCGCGCACGGCCGCGTTCGGCCTCGAGCCGGCGGTTGCGATCGCGGTGGACGTCACGCATGCGACCGACGCCCGCGGCGGCGACCCGGAGGACGAGGGCGACAACCGGTTCGGCGGCGGCGTCGCGATCATGCGCGGCCCGACCGTGCATCCGCAGATCTTCGAGCTGCTCTACGAGACCGCGGAGGCCGAGAAGATCCCGTTCTCGATCGAGGTCTCGCGTGGGCACACGAACACCGACGCCGATGCGGTCTACCTGAGCCGGGTCGGGGTTGCGACCGGTCTCGTCTCGATTCCCTTGCGGTACATGCACTCGCCGGTCGAGGTCGTCGACCTCGCCGACGTCGAGGCCGTGGTGCGGCTGCTCGTCGCGTTCGCCGCGCGGCTCGAGCCGGGGACCGCCTTCACCCGCTGACTAGACTCGCTTCGTGACTCGCGCGGTGATCGTCTCTGCTGTACGCACGCCCTTCGGGCGCCTCGGCGGCGGCCTGAAGGACCACCCGGCGACGGAGCTCGGGTCGATCGCGATTCGGGCGGCGCTCGAGCGCAGCGGGCTCGAGGGCACGGAGGTCGATTACGTGATCATGGGCCAGGTGCTGCAGGCGGGCGCAGGCCAGGCGCCGGCGCGGCAGGCGGCCGTCGGCGCGGGGTTGCCGATCGAGATCCCCGCGGACACGGTGAACAAGGTGTGCGCGTCGTCGATTCGTGCGGTCGAGATCGCCGACTCGATGATCCGCGCAGGCGACGTCGAGGTCGTCGTGACCGGCGGCATGGAGTCGATGTCGAACGCGCCGTACGCGCTGCCGAGAGCGCGCTTCGGTTACAAGATGGGCGACGCGACGCTCGTCGACCTGATGATCTGGGACGGCTTGCGCTCGACCTTCGACGAGCAGCACATGGTGCAGCAGGCCGCACGCGTCGCGCGCGAGCTCGGCATCTCGCGGGAGTCGCAGGACGAGTGGGCGCTGCGCTCGCACGAGCGCGCGGCGAAGGCGCAGGACAGCGGCGCCTTCGACGACGAGATTGTCCCGGTGGGCGGCGTCGCCGCCGACGAGGGCGTCCGCCGCGACACGTCGCTCGAGCGGCTCGCAGCGTTGCGGCCGGCGATGGACCCGGAGGGGACGATCACGGCGGGCAACGCACCGGGCGTCAACGACGGCGCGTCGTGCGTGATCGTGTGCTCGGAGGAGTTTGCGAAGCGGCGCGGCCTCGAGCCGCTCGCCACGGTCATCGCGCAGGGCTACGTCGCCGACGAGTTCGCGTGGCTCGCCCGCACGCCCGCGAACGCCGGCGCGCAGGCGCTGCAGAAGGCGGGCAAGACGATCGGCGACGTGAAGCGCGTCGAGGTCAACGAGGCGTTCTCGTCGGTCGCGCTGAACTCGGTTGCGATGCTCGGCGCCGATCCCGAGACCGCGAACGTGAACGGCGGCGCGGTCGCGCTCGGGCACCCGATCGGGGCGAGCGGCGGCCGGATCCTCGGCACGATGGTGCACGAGCTACGCCGCTCGGGCGGCGGGCTCGGGCTCGCGGCGATCTGCTCGGGCGGCGGGCAGGGCGACGCGCTCCTGATCGAGGTTTAGGGACCTTTCGCCCGGCATGCGCCGTATTCGGCGCATGAAGACACTTCTCATAGTTCTCATCGCACTCGCGGCCGTGCCGGCCGCGTGGGCGGCCGGCCCGCCGCAATACGCAGCGCAGGGCGGCATGGGCATCACGACGCCGAGAGGCGACCGCTACGTCGCACTCTCGGTGCCCGGCGGGAAGACGATGCTCGCCTTCGTGAACACGGACGGATCGGTCTGGAACGGGCCGATCTTCCGGGGCAGCTGGGGCATCCCGATGGTCACGTACCGCGATGCCGGCGGGCTCTCGCTCGACGGCCGCATGCTCGTTCTGCAGAGCGCGCAAACGGGTCTGTCGACGAGCTTCCTCGTGCTCGACACGCACGGCTACCGCGTGAAGAACCGGTTCACGCTTCACGGCACGTATTCGTTCGATGCACTCTCGCCCGACGCCTCGCGGCTCTATCTCATCGACCGCGTCGACGGGCAGAACCTGTCGCGCTACATCGTGAAGGCCTACGACCTCGAGACGAATCGCCTGCTTCCGGGCCGCATCGACGACCGGACGCAGAAGGGCTGGGTGATGCAAGGCGACGCCGCGACGCGGACGACGAGCCTCGACGGGCGATGGGTCTACACGCTCTACATGAACCAGGGCGGAACCCCGTTCATCCACGCGCTCGACACGGAGCGCAGCGTGGCGCACTGCATCGGCATCCCATGGAGCTCGCCGGACCAGGGCGGCCTGCTGAACGTCGTGCTGACGCTGCACGGCGACCGGCTCGCGGTGCACTGGCGGAGCGGCAGGCGGTGGCTCGACGTCGACACCGCCTCGTGGCGGGTCTCGCCGGCGCCGGGGCGCGCGTTTCCGTGGGCCTGGCTCGGCTTTGCGGCGCTGCCGCTCGTGTTTTTCCTGCTCTGGCGGCGGCGACCGAGATTCTTGGGAACGCTTTCGGCGCGGGAGGCGTAATACTTCCGTCAGCGTCCAAGGAGGAGTGATGTTCCGTCGGCTCGGCCTCGTTCTCGTCGTCATGGGGGCGCTTGCCGTCGTCCCGGTGGCGCTCGGCGCATATCCCACGCCCTACGCAGCCCAGGGCGGCGAAGGGGTGATGAGCAAGGACGGCTCGCTGCACTACGTCGCCCTCAAGTCCGGCACGGACACGCTGCTCCGCGCAGTCCGGACGAGCGACGGCTCCGTGACGATGTCCCAGCCCGTCCAGGGCTCGTTCGGCGTCCCGATGCTCACGTACAAGGGGCCGGGCGGTGGGCTCTTCCGGGACGGCAGCACGTTCGTCCTCCAGAGCACCGGCTACACGGCCAACACGACCTTCCAGCTCGTCAACGCGGGCGACCTCGCGGTGCGAGGGACGATTGCGCTGAAGGGGACGTTCGCGTTTGACGCGCTGTCGCCGGACGGCTCGACGATGTATCTGATCCAACACATGACGGTGGACGATCTCCAGCACTACGTCGTGCGCGCGTACGACCTGAAGGCTGGTGCGCTGCTGCCGGGGAAGATCGCCGACAAGACGCAGAAGGGCTGGGTCATGGAGGGCTTCCCGGCGGCGCGGGCAACGACCGGCGACGGCCGGTGGGTGTACACGATGTACTGGAATCCCAACGGCTTCCCGTTCGTGCACGCGCTCGACACCGTCGCCGGTGTGGCGCACTGCGTCGGTTTCGCGGCAACGTCGCCGAGCGGCGCGCTGCTCGACTACAAGCTCGGCGTCAAGGGCAACAAGCTGATGATCCGGTCGCGTGGCGGTGTGCTGTATCGCGTCATCGACCGGACGACGTGGAGGGTGACGAAGCGGTGAGGAAGGACTCGATCGCGGCGGTCACGCGGTCGGGCTCGCGCAGCGTCAGATAGTGATCCGAGTCGATCTCGACGAGTTGCGCGCCGGGCACCCGGCGCGCAACCGTCGCGCCGACCTCACGCTGCGCGGGCGGGTCGTGGGTCGGGACGACCACCAGTGTCGGCACGGCGACCTGCTCGAGGCGCTCGTGCGCCGGCTCGTCGCGTAGCGGCTTCGCGCCGTCCGGGACGCCGCGCGCGTCGGGCGTCGCGCGCCAGAGGTCGCGAAGCTCGTCGCCGGCGCCGAGCGGCGCCCAGACCGCGAAGTCGATCTCCATCATCGTGTCCAGGTCGTTCTGTGCTTCCGCAGCTTCGTAGGCAGCCGTCTGCTCGGCGCTGTACGGATCGACCGGCATGCCGGACACGCCGGCGGCGACGTGGACGAGCGCCCAGACGCGATCCGGATGCGCGAGCGTGACGTCGAGCGCGAGGCCGCCGCCGAGGGAGAGGCCGACAATCGCGGCGCGGTCGACGCCGAGCGCATCGAGCACGCCGATCGCGTCGTCGACCGAGCTGAACTCGATCCCCGGCGACTCGGAGCGCCCCCAGAAGCGGAGGTCGTAGCGGATACAGCGGAAGTGCGGCGCGAGCGCGCGTGCCTGCGGCTCCCAGAGGCGCAGGTCGCCGAGGCCGCCGTGCACGAACAGCACCGCAGGGCCGATGCCTTGCTCCTCGACCCAGAGGCGTGCGCCGTTGACGTCGACGTGCGGCACGACCGCGACGATAGCCTCTGGGCGCGATGGCGTTCGAGCACGTACTCGTCGTGGGCGCAGGGCAGATGGGCGGCGGCATCGCCCAGGTCGTCGCGGCGTCCGGCCGGCGGGTGTCGTTGCACGACGCGGCGCCCGGTGCGGTCGACCGCGGGCTCGAGGCGATGCGGAAGAGCTTGACGAAGCTCGCGGAGAAGGGCGGGGCGGACCCGGACGAGGTGCTCGCGCGGGTCATTGCCGTCGACGAGCTCATTCCGGCCGACCTGCTGATCGAGGCCGTGGTCGAGGACTTCGCGGTGAAGAAGGAGATCTTCGTGCGTGCGGATGCGGTGCTGCCGGCGGAGGCGATCCTCGCATCGAACACGTCGTCGATCCCGATCACGTCGCTCGCCGCGGTCACGTCGCGTCCCGATCGCGTGATCGGCATGCACTTCTTCAATCCGGTGCCGGTGCTGAAGCTCGTCGAGGTGATTCGCGGGCTGGACACCTCCGACGCGACGGCGCAGGCGATCGTTGCGCTTGCGGAGGAGCTCGGGAAGACGCCGGCGGAGGCGCGCGACCTGCCCGGCTTCGTCTCGAACCGGATCCTGATGCCGTTCATCAACGAGGCGGCGTATGCGCTGCTCGAGGGCGTCGCGGAGCCGGAGGCGATCGACACGATCGCGAAGCTCGGCTTCGCGCACCCGATCGGCCCGCTCGCGCTCGCCGACCTGATCGGCCTCGACACCTGCGTCGCGATCATGGACGTCCTGCACGAGGGCTTCGGGGATCCGAAGTACGCGCCCTGCCCGCTCCTGCGGCAATACGTCCAGGCGGGGCGGCTCGGCCGAAAATCCGGCCGGGGCTTCTACTCGTATTAGAGGATCTGCAGCTGGTTTTGCCAAATGGCAGGAGGGGATCAAGAAATCCCCTCGCTTTTCCGATGCTGTCCAGGCAGTGAAGGGGGACCGCCGCAGAGCCATGAGGATCCTGCTCGTCGACGATGAGCCCGCGTTGCGGGAGCTCCTGCGTGCGACCTTCGAGGGTGCGGATGTCACGGTCGACGAGGCCGAGTCCGGCCTCGAGGCGGAGGCGCGCATCCGCCGGCGCCGCCCGGACGTGATCGTCCTCGACCTGCGCATGCCCGGGATGAGCGGCGCCGAGCTCTGCAAGCGCTTGAAGGCGGAGGAGCGGACGAAGGACATTCCGGTCGTGCTCTTGACCGGTGCCGATCCGGAGGAGGCTCGGCACGCGCAGCGCGCGGGGGCTGCTGCGCTCGTGCACAAGCCGTTCAGCCCGCTCGACCTGCTCGCCGTGGTGGAGCGCGTCTCCGGGCGGACACCGGTGGCGCGGCGGCCACGCCGGGCGAAGCCGGCCGATCAGGAGCTCGTGCTCTACGCGCGCGACCTCCGGCACATGCTCGACATCGAGCGCGGCCAGCGTGCGCTCCTGGAGGAGTCGTATCTCGCCACCGTCACGTCGCTCGCGGGCGCACTCGAGTCGCGCGACACGCGCACCGGCGCACACTCACAGCGCGTGCAACGCTACGCGATGGAGCTGCTCGAGATGATCGATCCCGGCCGCGTCGAGCGAGACCCAGGGCTGCAGTACGCGTTCCTGCTACACGACATCGGCAAGATCGCGATCCCCGACGAGATCCTGCAGAAGCCGGGACCGTTGAGCCGCGGCGAGCGGCGGCGCATGCAGACGCACACCGTGCTCGGCGAGCAGATGCTCGCCGGCGTCGCGGTGCTCCGCGGCGAAGGCCTCCGCGTCGTCCGCTCGCATCACGAGCGCTGGGACGGCCGCGGCTATCCCGACACGCTCTCGCGGGACGACATTCCGCTGGCGGCCCGTGCCTTCGCCGTCGCGGATGCGCTCGACGCGATGACGAGCGACCGCCCGTACCGCCGGAAGCTGAAGTGGGCCGCCGCCCACGACGAGATCCTCGCCCAGTCGGGCAAGCAGTTCGACCCAGCCGTCGTGGAGGCGTTCCGAGAGCGCGAGTCCGCCCTTCGCGAAGCGCAGCGAGAGCTCGCCGCCGCCTGACCAACGGAGCCACGTCCAGGGCCTGGCCCCAGACGTGGCCTAAGAGGCCGTCGGG
>JANMQZ010000252.1:0-8657 GCA_031370755.1 Actinomycetes bacterium
GGCGCGGGTGCCGAACGCCTCGGAGGCGCGCGCCATCCGGCGCAGCTCGGCGAGAATGTCCTCGCTCGAGGAGACACCGAGCTCGAGCGGATAGCGGGTCGCGAGCCGGAGCTCGTCGATGCCGTGCAGGTTCGCGGGATCGGCGACGGCAATGCGCAGGACGCCGTCAGCCGAGGCGTACGGGATCGCGCCGATGCGCTCGAGGACGTGGAGCGGGATCTCCTTCGCGGCCCCCTCGTCGACGTTGATGAGTGCGAGGTCGACGAGCGGCAGCTGGTGCCGGGCGGCGAGCATTCGGGCGATGCCCTCACTCGAGGCGACGCCCTCCTCGACGAGCGCGGAGGCGAGCGAGCGCGTCTGCTGCGCCCGGCCGCGCGCGAGCGCGAGCCGGTCTTCCGGGACGAGCTTCGTCGCCGCGAGCAGGTCGACGACGAGCTCGACCGACTCGCTGACGCCGAACGAAGTCAGCGGCTCGCCGCCGGCGACCCCGGTCTCGGGGCCGCTGCGGAGCGACGGAATGGGCTTGTCCTTCTCGCTCACCGGGTGTGGGTGGTAGCTGACAGCACGATCTATCCCTCGAACGAGGTATCGGCAAGCGGCTGCCGGGACCTTAGGGACCTAAGGGGGTTTGGCGACTCCCGTCCGGGGCCTGCCGGAATCCCTCGATCGAGGAGGGCTAGAGCCCGGAGAGCGAGGCGTACGCGTGGAGCAGCGAGGGCCCCGCGAAGAGCGCGACGACGGAGCCGAGGGCGAGAAACGGCCCGAAGGGGATGCCCATCTTCCGGGCGGCCTTGCCGTGGCGGGCGAGGAGGACGATCGAGGGGACGAGGGCGGCGAACATGCCGACGAAGAGCGCGACCGTCACGGAGAGGCCAAGCGCGGCGCCCATGAGGAACGCGAGCTTGACGTCGCCCATCCCCATGCCGGCCGGGTAGGCCAGCGCAGCCGCGAGGAGGAAGCCCGAAGCGCCGACGGCGCCGATCGCGTAGCGAGGGCTCGCGTGGAGCCCGGTGTTCGCCACGAGGACGATCAGGCCCGCGGGCACGACGATCCGGTTCGGGATGATCCGGTGCTCGAGGTCGGTCGCGGAGACCGCCACGAGCGTGAGGCAGAAGAAGGCGCCGACGAGAGCGGAGCCGCTCAGGCCGAACTTCCAGAAGCAGGCGGCGAAGAGCAGGCCGGCGACGAGCTCGACGGCCGGATAGCGGAGGGGGATGTGGATGCCGCACGCACGACAGCGGCCGCGGAGCGCCGCGTACGAGACGAGCGGCACGTTGTCGTACCACGCGAGCTCGTGCCCACAGGCCATGCACGCCGACGCGGGGCTCACGAGCGACCGCTTGAGCGGCACGCGCGCGGCGACGACGTTCAGGAAGGAGCCGAACGCGAGTCCGGGGGCAAAGGCGAGTGCGGCGAGGCCCATGTGTCTCCTATCGGCGCCGCGACACTACTTCGTGAGCACGAGCGGGCCGACGGTGATACCCGTGTTCGGCGGGATCGGCGCGCCGGTCGGCATGTTCTTGATCACCGGCAGCGGCTTGAACGACGCGTTGTTGAAGGTCGCGTCGAAGCTGCCGATGCTGATCGGGCCTTCGACCGTGACGCCGTTCTTCACGAACGTCATCGCCGAGGACGGCTGCGTCCACAATGAGCCCTGGAAGGTCTGCGCATTGTCCGTGAACGTGATCGACGTCGCGTTCGCCTTGAGCGCCACGAGGGTGAGCATCGAGTTGTTGCCGCTCGAGCCCTGCCAGTTCGTGAAGTTGCACGGGCTCGTCGCACAGAACTGCGTCGAGTTGCCGTTGAAGGTGATCGTGCCCGCCGCCTCGATGACGCCGGTGCCCGTGTACGTGCCGGACTGCGAGATCGTCAGGTTCCCGTCGAGGAACACGTTGCCGTTGATGGTGAGCTGCTTCGTCGTGTTGTTCCAGGTCAGCTGGCCGACCGACGATCCGCTCTGCGAGATGCAGGTGTAGCTCGACCCCGGCAGAAGCTCGAACGACGCATTCGTGCCGTTCTGCGTCGTGTCGTTGTCGAACGTGCTCGCCGACAGGCCGCCGCTCGCACACGCGTGCTTCGGGCCTGGGTCGAAGTTCGCATAGTCCGACGCGATGTCACTGGCCGTCGCGACGGGTGCAGCGGCCGAGATGAAGGTGTCCGTCGTCGTCACCCAATAGCTGAAGCCGGCAGGCGCGCACGTGCTCGTCGCCGAGGCGACCGAGACCGTGGTACAGCCTCCAACTGCGACGCCGCTCGTGATCGGATGCGACAGGTCGGTTCCGACCTTCGAGCCCGACCCGCTCAGCACGAGCTTCCCGCCGACCATCAGGTCGATCGGCTGTCCGCCGACGGCTTCCTGCACTGACACGCCGTTGCCGGAGAGGCAGAGGTTGCCGACGACGTAGAGGGGCGAGGTGATGAGCGTGTTGTTGCCGTTGAAGTTCGTCTGGCACACGTTCGAGACGAGCGGCGCCGTCATGAAGATGTGGTTCCACACCGAGGCGACGGCACCGCCGTCGAGCGGCGTGATCTTGATCGTCGAGGTCGTGGTCTTGGCGGTCACCGCATTGCCGTTCGGGTTGCGCGCGAAGCCGGTCGAGACGAGCAGCCAGGTCGACGCCGGATACGTGATGCCGTTGAAGGCCGCAGGGTTCGAACCGCTGAAGAACCCGTAGATGCTCGCGCTGCCGGCGGTTCCGACCGTGCATGTCGTCTTCGTCAGGCAGATGACCTTCGGGGACGGACTGGCGCAGTTCGACGGGCCGGTCGTGTCGGCCGCGCCACCCACACCGTTGCAGCCGATGAGGTTCGCGGCCGTCGGATTCCCGCCGCTCACCGTGTTCGCGCTGATGATCAGCGAGTAGGCAGAGTTGAGCCCGGCCTCGGCGTACTGCCGGGCCTGAAGGTCGGCCGAGCCGAGCGTCGCGCCGCGCTGCCCGGAGGTCGTGTAGGCGATCATCGAGGCGACGAAGATGATCAACACGACCGTGATGCCGAGAGCCATCACGAGCGCGATGCCGTCTTCGTTCCGGAGACGCGCTCTCATGACACCGTGGGTGCGGCGCAGCCGCCTGAGGTCGCGCAGCGCGTCGACGCGCGCGCGACGATGGAGTCGCTCAACTTGTAGACCTCCGCCGTCTTCGTTTTTTGGTTCGCCGACACTGTGAGGCTCACCGCGACGGTCTGGAGCGAGTACTGCGGGATCGTCGCCGTCGTGAAGACGCTGCTCGAGGTGAGGAAGTCGGCAACCATCACGCGGCTCGCGTCCGTGGACTGGCAGATGTTCGTCGTGCTCGTCGTGCGATAGAGCTGATAGCGGGGCGGCGACGCCAGCACCTGCACGACACACCACGAGATCGTCGGTGTTGCTGCGTAGCAGTTGCCGACCGCGAGCTTGACGCTCGGATACGTGTTGACCGTCTGGGCCTGCGCGGCGGATGCGCAATGGATGTCGAGGCGGAGCTTGTCGAGCGCGGTGCGCGCTTGGAGCTGCGCCTGGAAGCGGTTGTTCAGCTGAGCCTCGGCGTTCGAGCCGCTGACGAAGATGGTCGTGAGGCCGGCGACGACGATGCTGAGGATGATCATCGTCACGAGGAGCTCGATGAGCGTGTAGCCCTTCTCGCTCACTTCGAGGTCGACCTCGACGTCACGACTGCGAGCGCCCCCTGTGCGTTCTGCGCGCTCTTCGAGCCGATCCCCCAGAGCGTCTGGGCGTGCTGGTCGACGGCGACGAGCGTCGTGAGCGCCTCGGCGCCGCGCCACCAGCCGAGCTTCGCGCCGGTCACGATCCAGGCGTTCTGGTAGAGCCAATACTTGACGTTGCTGCTCGTCTTCTGCGGGTGCGCATCGAGCCAGCGGCGCAGGAGGAGCGCGCGGTTCGGGAGCGGCATCTCGTCGAGCGGCTCGGCGCGGGCGCCGGTGACGGTGAACGCGACCGGGCGGGTCTGCGGCCACGCCGGCGTCTTCGCAGCCGCGGGCTTCGCGGCGGCCTTCGGCTTTGCCACCTTCGGCGTCGCGGCCGGCGTGGCCGTCGTCGTCGCGGTCGTGGTGGTCGCAGCGGGAGTCGGTGTCGTCGCGGTCGCGTCGGTTGCGGGATGCGCCGGGCCGATCCCCGTGGCGAGCGCGGCAGGCTGGAGCGCGGTCGCCGCATACGGGGCGGCATCCTGCGCCTCGCCGGTCTGGCCGTACGAGCCGTTTCGCTTCAGCGTCAAAGTGATGAGCGGCGCGCCCGTGTCGATCACGCGCGTGCCGGCCGCCGGGGACTGCGAGACGACGGTGTTCGCGGCGTAGCCGTGGACAGAGCCCACGACGTGCCAGGCGAACCCGGCGTCCTCGAGTGCGCCCTTGGCAAAGACGAAGGCCTGGCCCTCGACGTCGGGGACGACGATCGGCGGCACGGGTGCGGCCACGGTCGCCGTTCCCGGCGCCGAGCCAAGCTGACGCCCTGCCGCGTATGTGAGAGTCGCCGTTCCGGCGAGTCCCAGCAGCACAACGAGCGCCAAGAGGGGCAGATGGGCACGCAGCCTTTCGGCCATCCCGTCTGTTGTCGGCAGATCGGCCATCGAACCTAAGACCCCGATTGGCTGAAATAGACGATCGGGGTGGCCTCGTCGGCGGCCGGAACCACTGCGAAAACGAGGCCCGAGGAAGCCTGCGGGGCGGCCGCGAAGGCGAGCGCCCGGCTCACGGGCTGGGTCCCGCCGTCCGACCAGGTGAAGGCGCGGCCTGCGAAGGACTCGAACCAGGCCTCCTGCTGCGGCCAGGCGGTGGCCGGCTGGAGCTGGAGATGGAGGTGCGGCCCCGATGCGTCGCCGGTCGAACCGACGAGGCCCACCGCTGCACCGGCGACGAGCGAGGCGCCCGGGACGACGTTCGGGTCGAGCAGCGAGAGATGGCAGTAGGTCCAGACCTGCCCGTCGAAGGCGCGAAGCGTGAAGCCGATCCCGCAGCGCGGGTCGGGCGCGTTCCAGGCCCGGAGCACGATCGCGTTCGCGAGCGCGTAGAGCGGGGCGCCTGCGGGTGCGGCGATGTCGACGGCCGGGTAGTCGTGATGGGTGTGCGAGGCGAATATCTCGCCCGGGCCGCCGCCGACCGGGAAGACGTAGCCCCCCGAGTACGAGGGCGCGCCGAGGAGCTGCGACGCCGCGGGGTCGAACGACGAGGCGGCAGACGCCTGCTGCGCGCGGTCGAGCCTCTGCTGCGCGGCTGCGAGCTTCTGCTGCTGCGCCGTGAGCCCTGCGGTCGCGGCGTTGCGCCGGTCGAGAGCCTGGCCGGCGCGCTGCTCGAGCGCAAGGCGGTCGGAGAGGAGCGCAGCCTTGTCGGCACGGGCCTGCCAACGCGCGGCGATGCGTGTCTCACGGCGAATCGTGGTCTGGAGCGCGACCATCCGGTCGCCTGCCGCGGCCGCCTCCTGCCGTGCCGCGTCGAGGTTCACCTGCAGCCGGTCGAGCGAGAACGCAACCGTCTGATCGGCGCCGTAGACATCGGCAAGCGACAACACCTCGTTCACGTACCAGTCGGCGTGGTTGTAGGCGTACACGCCGCGGTACAGGTCCGACGTCCCGCCCGCTGCCGCGAGGTACCGCGCTGCTGCGAAGACGGCGTCGGTCGGGTTCCACGGATCGGCGATGCCGTCACCGTTCGCGTCGACGCCCCAGCGCATCCACGTGCTCGGCATGAACTGCATCCAGCCGATCGCGCCCGCGGAGCTCGGCCCCATGTTGCGGCCGAAGTTCGACTCGATCTTGTTGATCGACGCGAGCACCTGCCACGGGATGCCGTAGGCCGCCCCGGCGCGCTGCCAGAGCGAGAGGAGCTCGGCGGACGAGAGTGTCATCGGCACCGTCGGCCGCGTCGAAAGGGAGTCGGGCACCGTGAGCGCGAGATTCGGCGTCAGGCTGCTCGGCGCGGTGAAAGGCGTGCTCGGAACGACGGCGAACGTGTCGGCGCGGGCGGTCCCGCCGACGAGCGCGAGTGCGAGCAGCGCGCCGAGAAGGGCGAGGCGATTGACCATCTAGCCCGCCGGGACGATGCGGAGGCCGAGACCCTCGTCCGGATCGACCTGCTGGAGCGTCGGTGCCTCGAAGGACTCCGGCTCCTGCGCAAGCCCGTGCGACTCGGGTGTGTCGGACGCCGCCTTGTCGGCGGCGCTCTTCCGCTTCCTCGCCTGCTCGAGCGAGACGAGGAAGTCGTGCCGGTTCGTGGCCGCGTTTGCCGCGACCTCGCCGTCCACGCGGCCCGAGAGCACGTGCTCGATCAGGGCCTGCGAGAACGTCTGCATGTCGAAGAAGTCGCCCTCGGCGACGGCGTCGGTGATCTCGTCGGCGCGTCCTTCGCGGACGAGGTCCGCGATGCGCGCGTTCATGACCATCACCTCGACGGCCGCGACGCGTCCGCCGTCGACCTTGGGCAGGAGCCGCTGGCTGATGACGCCACGGAGGACGCCCGCCATGATCGCGCGGATCACCTCCTGCTTCTCCGGCGGGAAGAACTCGATCATGCGGCCGACGGTCTCGGCAGCGTCGATCGTGTGCAGCGTCGAGAGCACGAGGTGCCCCGACTCGGCTGCCTGGAGCGCGGTCTGCGCTGTCTCTGCGTCGCGCAGCTCGCCGATCAGGATCGTGTCCGGATCCTGGCGCAGCGCGCGCCGCAGCGCCTGGCCGAACGACTCGGTGTCGAGCCCGACCTCGCGCTGGTTGACGATGCAGTTGTGATCCGGATGCAGGATCTCGATCGGGTCCTCGATCGTGATGATGTGCTGCTTCCTGTTGCGGTTCATGTAGTCGATCATCGCCGCGAGCGTCGTCGTCTTACCCGAGCCCGTGGCGCCGGTGACGAGGATGAGGCCGCGATGCTCGTGTGCAAGCTTCTGGACGCCGACGGGCAGGTTGAGCTGCTCGAAGCTCGGCACCGTCTTCGGGATGACGCGGAAGGCGAATGACGTCGCGCTGCGCTGCCGGTACGCATTGACGCGGAAGCGTGGGAGGTCGCCGTCCTGATACGCAATGTCGAGATCGCCGACGTCGGCGAAGTGGGCGAGCTTCTCGGGTGAGCGCCGGCCGACCGTTTCGAGCACCTCGGCGAGCGCGGCGTCGTCGAACGGAGGCACGTCGGCCATCGGGTTCAGGTCGCCGTCGACCCGGCAGATCGGCGGCTGGCCGACCTTGAGGTGAATGTCCGTGGCGCCGAGTTCCACGGCGCGCATGAGGAGTCCGTTGAGATCCATGGCCGCTCGAACGAGGGATCGGCGGCCGGGGCCGTTTTCTTTAGGCCGCGTGCCTCGCAACGGCGTCGATCAGGCGAATTGCCCCCTTTTCGAGGCCCCGGGCCGCCCCGGGATGGGAAAGGTCGCCCCGAAGGAGCTTCTCGACCGCCCGGAACGTGACCGGAAGCCGCGCGATCGCGAACGTCGTGCGCGGGAAGCGGGCGAACGCCGCCCGGGCCCCCCAGCCGGCGCTCGTCAGAGGCGTGATCCGGCGCTCCACGGCGGCGGCGTACGGCTCGAGGCCGGCGGCGCTCCCGGCGAGCACGGCGAGCGCCGCCTCGGTGACGAGCTGCGCCGAGAGAAAGGCCTCGTACATACCGTCGCCGGAGAACGGGTCGACGAGCCCGGCCGCATCGCCGATCACTGCGGCCGTGCCGCGCGCGAGCTCGCTCCCGGGCCTGCGCATGGGCAGGCGGTACCCGCGGACGTCCCGCGCCGCGTCGGGATCGATGCCGTGCGCCTCGCAGCACCGCCGCAGGTGCGCGCGGAGTTTCGGCCCCTCGCTCTCGTCGCCGCCGACGCCGACGTTCACATGGTCGCCCTTCGGGAACACCCAGCCGTAGCCCCCGCGCACCGCAGCGATGTCGAGTGTCATCGCGTGCGCGAACCGCGAGTCGTGCGGATAGTTCGCCTCGAGCGCGACGCCGTGCACGATCTCCTGCGCGAGGCCGAGCATCTTCGCCGCGGAGCCGTTGCAACCGTCTGCACCGATGACGATGCGTGCGCCGATCTCGGTTCCGTCGACACTCATGGCGTTCGCACGGACGTCGGTGACCTTGACGCCGTCGCGCACGTCGGCTCCCGCTTCGGCGGCCTTGTGCATGAGGAAGTGGTCGAGCCGCGCGCGCTGCGTCATGTACGCGAGCGGTGCGCGTGCTCGCCGCTCGAAACGCCTGCCGTAGCCGAGACGGCATTCGAGCCGGTCGACGACGTCCTCGACGACGGGCTCGATCGAGAACGGGAGCAAACGCGCGGCGCGCCCGGTGACGCCGCCCCCGCACGGCTTGTCGCGGGGGAAGACCGCTTTGTCGACGAGCAGAACGCTCGCGCCCGCTCGCGCGAGCCGGTGGGCAGCGACCGAGCCGGCCGGCCCGGCACCGACGATCGCGACGTCGAACGCCCTCACGGGGCCAAAGCTACAATCCCCGCTCCCGGGGGTGTGCCCGAGCGGCCAAAGGGAACGGGCTGTAAACCCGTCGGCTCAGCCTACGGAGGTTCGAATCCTCCCGCCCCCACTTTGCTGGGCGAGCCGCCTTCGGCGGCTCGCCCTGTTCCCAACGCACCGCTTCGCTTTGCTGCGTGGGAACCGGGGGCCGCTCGTGGGTGAGTGGGCGGCGGCAAAGCCGCCACGCGCGACGGGCGACCCGCAACCAGGCTTCAGCCTGGTTGCAGT
>JANMQZ010000260.1:0-2972 GCA_031370755.1 Actinomycetes bacterium
GGACGTGCTCCTGCCAGTCGAGACCTGCGTGCGAGAAGGCGACCTCGACGAGCTCGCGCACAGTGTGCAGCTCGCCCGTAGCGACCACGTAGTCGCTCGGCTCGTCCTGCTGCAGCATCAGCCGCATCGCCTCGACGTAATCACGCGCGTATCCCCAGTCGCGCTGGGCGTCGAGATCTCCGAGCTGCAACTCGTCCACGTCTCCCTTCGCGATACGCGCGACGGCGTGCGCGACCTTGCTCGGAAGAAAGCTCTCGGGTCGCCGCGGCGACTCGTGGTTGTAAAGAATCCCCGCGCTCGCGTGCAGCCCGTAGCGGCGGCGGTACGAGCCGATGATGAAGTGCCCGTACGCCTTCGCGACGCCGTACGGCGTCACGGGCGCGAGCGGCGTCGACTCGCTCTGCGGCACCTCAGCCGGCTCGCCGAAGATCTCGCTCGACGACGCCTGGTAGACACGGATGCCATTGTCCACCGCGCGGATCGCCTCGAGCAGCGAGGTCACGCCGACCGCCGCGAACTCCGCCGTCTCGACCGGATGCTCCCAGGAGCGCGGCACGAACGACGGTGACGCGAGGTTGTAGACCTCGCCCGGCCGGTGCTCGCGCAGCACGTGCGCGAGCGCAGCCTGGTCGAGCAGGTCGACCTCGACGAGCTCGACGCCGTCGAGGTGGTCGTGCGCCTGCGCGGCGTCACGGACGACGCCGACGACGACGTAGCCCCGTTCCAGCAAAGACTCGGCGAGGTACGAACCGTCCTGGCCTCCGGCACCGGTGACGAGCGCGCGTTGCGCGCTCAATGGAGGCCTCGCACGTACGTCCACGCTTCGGTCAGCCCGAGCGATCGTGTCGCGAACACGATGAGCCCGTAGACGACGAGGCCGAGCAAGGCCGCCGGGATCGGTGAAAGTGCGAGCGAGAGCCCGCCGAACGCGAGCGCACTTGCGGCGCCGATGACGAGCGCGAGCCGGGCGAGCCCGAGAGCAGCGATCGCGAGTGCGCGCGTCGACACAGCGGCCATCAGCCCGAGCGCGATCACGAGCGTCGCTATGCCGATGGCGATTGCCACACCGGGGAGGCCCCAGGCGGCGCGCAGGCCGAGGCCGAGCGGGATGCAGAGCGCGAAGCCGGCGAGCGCGAGCGGCACGAGCAGAGTCTTCCTGCCGGCGACGAAGACGAGCGGGAATGTGACCGCAAAGCCGACCCAGCCGATCATCCACGGCGAGAGGTAGACGACGAGGTGCCCGAGGTCGCGCCCGACGTGGCCGCTGTACGCGTCGCCGAGCACGAACGCGACGATGCGGCCACCGACGAGCGCGAACACGCCTGCCGCTGCACCGACGAGCGAGAGGCTCACCCACCCCGCGTGGACGACGTGGCGCCCAGCTTCCTCCGGGTCGATGCCTCGGCGCGTCAGCGGCGCGGACGAGATGAGGCCGAGCGAGAAGGCGGTTGCGCCGACGAGCGTCGACGCGGCGAGGTACGCGTACGAGAAGCTCGTCACGCTGCCTACGCCCAGTTTTGCGGCGAAGCGCAGCGCGAGCAGGTAGCAACCCTGGAGCGCGAGGGGAACCGCGGCGCCTTGAAGCAGCTGCCAGAGGCGCGCGAGCACGTCGAGCTGACGGGGTGCGTCACCTGAGAGGGCGTGCTTGCGCAGCAGCGCGACCACGGGAATCGTGAGCGCAACGAGCGCGTTCGCCGCGAGCCCCCAGGCAAGCGCGACGATCCCTTTCGTGTCGGCGAGCGCAGCGAAGACGACAAGCCCCGTGATGCCTCCGAGCGCGAAGCCTCCCGCGGCCGTGCCGTAGCTGTCGATCGCGGCGAGCGCACTTGCAGCGAGCGCTGCGAGGAGCTGGACGAACGCCGCGGGCACGAGAATGGCGAGCGCACGACCCGCGATGTCCGCGGCCCGCGGCGGCAGGTTGCCCGTGATCAGGTCACCGAGCTGGGCCGAGAAGACGGCGACGAGCACCGAGGCGGGCAGCGCGAGACAGAGGAACGCGACCGCGACCGAGCGGCTCTCCACGCCGAGCCGCCCCTCGGCCGCCGCGCGGGTGAGGTCGGGCACCACGACCATTCGGAAGGCCTGCGCGGCGAGCACGAGGACGAGGTAGACCCCGTAGGCACCGAGGAAGCCGTCGGTCTCCGCGTTCCTGCCGAACTTGTGGGCGAGCAGCGCCCCGGCCCCTGCAGCGGCGAGCGCGAGGACGACCTGGGCGAGCCCGGTGAGCGCCCCGCTGCGAAGCGCGCTGGGTGTTCGGAGAATGTTTCGGTTCGCCAGAGCCATCGGTGCCCGACGCTACTCTAGGCGGGTGCGCGTGTTGATCACCGGGGGCGGCGGCTTCCTCGGTTCTCATCTCGTCGACCGCGTGCGCCGCGACGGGATCGAGCCGTTCGTCGCCCGGCGCCGCGACTACGACCTGACGGAAGCCGGAGACGTCGCGCGCCTCTTCGAGACCGCGCAGCCCGAGCTCGTGATCCATTTGGCGGCCGAGGTCGGCGGGATCGGCGCGAACCAGGCGAATCACGGCCGCTTCTGGTACTCGAACCTGATGATGGGCGCACACGTGCTCGAGCAGAGCCGCATCGCCGGCGTTCACAAGCTCGTCCTGCTCGGCACGATCTGCGCCTATCCGAAGTTCGCCCCAGTGCCGTTCCGCGAGGAGACCCTTTGGGACGGCTATCCGGAGGAGACGAACGCGCCGTACGGCGTCGCGAAGAAGGCGTTGCTCGTCGGCGCGCAGGGGTACCGCGAGCAGTACGGGACGAATGCGATCTACCTCCTGCCCGTGAACCTCTACGGGCCGCGCGACTACTTCGACCTTCTGACGTCGCACGTCATCCCGGCGTTGATTCGCAAGATGGTCGACGCCCAGGAGCGAGACGAGCGCGACATCGTGCTGTGGGGTGACGGCTCGCCGACCCGCGAGTTCCTCTACGTCGACGACTGCGCGAAGGGGATCTGGCTCGCCGCCA
>JANMQZ010000269.1:0-1643 GCA_031370755.1 Actinomycetes bacterium
AAGGTCGCGCTGCTCGGTGCGCTCGCGATCGTCTGCGCCGCGCACCCGTTCCTGACCGCGTTCGGGGTTCGCGCGTGGGCAGCGAGCCGCCTCGCCGCTCTCCGTAGCCGGCGGCCGGCCGCGGTCGCGGCGGCCGTGGTCGGCGTTGCCATCGCCGGAGGCTCGATCGCCCTCGCCGGCATCCCCGCGCGTCTGACCGCAGCACCGGCTCTCGAGCCGACCACCACGACTCGCTTACCCGTCGTGACGATCCTGCCCTCGAAAGGGGTCGAATCGACGCTGACACAGAAAGCGGCTCGGCAGATCGCCCGCAGCCTGATCGTCGACCTTCGCAGCGAAGCCGACGCGCTCCGGCAGCGCGACGCGACCCTTGCGGCCACCGGTGCGTCCGGCCGGTGGCTCGCCGGCCTGCAGCAGCGGCTTCGCGACGCGGCCGGGAAGCCGATCGGCGTGCCGACCTACAACATCGAGAGGCTGCGGATCCACCTCGAAGCCCCGAAGGGCCAGGGCGCGCCGCTCGCGATCGCCGATCTCGAAGGGACTGCGCAGATCACCACCTTCGACCCATCGACGTTCGCTGCCACGCACGTGGCGAGCCGAATCCGGTTCAGCCAGACGTTCGAGCTCACGTCGGATCGACCCGGCCAATACCTCATCTCGCGCTCGCGAGCCGCGAGCAGCGCAGAGCTCTTGACGCCGGCGGTCGTCGCGGCGAGCGCGAGCACGCCGCCGCCCGTCAGCGCGGAGACAGCCCGCGCCATAGCGGCCGGTTTCGCCGGCGTGCGGCTGCAGGACGTCGCGAAGCAGGTCGGGCTCGACTTCCGCCAGGGCTCGTTCCGCTTCGGCGTATCCCCGGACACCCAGGCGATGATGGGCGGCGGCCTCTGCTGGCTCGACTACAACAACGACGGCTGGCTCGACCTGTTTGTGGTCAACTCGTACTCCGACGCGAACATCCCCGAGTGGCAGGCCCGTGGCGGCCTGCCGCCAAGCGCCCTCTTCCGCAACGACCGCGGGAAGTTCGTGAACGTAAGCAAGTCTTCCGGAGCAGGGCTTCGGGTCAAGGGAACCGGTTGCGTCGCGGCCGATCTCAACGGCGACGGCTACACCGATCTCTACGTCTCGACGGCCGTAGACGACAAGCTGCTTTGGAACAACGGCAACGGGACGTTTACGGAGGGGTCGCGCTCGTCCAATGTCGTCTCTTACGGCTGGCACTCGAGCGCCGCCGTCACCGACGTGAACGGCGACGGCCGCCCCGACCTCTTCGTCGCCGGGTACACCGACATCAACGCGCCGACTCCGGGCTCCGCCGCCGGTTTCCCGACGAACCACCTCGGCGTGCGCGACCTTCACTTCCTGAACCAGGGCGACGGTGCGAACGGCCACGCGAGGTTCCGCGAGGTGGGCGTGCAGGCCGGTCTCGAGTCGTCTCACTTCGAGCACGGCCTCGGCGCGGTCTTCACCGACGTCAACGGAGACGGGCGCCCTGACCTGTATGTCGCAAACGACGAGGATCCGAACCGGCTCTACCTCAACGAGCCGACGACGGGCGGGCTCGGGTTCCGTTTTGCCGGACGCGGCAAGAGTGACGGCGTGGCGGACGCGAACGCCGGCATGGGCATCGCGGCAGCCGACTACAA
>JANMQZ010000279.1:0-1656 GCA_031370755.1 Actinomycetes bacterium
CTCCTCGCGAGCTGGCACCGCCAGCATGGCGAGACCACGGAACTGGACTTCGTGGCGCACGGCTTCGACGCGCGTGCGCTCGGTGATGCCACGGAGGCGCTCGGCGACGTGACCGGCACCGCGTCCATCGACGGCTGGAACGACGACCCTGCGCGGACCCTCGCCGAGGTGGTCGCGACGATCGATCGCGCCGCGGAGCTGCTCGAACGCTCCTAGTCCACGTTGTCCCAGCCGTGTGGGAGTAACTGGCCGGTCTCACAAGAGCTCGGACACCAAAGCTCGACCGTGGCATGGGCAGGCTGATCGAACCGTTGTTCCTCGGCTTGTGTGCTCTTAGTCGCGGAAAGTGCGAAGCACTTTGCGCGAGTCCCGGGCCCGTGGCCCGGGACCTCCTAGAAGAGCGCTTCTTCCTTCTTGGCGGCGCCGACGTGGGCCTGGCCGAGCTTCGTCACGACGCGGCCCCGCGGAGTGCGCTGGATGAAACCGAGCTGCAGGAGGTACGGCTCGTAGACGTCCTCGACCGTGTCCGGCTCCTCGCCCATGGCCACGGCCAAGGTGGACAGGCCGACCGGCCCGCCTTCGAAGCGCTCGACGATTGCCCGCAGGAGCTCGCGGTCGGTGCGCTCGAGGCCGTGGCTGTCGACCTCGAGCAGCTCGAGCGCCTCAGCCGCGATCTCTGTCGTAATCACGCCCTCGTGGCGCACCTCGGCGACGTCGCGCACCCGCCGCAGGATGCGGTTTGCCACGCGAGGCGTACCACGAGAGCGAGCTGCAATCTGGTCGGCTGCGTCGTCGGCGATCTCGACCCCGAGGATCCCGGCCGAGCGCCGCACGATGATCCCGAGCTCCGCCGGCTCGTAGTACTCGAGCCTGAAGGTCATCCCGAACCTGTCGCGCAGCGGCGTCGTCAGCAGGCCCGTGCGCGTCGTCGCACCGATCAGCGTGAACGGCGGCACCTCGAGCGTGAGCGTGCGGGCCGCATGTCCCTGGCCGACGATGATGTCGAGCCGAAAGTCGTCGAGGGCCGGATAGAGCACCTCCTCGACGGCGCTGCACAGGCGGTGGATCTCGTCGATGAAGAGGACGTCGCGCGGCTCCATCGCGGTCAGGATCGCCGCCATGTCGCCCTTCCGCTCGAGCGCAGGCCCGGCGACGCAGCGGATGCCGACTCCGAGCTCCTCTCGCACGATGTAGGCGAGGCTCGTCTTGCCGAGGCCCGGCGGCCCAACGAGCAGCACGTGGTCGAGCGCCTCCTCGCGCGCGCGAGAAGCTTGCAGCGTGATGTCGAGCTGCTCCTTGAGGCGCTCCTGCCCGACGAAGTCATCCAGCCGGCGCGGCCTCAGCGAGCGGTCGAGCTCGTCCTCGTCGGGACGCATGCTCGGCGCCAGAAACTGCTCGGGCTCGGTCACGCCGCCCTCAAGGCTTGTCGCACCCGCTCTTCGGGCGGATCGTCGGGATCGGTCGTCGCCAGAGCCCGGTCGGCCTCCACGACCGAGTAGCCGAGCTCGAGAAGCGCGTCGCGGGCGACGAAGTCCGGGGCTCCGTCGGAGCCGATCTGCTCGAGACCGAGCTTCTCCTTCAGCTCGAGCACGACGCGCTCGGCGGTCTTCTTGCCGACCCCAGGGATGGCCATGAACCGGGCCGTGTCCTCGAGCA
>JANMQZ010000282.1:0-9294 GCA_031370755.1 Actinomycetes bacterium
TGCAAACGCGAACCTCCGGATCTACAAGCCGTGGCTCGACGAGGCGTTCATCGAGGAGCTCGGCGGCCGGCGGGAGATGAGCGAGTGGCTCGACGCGCGCGGGCTGCCGCACGGCGGCTCCGTCGAGAAGGCGTACTCGACCGACGCGAACATCCTCGGCGCGACGCACGAGGCAAAGGATCTCGAGCTGCTAGCGACGAGCATGAAGATCGTCGAGCCGATCATGGGCGCCGCGCACTGGGATGCTGCCGTCGAGATCGAGCCGGAGATCACGACGATCAGCTTCGAGAACGGGGTGCCGGTTGCGATCGACGGCGACGAGCACGAGAGCGATCCGGTTGCGCTGCTGCGCGCGGCGAACGCGGTCGCCGGCCGGCACGGCCTCGGCATGTCCGACCAGATCGAGAACCGCATCATCGAGGCGAAGAGCCGCGGCATCTATGAGGCGCCCGGGATGGCGCTGCTGCACATCGCCTATGAGCGGCTGCTGAGCGCCATCCACAACGAGGCGACGCTCGAGCGCTACGCGGTCGACGGCCGGCGGCTCGGCCGCCTGCTCTACGAGGGCCGCTGGTTCGACCCGCAGGCGCTGATGCTCCGCGAGTCGCTGCAGCGCTGGGTTGCGTCCGTCGTCACCGGCGAGGTGACGCTCGAGCTGCGGCGCGGTGAGGACTACACGATCCTCGACACGAGCGGCGAGTCCGTGACGTACGACCCCGAGCGGCTGAGCATGGAGCGGAGCGCGACCGCGTTCACCGCGGCCGACCGGATCGGCCAGCTTGCGGTGCAGGTGAACGACATTGCCGACACGCGCGCGATGCTCGAGCGGCAGGGGCACGTGCCGTTGTGACGCTCTGGTCGGGACGCGTCGGCGCGGAGCTCGCGCCTGAGGTGTGGGACTTCCTGAAGGCGGACGACGCCGAGCTGCTGCCGTACGACTGTGAGGCGACGCTGATCCACGCGGGTCGGCTCCAAGCCGCGGGGATCCTCACGGCCGACGAGCTGCAGGAGGTCGGGCAGCGCCTCGCCGAGATCGCCGAGTCCCCAGTCCCCGCCGAAGGCGGGGACGAAGACGTGCACTCGTTCCTCGAGACCGAGCTCGGTGAGGTTGGCCGCAAGATCCACGCCGGCCGCTCGCGCAACGACCAGGTGGCGGCGGCGCTGCGGCTCTACGTCGTCGATGCATGCGCCGATGCGGACGCCTCGCTCGTCGCCTTCGCGTCCGCGATCCTCGAGCACGCCGCCGAGGACGCGACGACGCCGATGCCGGGCTACACGCACCTCCAGCGTGCGCAGCCGATCACGCTCGGCCACCATCTGCTCGCGTGGGCGGAGATGCTGGAGCGCGACCGCGCCCGATTCGCGTTCGCACGGGCGCAGGCGCAGCCCTCGCCGCTCGGCTCGGGCGCGCTCGCCGGCTCCACGTTGCCGCTGCCGCCGCCGCCGAACCCGATGCGGAACTCGCTCGACGCCGTCTCCGACCGCGACTTCGCGCTCGACTATCTCTACGCCGCCGCGGTGCTCTTCACGCATCTCTCACGCATCGGCGAGGAGCTCTGCCTCTGGACGACGGCGGAGTACGGCTTCGCGCGGCTGCCCGAGACCGCCGCGACGGGGTCGTCGATGATGCCGCAGAAGCTGAACCCGGACGTCGCAGAGCTCGCGCGCGGCAAGGGGGGGACGGCGATCGGGCGGCTCACCGGACTGCTCGCGACGGTGAAGGGCCTGCCGCTCGCGTACGACCGCGACCTCCAGGAGGACAAGGTGCCGGTGTTCGCGGCGCGGCGCGACGTGCAGGGTGCGCTCGCGGCGCTCACGGTGCTCGTCGCCGGGCTCGAGTTCGACCGCGACCGTCTTGCCGCCGCCGCATCCGATCCGCTGCTGCTCGCGACGGACGCGGCGGAAGCGCTCGTCCGTGACGGCGTGCCGTTCCGCACGGCACACGAGCAGGTCGCGGCGAGCGTCCGGGCCGGAACGTTCGAGCCACCGCCGCCCGCCCCGCGCCTCGGCGACGTCGGCGCCGCGGTGGCAGCAGCGAAGGAGCGGTGGGGATGCTGACGATGTCGCTCGCCGGGCGGGACCTGCTCCGCATCTCCGACCTCGCGCCGGAGGAGGCGGAGGCGATCCTCGATCTCGCCGTGACGCTGCGCGAGAACCCGAAGCAGCCGCTCTTCCCGGGCGCGACCCTCGGCCTCTACTTCTCGAAGCATTCGACTCGCACGCGCGTCTCGTTCTCGGTCGCGATGACGCACCTCGGCGGCGCCGCGCTCGCGCTGAGCCCCGAGGAGCTGCAGCTCTCGCGGGGCGAGTCGCTGCCCGACACAGCGCGCGCGCTCTCCCGCTATCTCGACGTCCTCGCCGTGCGCACGCACGAGCACGCGGAGCTCGAGGCGTGGGCCGAGTGGGCGTCGATCCCCGTGATCAACGCGCTCACGGCCGCGGAGCATCCGTGCCAGGCGCTCGCGGATGCGCTCACGATCCGCGACAGGCTCGGCACGCTTGCCGGCGTGCGCGTTGCGTGGGTCGGCGACGGCTCGAACGTGCTCGTCTCGCTTGCGGCGCTCGGCGACCTGCTCGGCTACGAGGTCGTCGCCGCGTGTCCCGACGGCTACGAGGCGCCCGGCGTCGTGACCGTTCGCGATCCGCGTGCGGCCGTTGAGGGCGCAGACGTCGTCGTCACGGACACGTGGATCAGCATGGGGCAGGAGCACGAGCGCGCGCGACGCTTGGAGGATCTCGAGCCGTACCGCGTCGACGGGGCGCTGCTCGCGCTCGCGTCGCCGGATGCGTTCGTCATGCACTGCCTGCCCGCGCACGCGGGCGAGGAGATCACTGCGGATGTGCTCTACGGCGAGCGGTCAGCGATCTGGGACGAGGCGGAGAACCGCCTGCACGCTCAGAAGGCGCTGCTGACGCTCCTGCTGTCGTAACGCGAAGAGCTGCAACCAGGTTGCAACTCCGTTGCAACCTGGTTGCGTGTCTACGTCAGAGGACGAGCGTGGCGTCGAGCCAGGCCCGGCCGACGACGACGCCGTCGAGGCCGAGCTCGCGCACCGCCTGCACGTCGGCGGCGTCGCGGATGCCGCCGGCGGCGAGCACACGGCCGGCGAACCGCTCACGCACCTCCTGGAGCAGCGCGAGATCCGGACCGCTGCGTGCGCCGTCACGTTCGATCGCGGTGCAGACGACGGTCGCGACGCCCGCGTTCGTGCAGCGGGCGAGTGCTTCGGCGGTCGTCAGCTCGGACGACTCGAGCCACCCGGCTGTGCGCACGATCCCCTCCGCGACGTCGATCGCCACAGCGAGCCGGTCCCCGATCGCAGCGACGAACGCGCTCAGGGGCGTCTCCCCGAACGCGGCGGTGCCGACGACGACGCGCGCGACTCCGGCAGCGACGAGCGCCTCCGCATCGGCGGGCGAGCGGACGCCGCCGCCGAGCTGAACCGGCACCGGCGCCGCCGCTGCGACGGCCGCCGCGGCGAGCTCGACGGGAGCTCCGCCGTCCCGGGCCGCCGCGAGCGCGACGACGTGGACGAGGGGTGGGCGGGTACCAGCCGCACGCCGGACGAGTTCGAGCGGGTCGCCGGCATCGACCTCGATCCGGCCGAAGTCCCCGCGCAGGAGCCGCACGGCCTTCCCGTCGAGGACGTCGACGGCCGGAAGGATTGCAAAGTTCCGTATCAACGTGTTACTATGGTAACACGATGGCATCCCGCGCAACGGCAGACCCCCGACATTGGCCGACAAAAGAACATCGAGAGCTCTTCGGGGCGATCGCCTCGCTCCGGAATCCGGACGAGGTGGAGCGCTTCCTCCGCGACCTGTGCACGAGGTCGGAGCTGGACGCGATGGCGCACCGCTGGGAGGTCGCGAAGCTCCTCTCGGAGGGGCTGCCGTATCTGGAGGTCGCGCGCCGGGCGCAGGCTTCGACGACGACGGTGACGCGCGTGGCGCAATGGCTCCGGAACGGCGAGGGCGGGTACGCGCTGGCGCTGCGACGGCGCAGCCGGTCGAGATCCTGAGAATCGCCGTTCCGTCGAAGGGGCGCCTCCGGGAGCCCGCGATCGAGCTCTTGCACGATGCGGGGCTCGGCCCCGAGACGCCGGGCGACCGTGCGCTCGCCTTCCCGTGTCGGAACGCGCCGGTCGAGGCGTTGCTCGTGCGCGCCGACGACATCCCCGAGTACGTGCAGGACGGCGTCGTCGACTGCGGCATCACCGGCCTCGATATCGTGCGCGAGCGCGGAGCGGACGTGGTCGAGCTCGCCCGGCTCGGCTTCGGCGCCTGCTCGCTCGAGGCTGCCGTGCCGACCGAGTCGACCGCGCGATCGCTCGACGACCTCCGCGGCGCGCGGGTCGCGACGAGCTTCCCGCGGCTCGCAGGCGAGCTGCTGCCAGGAGTCGCGCTCGTCGACGTGAGCGGCTCCGTCGAGCTCGCGCCGCGGCTCGGCCTTGCGGACGCGATCGTCGACCTCGTCTCGAGCGGCAGCACGCTCCGCACGAACGGCCTGCGCTCGGTCGGCCGCCTGCTCGAGTCCGAGGCCGTGCTCATCGGCCCGCGCGAGCCGCGCGACGAGGCGCAGCAGCTCGCCGGCGTCTTTCGCAGCGTCGTCGACGCGCGGGGTGCGCGCTATCTGATGCTGAACGCGCCGGAGGCGTCGCTCGCGGCGATCTGCGCGCTCGTTCCCGGCTCGCGCGCGCCGAGCGTGCTGCCGCTCGCGGAGCCGGGCATGGTCGCCGTGCACAGCGTCGTGCCGGCGCAGGAGGTGTGGCGGCTGCTGCCCGCGCTCGAGGCTGCGGGTGCTTCGTCGATCCTGCTCGTGCCGCTCGAGCGGATGCTGGCATGAACAGCAACCTGACTTCAGTCAGGTTGCAGTCGTTTCGGAACGACCGCAACCAGGTTGAAACCTGGTTGCGGGGAGCATCCGCATGAGCGTCGCCGAGATCGTCGACGACGTGCGGCTACGCGGTGACGCTGCTTTGCGCGAGTGGTCGCTGCGCCTCGACGGCGTCGAGCCGGCTCGCGCGTCCGTCGGCGATCTTCCGAGTGAGGCGATCCTCGCGCTCGCTGACCGGGTGCGCCGCTGGCACGAGCTGCAGTGGCCGGCCGACATCCGCCTCGAGGTTGAGCCGGGCGTCGAGCTGGAACGGCGCTGGGTGCCGCTTCGCGCCGTCGGCGTTTACGTCCCACGCGCGCTCGTCTCCACGCTCGTCATGTGCGCGGTGCCCGCGCAGGCGGCCGGCGTCGAGCGCATCGCGGTTGTCACGCCGCCGCAGGGCGCGGAGCTTGTCGCTGCAGCCGCGACGCTCCTCGGCATCGACGAGGTCTGGGCCGTCGGCGGCCCGCAGGCGATCGCAGCGCTCGCGTACGGCACCGCGACGATCGCGCGCGTCGACAAGATCGTCGGGCCCGGCAATGCCTACGTGAACGAGGCGAAGCTGCTCGTGTCGCGCGACGTCGCGATCGACCTGCCCGCGGGACCGTCGGAGGTCATCGTGGTGCTCGGCCGTGGGGGAGACCGAGAGATCGCCGAGCTCGAGCTCGCGGCACAAGCCGAGCACGGAGCAGACTCGGTCTGCGAGATGGTCGACGGCGACGACCTCGAGCTCGCGCTCGCCGAGGTCGAACGGCGCGCGCCGGAGCATGTCGTCCTGCTCGGCGAGGCCGTTGCGCTCGCGGGGCGGATTCGCAACGCGGGCGCGATCTTCATCGGTGACCACTCGCCCGTCGCAAGCGGCGACTACGCGACCGGCGGCAACCACGTGCTGCCGACGAACGGCTGGGCACGCTCCGTCGGCGGCCTCGGTCTGGAGACGTTCCTGAAGCCGGTCACACTGCAGCGGCTCACGGCGTCGGGTCTGGCCTTCGTCCGTCCGACCGTCGAGGAGCTCGCGGCAATCGAGAACATGCCTGCGCACGCACTGGCGGTTGTGCGTTGAGGCAGCTCGCGCCCGGCTTCCGCCCGTACGAATGGGCGCCGTCGACCGAGGAGCTCGCGCGCCGCGCGGGCCTCGACCCGGTGGAGATCGTCCGCTTCGACGGCAACGTCCCGCCGCTGCCGCTGCCGAGCTCACGCCCCGGAGCGATCGCCGCCGCGCTCGCCGAGGTGAACACGTATCCCCACGGTGGCTATCCCGGCATCCACGAGGCGATCGCCGCCTACGCCGGCGTCGAGCCGGAGAACGTCGTGCTCGGCGCGGGCGGCGACGACCTCATCCTCCTGTGCGCCCGCGCGTTCGCAGGCCCCGGCGACGTCGTGTCGACACCGCCCGAGCCGACCTACCCGCTCTTTCGCGTCGCGGCCGAGCTCGCCGGTGCAACGGTCGGCGACGACGCGCCCGTGCTCACGTTCTGCTGCCGTCCGGGGAACCCGCTCGGCGACTTCCCGCCGCTGCCGGCCGCGCGACCGCTCGTCGTCGACGAGGCGTACTTCGAATACGCGGGCGAGACCGCGGTGCCGCTCCTCGACGACGGCGTGATCGTCATCCGCACCTTCTCGAAGGCCTTCGGGCTCGCGGGCGCGCGGATCGGCTACCTGCTCGCGGCGCGCGACACCGCGGCGGAGCTGCGCGCACGCCAGGCGCCCGCGCCCGTGTCGACGCTCTCCGTCGCGCTCGCGCTCGCCGCGCTGCGGACGCCGCCCGACGCCGCAGCAGTCGTCGAGGAGCGCGAACGCCTCAGCGACGAGCTGCGCGCGCTCGGCTTCGAGCCGCTGCCGTCGCGGGCGAACTTTGTCTTCATGCCGACATTCGACGCGGTGGAGATCGCCGAGCGCTTGCTCGCGCGCGGCTACGTCGTGCGCGCCCGCGAGGACGGCATCCGCATCACCGTGCGTGACCGCGAGGACGACGACCTCCTGCTCGCCGCCCTCGCAGGCGACGACGCGCCGGCCGGCCGCAGCGTCCGGCACGTCCGTGCGACCGCGGAGACGTCGGTGCGTGTCCGGCTCGGGCTCGACGGCTCGGGCCGCGTGCGCGTCGCGACGGGGACAGGCCTCTACGACCACCTCTTCGAGCAGCTCGCCTTCCACGGCGGCCTCGACCTCGTCGTCGACGGCAGCGGCGACTGGGAGACAGGGCCGCATCACACCGCCGAGGACACGGCGATCGCGCTCGGCGAAGCGCTCGACCGCGCGCTCGGCGACCGGCGCGGGATCGCGCGCTACGGCTCTGCGGTCGTGCCGATGGACGACGCGCTCGCCCGCGCGGCGGTCGACCTCGGTGGCCGGCGCGGCGCGGAGATCGACCTCCAGGAGGATCCGGGGCTCGCGCGCCACGCGCTCGAGAGCCTCGCGCAGTCCGCACGCATGACGCTGCACGTGAGCGCGACCGGCCGCGACCCACATCACGTCGCGGAGGCCGCGTGCAAAGCGGTCGGACGCGCGCTCCGCGATGCAGTGCGGCGCGAAGGCGACGAGCTCCCCTCGACCAAGGGCCTACTGTGAACGTCGCGATCTGTGCGTACGGCGCCGGCAACACCCGCTCGGTGCAGCTCGCGTTCCAGCGGCTCGGCGCGACGGCGGAGATCGCCGACGCGCCGGGCGCTGTGCTCGACGCCGACCTCGCCGTCCTGCCGGGCGTCGGCTCAGCTGCCTCCGCGATGGCGGGGTTGCGCAGCCGCGGCCTCGACTCCGCGCTCCAGGAGCGCGCAGCCGCCGGCAGGCCCATCCTCGGCATCTGCCTCGGCCTGCAGCTCGCGCTCGACGAGAGCGAAGAGGACGGTGGCGTCGCGGGGCTCGGCCTCGCGCCCGGGCGCGCAGTCCGGCTGCGCGACGGCCGCGTGCCGCGCATCGGCTGGGCGCCGCTCGAGCCCGGCGGCGAGACGTTCTGGTTCGCGCACTCGTACGCGGCAGAGACGACCGCCGCGACCGCGACGAGCGAAGGGCTGACGGCGATCGTCGAGCACGGCTCGTTCACCGGCGTGCAGTTCCATCCCGAGAAGAGCGGCGCGGAGGGCGCCCGCTTCCTGACGCGATGCCTCTCTCGCGTCTGATCCCGTGCCTCGACGTCGCGGGCGGGCGCGTCGTCAAGGGCATCCGGTTCGAAGAGCTGCGCGATGTCGGCGATCCAGTCGAGCTCGGTGCGGCGTACTCGGACGCCGGCGCGGACGAGCTCGTCTTCCTCGACATCTCCGCGACGCTCGAGTCTCGCGCCGCCGCGGTCCAGGTCGCGGCGCGCGTTGCGGAGCAGGTAACGATCCCATTCACCTTCGGCGGCGGCATCCGCAGCGTCGACGACGCGTGCGCGGTGCTCGAGGCGGGTGCGGACAAGGTGAGCGTCAACTCGGCGGCGCTCGCGCGGCCGGAGCTGATCGAGGAGATCGCCGGCTCGCTCGGCAGCCAGGCGGTCGTCGTCGCGATCGACACGGAGGGCGGGCGCGTGCGCTCGCACGCGGCGACGCGCGACGCGGCGCGCGACACGATCGCCTGGGCGCGCGAGTGCGAGGCCCGAGGTGCCGGCGAGCTGCTTGTCACGTCGATCGACCGCGACGGCACGCGCAACGGCTACGACCTCGAGCTGCTCGCCCGTCTCCGAGACGCGGTGGCGCTGCCGGTGATCGCGTCGGGCGGCGCGGGCAACGCCGCGCACGTCGCCGCGGCGCTCGCCGTTGCCGACGCAGCCCTGCTCGCGTCGATCCTGCACGAGCAGCCGTCGCGGCTCACGTCCTTGCGGCAAGAGCTGCGCGCCCTCGGCGTCCCCCTTCGCGATGCAGCCTGACCTTCGCGCTGCGATCGTCCAGGACGCGCACGACGGTCGCGTGCTCATGCTCGCGTGGATGGACGACGAGGCGCTGCGGCTGACGAAGGAGACGGGCGAAGCGTGGTTCTGGAGCCGTTCGCGCGAGCGGCTCTGGAAGAAAGGCGAGACCTCCGGCAACACGCTCGCCGTCGAGGAGGTGCGCGACGACTGCGACGGAGACGCGTTGTTGCTGCGCGTGCGGCCCGCAGGACCGGCGTGTCATACCGGCTCTACGTCTTGCTTCGCGCCGGCCCTGTGGCGGACGGTCGTCGAGCGGGTCCGCGATCGGCCCGAGGGCTCCTACGTTGCGTCCCTTGCCGACGAGGGCGTCGAGCGCGCCGCGCAGAAGCTCGGGGAAGAGGCGGTCGAAGCGGCGATCGCTGCGACGGCCGGGGACGGCCGGCTCGTCTCCGAGGCTGCCGATGTCCTCTTCCACCTCTATGTCCTGCTGGCCGTCGCCGGAATCGACGTCGCCGAGGTCGAGGACGAACTAACGCGCCGGAAACGATAGCCTCGCACCGTGGCCAAGAAAATCCTCGTCATCGAGGACGACGCT
>JANMQZ010000318.1:0-3150 GCA_031370755.1 Actinomycetes bacterium
TGAAGAGCCGCGGCCGCTCCTCGTCCTCGATCTCGAGCGTCGTGTGGAGCTCGCGCCCGAGCATGTTGCGCGACTCGTGGATGTGCGAGCCCTCGCGGCGGGCGGCATGGACGCCCGACTGCCAGTTCGGCAGGTTCGAGACGTCCACGAGGTAGTCGAACACCTCCTCGGGCGTCCGCTCGATCTCGATCGTCAGCTCGGCGTGCACTCCCGGACAATAAGAGGTTCTCACACAATGAAGTTCGTCGATCCGGGCGTGATCGGCGAGTGCGATGCAAGGACGCAGGGAGGCCCGATAGTTGCACTATCGGGCCGACTGAGGACGCGGCAGCGTGCCGCCGAACGCGTCCGGGCGACACAATCGCTCATTGTGTGAGAGCCTCTTACGCGCGATACCCTCTGAAACGTGCGCCGAGGCCTGCTCGCCCTGACCGTCGCCGCCACAGCGGTCCTCGTCGTGGGGCTTGCCCTCCGCGGAGGCGGCGAGAGCGCGGCCGCGACGGTGACGCCGACCTGGGACGATGTCGCACCGGTCTTCGCGGCGAAATGCGCGAGCTGCCATCAGCTCGGCGGGGTCGCGCCGTTCTCCGTCACGTCGGCGCTCTCGGCACAGGGGTACGCGCAAGCGATCCTCCGGCGGACTCAGAACGGCACGATGCCGCCCTGGATGCCAGGCTCCGACTCGCCTGCGCTCCTCGGCTCGTCGCGCCGGCTGCTCACGCCGGACGAGAAGTTCCTCATCGCCGCGTGGGTGCGCGGCGGCGCGAAGCTCGGCAGCGGCCACTCGGTGAAGCCGCTCGGCGGAACGGCCACCGCGCCCGGGACGACGCTCACCCTGACTCCGTCGCGCGCATACACCCCGCGCGTGATCAGCGGCTCGACCGACGACTACCACTGCATGCTCCTCGACCCGAAGCTGTCGCAGAACATGTTCGTGACCTCGGCGGTCGTGAAGCCACAGCAGACCGGGATCGTCCACCACGTGATCCTCTTCGAGGCGACCGGCGACAACGCGACCGAAGCGCGCCGCCTCGACGCGCAGTCCGGCGGCAAGGGTTGGACGTGCTTCGGCGGCCCGCAGCTGACGGAGACGCGCGCGTCCGCGGGGAACGCGGCGAGCGACCGGCTCGGCTCGCCGCAGTGGATCAGCGCGTGGGTGCCCGGCCACGCGACGAACGATCTGCCCGCGGGCACCGGCGTGCTCCTGCACAGCGACGCGGTGATCGTGATGCAGATCCACTACAACCTCCTGCACGCCGGGCACGCGCACGTGAGCAAGCCGGACCGGTCGAGCGCGGTGCTGAAGCTCGTGCCGGCCGCGGGCTCGACGCTGACGCCGCTCGACACCTTCCTTGCGCCGGCGCCCGTCGAGCTGCCGTGCCCGGCAGGGACGAGCTCGGCGCTTTGCACGCGCGATACCGCCTATCGCAGCGAGGTGAAGAAGTACGGGCAGGACGCCGCCTTCATCTCGATCGGGCTGCTCTACCTCTGCAAGAAGACGATGGCGGACTATCCATCGCAGGTCGGCGATGCAAGCAGCGTGGGCACGTCGTGCGACCGCACCGTCAACCGGCCGCTGCGCATCTACGGCGTCGCCGGCCACATGCACCTGCGCGGTGTCGACATTCGCATCGAGCTGAACCCCGGCACGGCGCGCGCGCAGACGCTGCTGCACATTCCGCACTGGGACTTCCACTGGCAGGACGCGTACTACCTCGAGCATCCCGTCGATGCCGAGACCGGCGACACGATTCGCGTCAGCTGCCGCTTCGACAACTCGCGCGCGGCGCAGCCCATGGTGGGCGGGAAGCGGCTCGCGCCGCGATACGTGCTCTGGGGCGAGGGCACGACCGACGAGATGTGCCTCGGGCTGCTCCAGGTCGCGACCCGCACGAACGCCCGCCGCTAGTCGTCCAGCGCTGTCCTGGCCGGATTGCTATATATGCATTACCGCGGAAAGGAGGTGGTCCGGCAGTGATTTCATCAAGTACGGGCAGTGGAGGTACCAGCGGGTAGAGGTGCGTCCCCGGGACCTACGGGGAATCGCCTAGCCAGCGTAGGGGACGACGCGTTTTCGCGCCGCCCGGCGGACTACCTCAGCCGGAGCAGGAAGCGCCTCTGCCAATGCAAGCTGGTATCCGGAATCGAGGGCCGCGCAAGCGGCCCTCGTTCTTTAACCCTTTGGAGTGACCAGGCCCACGGCCTGGTCACCGGATTCAGCGCTCAGACCGAGACGGCGGCGGCCACAGGGGCCGCCTCGTGCGCCAGCGTCTCGAGCAGGAGCCGCAGCCGCTCGAAGAGCTCGCCGTCGAGCAGGCGGCCCTCGGCATCGAACTTCTCGTGCGCTCGCGTCACCGGCAGCTCGTCACCGACGACCCTGGCGCCCGTGACGCCGAGGATCTTCCGGAGGTCGGCCTGCGCCCACATGGCGCCGAACTGGCCCGTGCTCGCGCCGATCACGGCGACGTTCTTGTTCGTGAGGGCGCTTTCGCGCACCGGCCGTGAGGCCCAGTCGATCGCGTTCTTCAGGCCGCCGGGGACGGAGCCGTTGTACTCGGGTGTCGCGAAGAGAATCGCGTCAGCCGCGGCCCAGTCCTCCCGGAGCCGCCGCACGGCGTCCGGGAGGTCGGAGCCTTCGAGATCCTGGTCGTAGATCGGCAGGTCGCCGATGCCTTGCCACACCTCGACCTCGATGCCCTCGGGCGCAGCCTCCGCGGCCGCGCGGAGCAGGCTCGTGTTGTGCGAGTCGGCGCGCAGGCTGCCGCTGACGGCCAGGATCCGCATCGTCAGCCTTCCTGGCGGACGAGCGCCAGCTCGGCGATGAGCTTCACGTCGTCACCGAGGTAGTTGCCGCCGCCCTGGTTGGGGGCGTTCCAGTTGAGGCCGAAGACGGTGCGGTCGACGGCGGACTCGAGCCGGAGGCCGAGCCGCTCACGGCCGAACGGATCGACGGACGGTGCCGCGGAGACCGTGCCCGCGAGGGTGATCGGCTGCGTAACGCCCTTGAGCGTCAGCTCGCCCTTCGCCGACACGGTGTCGTCGGCTGCGCGGGTGAGCTCGGTCGCCTTGAAGGCGATCTCCGGATAGCGCTCGGCGTCGAAGAAGTCCGGCGCCTGCAGGTGCCCGCTCAGCTGCTCGTCCTTCACGTCG
>JANMQZ010000053.1:0-2312 GCA_031370755.1 Actinomycetes bacterium
ACCGGCGCGAGCGGGTAGGTCGCCTTCTTGCCCGCATAGCTCGTCACCGAGATCTGCGCGGGATACGAGCCCGCGGCGAGACCTGCGGGCGGCTTCCACGTCAGCGTGCGCGTGCCGGCGTTGAGCCGGTAGGTCGAGATCCTGCCGGCGACGGCGAGCGTCACCGACGCGCGCATCGAGAGCGCGATCGTGATCGGCGCGACGTCGAGGAAGCCGTCGAGCGGTTGCGGCCAGATCTCCGGCGGTGGCGCCGGCTGCGTCACCTGCGGCGGGTCGTAGTAGTACGCGTGGAAACGCTGCGACGTCTCGATCCAGAACGGGTCCTGGGTCTGGCGCGCGAGCTTCGCGAGCAGATCGGTGACGAACTTCTGGTACTCGCGCGTCGCGTAAGCGCCGCCGAGCTGATAGCGCGACCAGTCGCCGGTGTCGAACCGCGGGAACATCGCCTGCGCGGTCGTCGACAGCCGTTGCGCGAGCGTCGCAGCACCCGTGTCCTCCGTTGTCTGCGAGTACTCGAGGAGCGACAGGATCGCCTGGAGCTGCGCGTTCAGCACCACCTGGCCGTTGAAGCCATAGAGGCGGATCCAGGGGCCGCTCGGGAGCGAGAGCAGAAACGGCGGCACCGACGCGAACGCGCGCACTGCCGCTGCGCCGAGCGCCGGATCCTGGAGGAGCGCCGACGCGCGCGCAAGCGACTGCGCGGCCACGGCCTGCGCCATGCCGGAGGCCCACGGCGGACGCCCGCCCGAGAAGCGGAACTGGTACTCCCAGATCAGGCGCGAGTCGTGCGGGATCGCGCGCGCGACGAGCGCGTCGGCAAGCGTGCGCGTCGCGTCGGGATCTCCACTCGCGGCAGCGTTGTTCAGCGCACCGAAGTTCGCGAGCGGATGGAACTCGAGACCGAGGCGAGGGAACCACCGGTAGACGACGCCCTCGTCGTCGGTGACGTCGACCCGCACCGTCGGCAGGCGGTGCGTCTCGAGGTAGTCGAGGTTCGTCTCGAGCTGCGAGAAGAGCGACAGCGCGCGCGGCGACGTGTAGGAGTCCGAGAGCGGCGTCATCTGCGAGAGCTGCGACGCGATCACGTCGCCGCGCAGCCTCGGCAGCGTCTGGACGTCGCGCAGTGCGCGCGTCACCGCGGTCCTGTACCGCAGAGCGTCGGCGGGCTTCACCCAATGGCGCGCAACCGCGTGTGTGATGCCCTTCCGCGCGAGCGCGGCGTCGTGCGTCGTCGACGCCTGTGCGACTGCCGGAACTGCGAGCGCGAGAACGGCGGCGACCCCGGCCGCCGCGCGTCTCATTTGCGCGTGTGCCGCAGGTGTCGCTTGTGGACTATGGCGGTGGCTCGTCTCACGGAACGCGGCTCCACTGCATAGAGACGAGAGTAGCCGTGAAAAAGTAAGCGCATGCCATTACCGGACACGGGAACGTAATGCCCGTGCCCGAAACGCAGCAGAACACGGCCGGTGCGCCCGTCGACGCCGACGATCCGGTGCGCGAAGCTGCCGGCATACGCAACGCCGTCGACGACCGCGGCGGCGCCCGAGATCGGCCCGCCGGTGCCGACGGACCAGAGCACGCGCCCGCTCGCGGCGGAGACCCCGTAGAAGACGCCGTTGTACGAGCCGAAGAACACGCGTCCGCCCCACGCCGCGGGAGACGAGTAGACGTAGGCACCGGTGCCGACGCGCCAGAGGTAGCGGCCCGTGACGGAGAACGCCGTCAGCGAGCCGCCGGTCGACGACGGGACGAAGACGCGGCCGCCCGCGACCGCCGGCGTCCCGTAGACGCGGCCGTTCACGGAGCGCGCCCAGCGTGTCGCACCGGTGCGCGGCGAGATCGCCCAGAGCCGGCCGCCGTAGTCGCCGATGAAGAGGCGGCCGTCCGCGATCGCTGCGCTCGAGGTGATCTTCGCGCCGAGCGAGCGCGTCCACCGCAGCTGCCGCGTGCGCAGGTCGAGCGCGTAGAGCCGGCCGTTCCAGGCGCCGAAGTAGTCGACGCCGCGCCGTACGATCGGCGACGACTCGACGGGCGAGGCGACGGCGTAGTGCCAGCGAAGGTGCCCGGTTGCGCGATCGAGCACGAACACGTTCCCGTCCATCGTGTGGTACACGAGCTCGCGTCCGACGACGGCGGGCGACGACGCCATCTTCCCGTGCGGCGTGTCGTGACGCCACAGCACGCTTCCGAACCGCATCGAGATCGCGCGGATGGTCGCGTGTGCGTTACCGATGTACGCGACGCCGTTGTCGACGACCGCCGGGAACTCGATCAGTGTGCCGAGACCGACGCTCCATACCGTACGGAACGGC
>JANMQZ010000063.1:0-3671 GCA_031370755.1 Actinomycetes bacterium
CGGTCGCGGCGAGCGCCGCGAGCGCGAGCGCGCCTGCAAGGCCGTCGGCAACCTGCCCGTACGCGGACACGTGGAGGAGCGCCTGGAGCGTCAGCCATTCCGAGGCGAAGCCGTTGAGGGGCGGCAGGCCGGCAATCGCCATCGCGCCGACCAAGAACGCCCCACCTGTCCAGGGCATGCGGCGCAGCAGCCCGCCGAGGCGATCGATCTGGAGCGAGCCAACCGCCCGCTCGAACGCGCCGGCACCGAGGAAGAGGAGGGCCTTGAACACGGCGTGGTTGACGGTGTGCAGAAGTGCTGCGGCAAGTGCGACGGCCGCCCACGCGTCGGCGCCGCGCGCACGCAGCACAAGGCACGCGCCAATGCCGAGCACGATGATCCCGACGTTTTCGATCGAGTGCAGCGCCAGCAATCGCTTGAGGTCGTGCTCGAAGAGTGCGTACACGACCCCGCCGACCGACGACAACGCTCCGACGCCGAGCACAAGGACGCCGAACCACACCGGCAGCACGCCGTCCCACTCGACGAGCACGCGGATGAGCGCGTACAGCGCGACCTTGATCATCACACCACTCATCAAGGCGGAGACGGGCGCAGGCGCGAGGGGATGTGCGCGCGGTAGCCAGACATGCAACGGGATGACGCCGGCCTTCGTTCCCATGCCGACGAGCGCCGCGAGCGCGATGGCGATCTGAATGCCCGAGCCCGCAGAGATCGCGCCGGGATGGCCGATCGCGCCCGCGTGCGCAAGCAGGAGGACCGCGACCCACGTGCCCACGCCACCGACGTGCGTCACCCCGAGATAGCTGAAGACGGTCTGGCGCGACTCGCGGTCCGAACTGCGCGCGACCAGGATCACCGCGGCGGACGACAGCGTCATCAGCTCCCATCCGGCGATAAACGTCAGCGGGTCGCGCGCGCACAAGGCCAGCGCGAGCGCCAGCAGAAAGAACGCCGTGAGCGTGCCGACGACACGGCCGCGCGCAGTCTGCTGCAGATATCGAGTCGAGAAGACGAGTGCGGGTGCCGCGATCAGCCCGAGCGTGCCGAGGAAGAGGCCGCTCAGCGGGTCGACGCCGACACGCACCGTGATCGAGCTCGTGAACGCACCGCCGAACGCGCTTCCGGCAGCGAGCTCCCAGAAGCCGGCCACCGCGATCGCGCACGCACCTGCGGCCTGCGCCGCGAGCCCCGCGGTGAAGAGTGTGCGGCGCGCCGCGAGACCTCCGCCGAGCGCGACCGCGCTCAGCCCGGCGACGAGCAGAGCTCCGATCACGGGCCCTCGATGCTGCGGCGAAGCGCCGCGAGATCGTGCGACGTTCCGCCGGTGCCCCTCAAAGCCCTACGAGTCTAGAAGATCTGGGCTCACGACTCCGCGGTTGCCGGCTCCCCGCTCTGCACAGCGTGCGCGTGCGCCGCCCCGGTACGGAAGAACGTCGCGCCGACGGCAGCTGCCGCGACGGCGAAGATCGCCCCGACGATGAACGCGAGGTGGTAGCCGCCGACAAGCGCGGCGAGCTTGCCGTCGCCGGACGCGGCAAGGCTGTCGCTCCGCGACGCAGCGATGCTCGCGAGCACCGCGAGACCGAGCGCGCCGCCCATCATGAACGCCGTGTTGACGACGCCCGACGCGAGACCCGACTCGGACGGCTCGACATCGCTCATCGCGCCGAGCAGCAGTGGATTGAACGCCATGCCGGCGCCGAAGCCCAGCAGGATCATGCTCGGCAGGACGTCCTTGACGAAGCTTCCGTGCACGGGCGCACGCGCGAAGAGCACGAGCCCCGCGGCGGCGAGCAGCAGCCCGACCGCGAGCGGCCGCCGGATCCCATAGCGCATCACGAGCTTCGCGGAGAGCCCGACCGAGAACGCGCCCATGATCAGGTTCGCGGGCAGGAACGCGAGGCCGACCTTGAGCGGGCTGTACCCGAGCACGAGCTGCAAGTAGAGCGCCGAGAGGAAGAACCACGCGAACATCGCTGCAGACCAGAGGATCCCGACGACGTTCGCTGTCGCGACGTTGCGCAGCTTGAAGAGAGCGAGTGGCACGAGCGGCGATGCGATCCGCGACTCGATGGCGACGAACACCGCCAGCAGCGCGACCGCCGCCCCGAGCAGGCCGAGCGTCTGCCCCGACGTCCAACCCTTGTCGTTCCCGTTGACGATCGCGTAGACCGCGAGGATCAACGCCGCCGTCACGCTGACCGCGCCCGCCACGTCGACGCGGCCGGTCGCGATCCCGCGCGCCGCCGGCAGGAGCCGCAGCGACAAGAAGTAGACAAGAACGCCGATCGGCAAGTTGACGAGAAAGATCCAGTGCCAGGACAGCGTGTCGGTGAGCACGCCGCCGAGCAGCACGCCGATCGTCCCGCCGCCGGACATGACGAAGCCGAAGACGCCCATCGCCTTCGCGCGCTCGCCCGCTTCGGTGAACAAGTTCATGATCAGCGAGAACGCGACGGCGGAGACAACCGCGCCGCCGACCCCCTGCACTGCACGCGCGGTCACGAGCAGCCCTTGCGAGGTCGACAGGCCGCACGCGAGCGACGCGACGGTGAAGAGCGAGATCCCGCTCAGGAACAGCCGGCGCGAGCCGAACAGGTCGGCGAGCCGCCCGCCGAGCAGCAGGAAGCCGCCGAACGTGAGGAGGTAGGCGTTGATGACCCAGGCGAGCGACGTCTGCGAGAAGCCGAGGTCGTTCCGGATCGACGGCAGCGCAACGTTCACGATCGTCGTATCGAGGACGATCATCAGGTCGCCCAGGCAGAGGAGATAGAGGGCGAGCCAGCGTGTGCGATCAGTGAGCTCAGTCATGTCAGTTGAGACCTCGGCGGCGCCGAAAACTCATCGGCGGTACGTGAGATTGACGACGCCGGTCGCGCACGACTCGGCCTTCGTGAGCGTCAGCTCCATCCTCCCCTGCTCTCCGAACAGGCGCCTGCCGGTTCCTAGGACGACAGGGTAAACGAGGAGGCGGAGCTCATCGACGAGCTCGCGCTCGAACAGGCTGCGGACGAGCGTCATGCTGCCGGCGACGAGGATGCTGCCCTCGAGCGACGCGATCCGGTCAACGTCGATCACCGTGGAGTTCGTCCACTCCGGGTCGCGCAACGTGCTCGACGACGTACTTCGGCATCGAATTCATCTTGTCGGCGAAGCCCGCCTCGTCGGTCTGGCCCGGCCACGCGGCGGCAAAGCCATCGTACGTAGTGCGCCCGAGCAGCAGCGCGTCGGCTGCGAGCGTCTCGGAAAGCTTGAACGCCGTGATCTCGTCGTTCCACCAGGGCATCGTCCAGGTGCCGGGCTCGTCGACGATGCCGTCGAGCGAGATGAATTCCGTGACGACGATCTCTCTCATCGTGTGCTCCTTGGTCGGTTACCCCTTCGACAGCGGCGGCATGCGCAATTCATCGTCGCGCGAGCGATGAGTTTCCCCGACCAGACGAGTCTGTCTCGTGATGGCCGCCCCGGCACCTGAAGCGATGACGTTCGCCATCACAGGGCCGATCGCCCGTGCGGATCTCCCCGGCCTCTGCGCGCGGGTCTGCGCGCTGCTCGAGCGGAGCAGCGCCCGCGTCGCGGTCTGCGACGTGACGGGCGTGGCTGTCGACGCGGTCACGGTCGATGCGCTCGCCCGGCTACAGCTCGCCGCGCAGCGGCGCGGCTGCCGC
>JANMQZ010000074.1:0-2318 GCA_031370755.1 Actinomycetes bacterium
GCGCTCGCGGAAGGGCTCGTCTCGGTCGACGTCATCGACGGCGAGCCGCTCCTCTTCTCGCAGAACTTCGCCTGCCCCGACCACGGCGTGTCGCTGGCCGAGTTGCAGCCGCGCATCTTCTCGTTCAACGCGCCGCACGGCGCGTGTCCGCGCTGCACCGGTCTCGGCTCGCAGCAGGAGATCGATCCCGACCTCGTCGTGCCGGATCCGTCGCTCTCGGTCGACGACGGCGCGCTCGTGCCGTGGTCGCTCGGCGGCTCGTCGGGCTTCTACGAGGCGGTGATCCAGGCGGTCGCCGACCGCTACGAGATCGATACGTCGCTGCCGTGGGACGAGCTCACCGAGGAGGAGCAGGACTACTTCCTCTACGGCACCGACGGCGAGAAGGTCTACGTCCAGTACCGCAACAAGATGGGCCGTCGGCGCCAGTACACGCTCGCGTTCGACGGCATCGTCTCGAGCCTCGAGCGGCGCTACCGCGAGACCGACTCGTCGACGCAGCGCGAGCGCATCGAGGAGTACATGTCGCTGCGGCCGTGCCCGGTCTGCAAGGGCGCTCGCCTGAAGCCCGAGGTGCTGGCCGTGACGGTCGGCGCGAGGTCGATCAACGAGTTCGCGTCGCTGTCCGTGAAGCGCGCGCTCGGGTTCCTCGACGAGCTCGACCTGACGGCGACCGAGCAGCTGATCGGGCATCGCATCGTGAAGGAGATCCGCGAGCGCCTGACGTTCCTCGACGACGTCGGCGTCGGCTACCTGACGCTCGATCGCGCCGCCGCGACGCTGTCGGGCGGCGAGGCCCAGCGGCTCCGGCTTGCGACGCAGATCGGCTCGCAGCTCGTCGGCGTGCTCTACATCCTCGACGAGCCGTCGATCGGCCTGCACCAGCGCGACAACGCGCGGCTGATCGGGACGCTCGAGCGGCTGCGCGACATCGGCAACACGGTCGTCGTCGTCGAGCACGACGAGGAGATGATGCGACGCGCCGACTGGCTCGTCGACATGGGCCCGGGCGCGGGGTTGCACGGCGGCGAGGTCGTCGCCGAGGGGCCGGCGTCGAAGGTCGAGCGCAACCGGAAGTCGCTGACGGGGCAGTTCCTTTCGCGGGCACGCACGATCGCGATCCCGCCGCGGCGCACCGAAGACCGTGGCTCGTTCCGCGTGCTCAAGGCGTCGCAGCACAACCTGAAGAAGATCGACGTCGAGTTCCCGGTCGGCAAGTTCATCTGCGTGACGGGCGTGTCCGGTTCGGGCAAGTCGACGCTCGTGAACGAGATCGTCTTCAAGTCGCTTGTGAACAGGCTGAAGCTTGCGCGCATGAAGCCGGGCGCGCACCGCGGCGTCCAGGGCATCGAGGTCTTCGACAAGGTGATCGACATCGACCAGAGGCCGATCGGCCGCACGCCGCGCTCGAACCCGGCCACGTACACGGATCTGTTCACGCACATCCGCGAGCTCTACTCGCTGACGCCGGAGGCGAAGGTGCGCGGCTACAAGCCGGGACGGTTCTCGTTCAACGTGCGCGGCGGGCGTTGCGAGACCTGCAAGGGCGACGGCCAGATCAAGATCGAGATGCACTTCCTCCCCGATGTCTACGTTGCCTGCGAGACCTGCAAGGGCGCGCGCTACAACCGCGAGACGCTCGAGGTGCGCTTCAAGGGCAAGAACATCAGCGACGTCCTCGACATGTCGGTCGAGGAGGCGCTGCAGTTCTTCGCGAAGATCCCGAAGATCCGCCGGCGGTTGCAGACGCTGCACGACGTCGGCCTCGACTACATCAAGCTCGGCCAGCCCGCGACGACGCTGTCGGGCGGCGAGGCGCAGCGCGTGAAGCTCGCATCCGAGCTCTCGAAGGTCGCGACCGGCAAGACGCTCTACATTCTCGACGAGCCGACGACCGGCCTGCATTTCGCCGACATCGAGAAGCTCCTCGAAACGCTGCAGCGCCTCGTCGACGCCGGCAACACGATGATCGTGATCGAGCACAACCTCGACGTGATCAAGCAGGCCGACTGGATCGTCGACCTCGGCCCCGAAGGCGGCGAAGCGGGCGGCGAGATCGTCGCCGTCGGCACGCCCGAGGACATCGCCGCGTGCGAGGCGAGCTTCACCGGGCAGTTCCTGCGCGACGTGCTGCCCGCGCGCAGCGAAGCCGACGCGGTCGTCGCGGCGTAGCCGAACGACCCGAACCTGGTTTAAACCAGGTTCGGGTCTTAGAGAACCGCTTGCGTAGTCGGGAAAGCGGTGCCAGGCACGCGCTGCGCGCGAGCCAGGCACCGGCGGCACCGCTTTCGGCCAGAGAAGCAGTCGCGGCCGCGTAG
>JANMQZ010000248.1:0-6911 GCA_031370755.1 Actinomycetes bacterium
ACGCTTGCCCCCTACGTATTACCGCGGCTGCTGGCACGTAGTTAGCCGGGGCTTCTTCTGGAGGTACCGTCACCCTCTGGGCTATTAACCCGAGTGGCTTCGTCCCTCCTGAAAGAGGTTTACAACCCGAAGGCCTTCTTCACTCACGCGGCGACGCTGCGTCACGGTTTCCCGCATTAGCGCAAGATTCCCCACTGCTGCCTCCCGTAGGAGTCTGGGCCGTGTCTCAGTCCCAGTGTGGCTGATCGTCCTCTCAGACCAGCTACGGATCGTCGCCTTGGTGGGCCTTTACCCCGCCAACAAGCTAATCCGCCGCGAGCTCGTCCCCAACCGGAGGCCGAAGCTACCTTTTCATTCCGGTCCGAAAACCGAAGTGGCTATCCGGTATTAATCCGGGTTTCCCCGGGCTATCCCAGTGTCGGGGGTGGATTACTCACGTGTTACTCACCCGTTCGCCGCTGTCCCCAGCCCCGAAGGACTGGTTCTCGCTCGACTTGCATGTGTTAAGCGCGCCGCCAGCGTTCGTCCTGAGCCAGGATCAAACTCTCCGTGAAGATGAATGCCGGCACACCCGCGAACGGGGGCCGACGGTCTTTTCACTTCGAGCTTGCGCTCAAAGTCCGCCGTCGCTCGGGCCGAAGCCTTTGCTCGGGCGTGACAGGTTGATTCCTCTTCTCGATCGCGGCAAGCCGCGGCCGAGTCGAGGTCTCGACGTAAACGCACGCTGTTGAGTTTTCAAAGACCAGGCCGTTGTGGCGGCGTAAAAAAGGCCCCGACTGACGCCAGAGGCCACAGAAACCGTCGGATTTCTAGCTTCCGAGTGCTGTCTGAGGCGCTCCGTTGTAGTCGTTTGCAGGGACTTTCCTACGCAGCCCTCGCGGGCAGCCGGGGCATAGTAGCAAGGCGTGGGACCCTGTCAATTCGCTTGGTGCGTGCGCAGCCGGACGAACTGGCGTTTGCCCGCCTGGAGCACCGCGCCGTCGAGCGCCGCGGCCGCCGCGTCGTACCCCTGCACCGGCTCACCGTTCAGCTTGACCGCGCCCTGGTCGATCTGCCGTCGCCAGTGGCTGCCGGAGTTGCCGAAGATCGCCTGGAGCGCGCCCGGCAGGTAGACCATGCCGTCCTTCGCCTCGACGACGGCGTCGGGCATCTCCTCTGGGGCCTCGTGCCGGCGGACAACGCGTGTGAAGTGGGCCTCGCCGGCCGCCGCGCCCTCCGCCCCGTGCCAGCGCGCCGTCACGCGCCGTGCGAGCTCGAGCTTCCATTCCATCGGGCTCTCCGGATGCTCGCCGCCGCCGGTGAGGAGCTCCCACCACTGCGGCAGCGCCTTGTCGGGGATCGACATCGTCTTGCCGAACATCTCCTCGGGCGGTTCGAGAATCCCGATGTAGTTGCCGCGGGACTTCGACATCTTTTCCTCGCCGTCGAGCCCGACGAGGAGCGGGTACGTCACGACGAGCTGCGGCGGCTTGCCGTACCGCTCCATGATGTCGCGGCCGGTCAGCAGGTTGTAGAGCTGGTCGGTGCCGCCGATCTCGACGTCGGCGTCGATCGCGACCGAGTCGTAGGCCTGCATCGGCGGGTAGAGCAGCTCCGAGAGCGAGATCGGCTCCTGGGCCGCGAAGCGCTTCGCGAAGTCGTCGCGCTCGAGGAGCCGCGAGACGGTGAGCATGCGGGTCAGGCGGACGACCTCGGCGAAGCTGAGCTTCGCGAGCCACTCGCCGTTCAGGCGTACCTCGGTCTTGTCGCGGTCGAGGATCCGGAATGCCTGGTCGGCGAAGTGCTTCGCGTTCGCATCGAGCTCCTCGTCGGCGAGCACGGGACGCTCGGACGAGCGGCCGGAGGGATCGCCGATCCGGGCGGTGTAGTCGCCGACGATCAGGACGACGACGTTGCCTGCGTCCTGCCACTCGCGGAGGCGGTCGAGGACGACGGCGAAGCCGAGGTGAACGTCCGGGGAGGTCGGGTCGACGCCGAGCTTCACGCGAAGCGGCCGGCCTTCCTTCAGCTTCCGCTCGAGCTCGCCCTCCGGCAGCACGTGCACGGCGTGGCGTGTGGGGGCGAACTGCTCCACTGACGGCGAGTCTAGTAATACGGTCAGGCGGTGAACCGGCTGCCGTCCGCAGGCGAATGGTCAACGTGAACCGGGAGCTCGCCCATCTCTCGGACGAAGCGCTGGTCGCGCTCGCGGCGCGATCCGAGCAATCAGCGCTCTCCGAGCTCTACGACCGGTACGGCCGGCCGGCCTACGGGCTCGCGCTGCGGGTGCTCCGCGACGAGTCGCTCGCCGAGGACGCGGTGCAGGAGGCGTTCATCGCGCTCTGGCGTACCGCGGCCAGGTTCGTCCCGGAACGCGGCAAGGCGAGCACCTGGATCCTCACGCTCGTGCACCGGCGCGCCGTCGACCTCGTGCGGCGCGAGGAGCGGCGGCGCGCCGATCCCCTCGACAACGTGCCCGAGCCAAGCGGCGGTGGCGGCGGCGCCGACGAGGAAGCCTGGCTCCGCCTACAGCGGGAGCGCGTGCAGGACGCGCTGAAGCAGCTCCCCGACCAGCAGCGCGAGGCGCTCGAGCTTGCGTACTACGGTGGCTTCACCCAGTCGGAGCTCGCCGAACGGCTCGGACAGCCGCTCGGCACGATCAAGAGTCGAATGTTCATGGGGCTCTCGCGCCTGCGGGAGCTTCTCGGCGATCCCGGAATGGAGATGTCGTGGACGTCCACGAGCTGACAGCGGCATACGCGCTCGACGCGCTCGACGCGGAAGAGCGCGCAGCCTACGAGGCGCACCTCGGCAGCTGCGCGGAGTGCCGCGAGGAGCTTGCGGCGCTCGGCGAGACGGCGGCCGCGCTCGCGTGGGGCGTCGAGTCGCCCGCGCCGCCGGCTGCGCTCCGCGGGCGGATCCTCGCCGCGGCCGCGGCCGAGCGCAAGAACGTGATCCCGCTGCCGGTGCGCCGCCCCTGGGTCGTTCGCACGACGGCGGCTGTCGCGGCTGTGGCGGCGTGCGCCGCGGTGGCGCTCGGCGCGTGGGCGACGACGCTCTCACACTCGCTCGACTCCGAGCGCTCGGCCCGGGCTGCCGAGTCGCGCGCGGTGCAGATTGTGATGGATCCCGCATCGACGACGGTCGCGCTGCGCGGCGGTGACGGCATGGTGGCAATCGACCAGGCCGGGCGCGCCGTGCTCGTCGTCCACCGGCTGGCGTCGGCCCCGGCGGACAAGGTCTACGAGGCCTGGGTGATCCCGCCCGGCTCGAAGCCGATCCGGGCAGGCCTCTTCCAGGGCGGCGGCTCGACGACGATGGTGCCGCTCGACGAGATGGTGCCCAAGGGCTCCGTGGTCGCGACGACCGTCGAGCCCGCCGGCGGGGTCGATTCGCCCACCGACACGCCCATCCTGACCGCCCAGACCTGAGGCTCCTGCCGGGCGGCGATACAATCCGCCGGCTTCCGTGCTGCTACGCAGAAAACGCTCCGAGTCGGCCCTTCCGAGCCGGCCGCGACGCCGGATCCGCAAGCTTCGCCTTCTCGCCCTCATCGGTGTTCTGGGCGTGCTGGGATCCACGGCGTTCGCCTACGGCCTCGTCGTCGCGGTCGGACAGCAGCTGAGCGGGCTCGACCCGTTCAAGCAGGCGGCGAAGCAGCAAGTCGACGGCTACGTCTACGCGGCCGACGGCCACACGATCCTCGCCGTGCTGCGCGGCAGCCAGAGCCGCGTGCTCGTACAGAGCGACCAGATCTCGCCGTGGATCAAGCAGGCGATCGTCGCGACGGAGGACCGGCGGTTCTTCGAGCACCGCGGCATCGACATCCGCGGCATGGGCCGCGCGCTGCTCGCGGACATCGAGAACAAGTCCGCGGTGCAGGGCGGCTCGACGATCACGCAGCAGTTCGTGAAGAACGAGCTGACCGGCGCCGACCGCTCCATCACCCGGAAACTGAAAGAGGCAACGCTGGCGTGGCAGCTCGAGCAGAACTGGACGAAGGACGAGATCCTCACCGCGTACCTGAACTCGATCTACTTCGCGAACGGCGCGTACGGCATCGAGCGCGCGGCGCGCACGTACTTCGGGCACAACGCGCAGAAGCTGACGCTGCCTGAGGCAGCGCTCCTCGCGGGCATCCCGGAGGACCCGAGCCGGTACGACCCGGTCGCGCATCCCCGGGCCGCCGAGGAACGGCGCGCGACGGTGCTCAAGTTGATGCTGCAGCAAGGGATCATCGGGGCTCCTCAGTACCTCCAGGCGGTCAAGGCGAAGATGCCGAAGCCGCAGAACGTCCATCTCTCGGGCGTGATGGGGCAGTCGCCGTATTTCGGCGAGTACGTGAAGCAGCAACTCCTGAGCGACCCGCAGTTCGGCGCGAAGCGTGTGTTCGGCGGCGGCTACCGCGTGCACACGACGATCAACCTGCGGCTGCAGAAGCTTGCGCGCGCGGCGATCGACAAGTGGCTGCCGAGCCCGGACGGGCCGCAGGCGGCGCTCGTGGCGCTCAACCCGTCGAACGGCGCGGTGCTCGCGATGTACGGCGGCCGCAGCTTCCACGCGAGCCAGTTCAACCTCGCGGTGCAGGGTGAGCGCCAGCCGGGCTCGTCGTTCAAGCCGTTCGTGCTCGCGACGGCCCTGAAGGAGGGCATCTCGCCGCTCTCGACGTTCACGTCGAAGCCGGTGTCGATCTTCCTCGGGAACAAGTACTGGTACGTCCACAACTACGAGGGGGAGTACCTCGGATCGATCGACCTCGTGAGGGCGATCTCCGCATCCGACAACTCCGTCTTTGCGCAGCTGACGAAGGTGGTCGGGCCTTCGAGCGTCGTGCGCACATCGCACGAGCTGGGGATCACGAGCCCGCTCGACGGGGTCTTTTCGATCGGGCTCGGATCACAGGCTGTCAATCCGCTCGAGATGGCGCGCGCGTACGCGACCTTCGCGAACGGCGGCTATCGCATCGACGGCGCGGTCTTCGGAAACCAGCCACGAGCGATCACCGAGATCGACGACGCCAAGGGCAAGGTCGCGTTCGCGAACGCGCCCGTGCGCACGCGCGTGCTGTCCGCCGAGCAGTCGGCGCTGCTGACGCAGCTCCTTCAGGGGGTCGTGACGAGCGGGACAGGGAGGGCAGCCGCGCTCCCGAACCAGCCCGTCGCCGGCAAGACCGGCACGACCGAGAACTACGGCGACGCCTGGTTCGTCGGCTACACGCCGCAGCTCGTGACCGCGGTCTGGGTCGGCTACCCGAAGGGCCTGCGGCCGATGCTGAGTGAGTACCACGGCCGCCCGGTCGCGGGCGGAACGTTCCCGGCGCAGATCTGGAAGTCGTTCATGGAGTCGGCGCTCGCCGCGATCGACGCGCAGCCGGCGAGCTTCCCGACGCCGCCGTACCTCTCGGCGAGCTCGCGTCGGGTCACGTATCGCGACGGCCAGATCGAGCTCGACAACGGGCGCTGCCGTGACGTGTCGTTCCTCGTGTACTTCACGGGCCGCGGGCCTGCGAAGACGGCGAACTGCAGGCTGAACGAGGTCGAGGTGCCGAACGTGATCGGCTGGCATCTCGACGCAGCGCGCGTGCGCCTGGCGGCGCAGCCGCTGACGCCGCAGGTGATCTACAAGCCCGCGACGGCAGGGCAGCGCATCGGAGTCGTCGTCCGCCAGTTCCCGAAAGCCGGGAGGCTCTCCTCGTTCGACAAGGTGACGCTCGTGCTCGCGAGGCCGCTGCACGGCACGGTGCCGAAGATCGTCGGCCTGAACCTACGGCAGGCGCGCGCGAAGCTGCGGAAGCTCAAGCTGCAGACCGTCATCCGCTTCGGCGACGGGAAGGCCGGGCGGGTGGTGGCGCAGGAGCCGCGCGCGGGGGTTGCCGCGGCGCCCGGCATGACGATCCGCCTCAGGGTCGGAAAGAACGGCTGAGGAACGGCGAGCCCTCGAGGCCGTAGCGCCACGGGAGCTCGGCCGCCCGCGTGATGCCGATGCGCGGGCCTGTGACGATGCGAGGCGTCGTCGTCCGCGCGAGCAGGTCGAACGGCGGCTCGTCGAGTGCGGCGGCGTCGTGCTCTCGCGTCACGCCGAGCGCCTGGCAGAGCTTGCCAGGCCCGGAGCAGAGGGCGCGCTCGGCGTCGACATGCCGCCGTTCGCGCATGCGCTCGAGGTCGTGCGTCGGCTCCAGGGCGCGAATGAGGATCGCGTCGGGGCGTCCCGGTGCGTCGCAGACGAAGTTGAGGCACCAGTGGATGCCGTACGAGCGGTAGACGTATGCGAAGCCGGGCGGGCCGAACATCGGTGCGTTGCGCGCCGTTTCGCCGCGGAAGGCGTGGCTCGCGGGATCTTCCTGGTCGTACGCCTCGACCTCGACGATCACGCCGCCGATGCCGTCGACGAGCAGCGTTACACCGATCAGCTCGGGTGCGATCTCGTGCACGGAGCGGGCGAAGAAGTCGCGGTGCAGCGGATGCACCGGCGGTCGCGGCAAAGCCTGCAGTGCCATCAGAAGAGCTGTTCGGGCTCCGGCGGACGCGCGGTCGCCTCGAGGAGCCGGCGCGCGCGACGGCCGAGGTCGCCGAGGTCGACGCGGCCTTCCTCGGCTGCGGCGGCGAGCCGCTCGGCGAGGTCGAGCGCGTCGTCGAGGAGCGGGCTCATCGCCTGCGCGGTGTCGTGACCCATCTCGGTGAGGATCGTCCGTTCCGTGCGCGACGCGACGATCGGGTCGGGCACGCCGTCGACCCAGACGCGCGTCCGGCGTCCGTGCCCGCGGTCGTCGCCCTCGAGCGGCTCGAGCGCGTAGATCCGGTCGGCCCGGGCCCACTTCCCGAAGCCGAGAAACACCATCCGCGGTGCCATGTCCGGATTATTGACTGCGCCGGGGAGGTCATGCCCCGGTGTCAGACACGATGAGGAACGAGCCGCCGGTCTTCGGGCTCTCC
>JANMQZ010000112.1:0-13621 GCA_031370755.1 Actinomycetes bacterium
CCAGGCGGGCGGCGGTATCGTCGCGGACTCCGACCCCGCCGCCGAGCACGAGGAGTGCCTGAACAAGCTGCTCGCGCTCGAGACGGCGATCGAGCTCGCGGAGGATGGCTCCCGATGATGCTGCTGATCGACAACTACGACTCGTTCACCTACAACCTCGCGCACCTCTTCGGAGCGCTCGGCTTCGTGGTGCGGGTGCTGCGGACCGACGAGCTCACCCCACACGACGCGGAGCAGCTCGGCGCGGCGCACCTCGTCATCTCCCCCGGCCCCGGCCGCCCCGCCGACGCGGGCGCGTCGATCGAGATCATCAGGCGGCTCGCGCCGCACGTTCCGACGCTCGGCGTGTGCCTCGGCCACCAGGCGATCGTCGAGGCGTTCGGCGGCGAGGTCGGGTACGCGCGCGAGCTGCTGCACGGCAAGGCGAGCCCGGTGCAGCACGACGGCACGGGCCTCTTCACCGGCCTGCCGGAGCCGTTCGATGCGGGGCGCTACCACTCGCTCGCCGCGACCAGGCTGCCCGACGAGCTAGTCCCGACCGCGTATGCCGACGACGGCGAGGTGATGGCGGTGCGCCACCGCGACCTGCCGATCGTCGGCGTGCAGTTTCATCCCGAATCGGTGCTGACGCCCGACGGCCCGGCGCTCGCGCGAAACTTCCTGGAAGGGCGACTGTGATCCAAGGGACGATTGCGCGGGTGCTCGACGGGCACGACCTCACGCGCGCAGAGGCGTTCGAGGCAATGCACGAGATCATGCGCGGCGAGGCGACACAGGCGCAGATCGCAGGCTTCCTCGTCGCGCTGCGCGCGAAGGGCGAGACTGCGGACGAGATCACGGGCTGCGCGGAGGCGATGCGCGACCACGTGCTCGCCGTGCAGCCGACGCGCACCGACCTCGTCGACACCGCCGGCACCGGCGGTGACGGCAAGAGCACGCTGAACATCTCGACCGCCGCGGCGCTCGTCGCCGCCGCCGCGGGTGCCGGCGTCGCGAAGCACGGCAACCGCGCGGCGTCGTCGCAGACGGGCTCCGCCGACGTCCTCGAGGCGCTCGGCTTCGACCTCGAGCTCGAGCCGGAGCGGATCGCCCGCTCGATCGACGAGCTCGGCTTCGGGTTCATGTTCGCGCAGGCGCACCACCCGGCGATGAAGCACGCCGCCCCGGTCCGGAGGGAGCTCGGAACGCGTACCGTGTTCAACGTGCTGGGCCCGCTGACGAACCCCGCCCGTGCCCGCGCGCAGGTCGTCGGCGTCTACGCGCCGACCCTCGTCCGGCCGATCGCCGAGGCGCTGCTCCAGCTGGGAGCGCACCGCGCGTTCGTCGTGCACGGCGCGGGCGGGATCGACGAACTCTCCCCCGTCGGCCCGAGCCTCGTGTGCGAGGTCGCAGACGGCAGCGTCCACGAGCGCACGATCGACCCCGAGGAGCTCGGCATCGAGCGCTGCACGGTCGAGGATCTCGCGGGCGGCGCGCCCGCGGAGAACGCCGATCTGATCCGCCGCGTGCTCGCCGGCGAGCAGGGCGGCCGGCGCGACGCAATTCTCTTGAACGCTGCCGGCGCAATCGCAGCGGCAGGGCACGCCGCAGACCTGCGCGAAGGGCTCGACCTTGCGCGCACCGCCGTCGACTCCGGTGCGGCGGCGGCGCGGCTCGACGAGCTCGTCGCGTTCTCGAGGGCGGCCGCATGAGGTTCGCGGACGCACTCGCGCAGCCGGGCCTCCGCGCGATCGCCGAGGTGAAGCGCCGCTCGCCGTCCGCCGGCGACCTGCGCCCCGACGCCGACCCGGCCAAGCTCGCGGCCGAGTTCGCGAAGGCAGGCGCCGCCGCGATCTCGGTGCTCGTCGACGACCGGTTCGGCGGCACGATCGACGATCTGGTCGCGGCTCGCGCCGCGACTAGGGCGCCGTTGCTGGCCAAGGGCTTTTTCTCGACGGAGGAGCAGCTGCGTGAGCTTCGAGAGTCGGGTGCCGACGCCGTGCTGCTGATCTTGCGCGATCTCGACGACGCGACGACCTCGCGCTTGCTCGCCTACGCCGGCGAGCTCGGCATGGACGCGCTCGTCGAGGCCCACACCGCAGACGAACTGCAACGGGCGATGGCTCTCGACGCGCCGGTGATCGGCGTGAACGCCCGCGATCTCGACACGTTCCGCATCGACCGAGTGCAGCAGCTCGACCTAGTCTCCCGCGCAGCGGGAGACAGACTGGTCGTCGCCGAGAGCGGGATCCATTCCCGCGCCCAGGGAGCCCTCGCAGAGCTCGCGGGCGCCGACGCGATCCTCGTCGGCTCGGCACTGATGCAGGCTCCCGATCCGCAGGCGAAGCTGCGCGAGCTGATCTCCCGGCCGCTCGTGAAGGTGTGCGGACTGACGCGGCAGGACGACGTCGACGCGGCGGTCGAGGCGGGCGCCGACCTGCTCGGCTTCATCCTCGTCGAGAAGAGCCCGCGCCGCGCGGCCGCCGTGCTCGACGTGCCCGACACCGTTCTCTCCGTCGCCGTCTTCGTCGAGGACACGACGGAGACGCCTGCGGACCTCATTCAGTTCTATCCCGACGACGGCGGCACCGTTCGCGGGCGCGAGGCGCTGCTCCTGCGCGAGGGCCGTGAGGTCGCGCGGGTGCTCGACCAGCCGTGGCAGAAGAGCGATCCGGCGCACTGGAGCACCGCAGCCGCGGCAAACGGGCGCGTCGTGCTCGCCGGCGGGCTCGGCCCCGAAAACGTGCGGGACGCGATCGCTGCGGTTCGCCCTTGGGGCGTCGACGCGGCGTCGTCGCTCGAGCGCGAGCCAGGCGTGAAGGATCACGACAAGGTACGCGCGTACGTCGAGGCGGCCCGGTCATGAGCGCGGAGATCTTCGGCGCATACGGCGGCCGCTACGTCCCCGAGACGCTGATCCCCGCGCTCGACGAGCTCGAGCAGGCGTGGCGCGATGCGCTCGCCGACGATGCGTTCCACGCGGAGCTCCATCACCTCGCCACGACGTACGCAGGCCGGCCGACTCCGGTAACGCTCGCGGAGCGGTTCGCGCCCGGGAAGCGAATCTACCTGAAGCGCGAGGATCTGCTGCACACGGGCGCGCACAAGGTGAACAACGCGCTCGGCCAGGCGGTGCTCGCACGGCGGCTCGGGAAGAAGCGGATCGTCGCGGAGACGGGGGCGGGGCAGCACGGCGTCGCGACGGCGACCGTGTGCGCGCGCTTCGGCTACGAGTGTGTCGTCTACATGGGCGAGGAGGACATGCGGCGGCAGAAGCCCAACGTCGAGCGCATGAAGCTCCTCGGCGCCGAGGTGCGCAGCGTCGACTTCGGCACGAAGACCCTGAAGGAGGCGACGAGCGAGGCGATTCGCGACTGGATCACGAACGTCGAGACGACGCACTACCTGATCGGCTCGTGCGTCGGCCCGGCGCCGTACCCCGAGCTCGTCGCCGAGCTGCAGTCGGTGATCGGCCGCGAGGCGCGCGAGCAGATGTTCGCCGTCGAGGGGCGTCTGCCGGAGGCCGTCGTCGCGTGCGTCGGCGGCGGCTCGAACGCGATCGGCATCTTCCACGGCTTCGTCGCGGACGATGACGTGCGCCTGATCGGCGTCGAGGCGGCCGGCGCGGCGTCGCTCGGCACCGGGCGCCCCGGCGTGCTGCACGGCGCGCGCTCGTCGATCCTCGCGGACGAGGACGGGCAGATCGCCGACGCGCACTCGATCTCCGCCGGCCTCGACTACCCGGGCGTCGGCCCGGAGCACGCATTCCTGCGCGACAGCGGGCGCGCGACGTATGTCGGCGCCACCGACGCCGAGGCGCTCGCCGCGTTCGGCGACCTCGCGCGCACCGAGGGGATCATCCCGGCGCTCGAGCCGGCGCACGCGCTCGCGCGCGCCCGCGAGCTCGATGCGGAGCTGATCCTCGTCGGCCTCTCCGGCCGCGGGGACAAGGATCTTGCCGAGGTTCTCCTCCACCTCGACGTCGATGCCTGACCCGTGCGATCCCTCGACCTCCACCTCAGCCCGTATCGGCCGGGAACGACACGTCCCGCCGGTGCGGAACCTGCGTGAGCCTCTCAACCCTCCGCGTTGTGTCTGACACACAGAGGAGAGTTGAAGGTTGGGACCCTGTGCGTGCCGCCACGTTCTTCGACGACTGGGGCATACGCGAGTGGTCGCGGTTCGAGGACGGCCGCACGCCGTCGGCGAGCCTCGAGACGCACACCCGCCTGCTCGAGCAGTTCGTCCACGCCGGCGATCTCGTCCTCGATGCCGGCGCCGGGCCGGGCCGCTTCTCGATCGAGCTCGCACGCCTCGACGCCCAGATCGTCGCGTTCGATCTCTCGCCCGGCCAACTCGAGCTGCACCGCGAGCACCTGACGGGCGCCGGCCTCGAGGAGCACGTGCGCGAGCGCATCGTCGGCGACATCCTCGACCTCTCGCAGTTCCCGGACGGCTCCTTCGACGCCACCGTCTGTTACGGCGGCCCGATCAGCTACGTCGCAGAGCGCGCGAACGACGCGCTCGCCGAGCTGGCGCGCGTCACGCGACCGGGCGGTCACCTGCTCGTCAGCGTCATGTCGCTCGCGGCTGCGGTGACGCACTACCTTCCACTCCTGCTCGACCTCGCGCGGCGCGACGGCATCGCGAAGCAGGACGAGATCGTCGCCACCGGCCTCCTGCCCGACGAGCCCGACTACGGGCACCTGCGCATGAAGCTCTTCCGCTGGGACGAGCTCGAGCGCAGCCTCGAACGGCACGGACGCATCGTTGCCTCGGCCGCCGCAGGCCTTCTCCCCGACTCCGTCGAGCTCGAGCCTGAGCTGCGTGCGTTCGTCCACCGCACCGATCTCGTACTCGCCGACGACCCAGGCGCCATCGCGTGCGGCCTGCACATGGTGGCCGTCGTGGAGATCGCATGAGCAGGAAGGCGCTCGTCATCTATCTGATGGCCGAGCCCGAGACGCCCGAGCTCGCGCAGGCGGCGGTCGACGGCGGCGCCGACATCGTTGAGCTCGGCTTCCCGTTCTCCGATCCGCTCGCGGACGGGCCGGTGATCCGCCGCGCGGGCGAACGCGCGCTGAAGCGCGGGATGCGGACGCGCGCGTGCCTCGACGTGCTCGCGCGCACACGAGAGTTGATTCCCGAGAAGCCGCTGATCCCGATGACGTACTCGTCGATCCTCGAGGCGTACGGCTGGGAGCGCTTCGCGGATGACCTGCGCGCCGCGGGCGGAACGAGCCTGATCGTCGCGGATCTCCCTGCGGGCGAGCGGCCGGAGGTGCGGCGCGTGCAGATGGTCGCACCGACGTCGACCGACGAGCGCATTCGTTATGCCGGCGAGCAGACCGACGGCTGGCTCTATCTCGTCACGCTGACCGGCACCACCGGTGCGCGCGGCGATCTCTCCCCCGCGCTCGCCGGTCTCGTCGAGCGCGCGCGGCGGCTCGTCGACGTGCCGCTGTACGCGGGCTTCGGGATCACGACGCCCGAGCACGCACGGGCTGCGGCGGAGCTTGCGGACGGCATCGCCGTCGGCTCACGCGCGGTCGAGGTCGCCGAGCAGGGGCCGAAGGCGCTGCGGGAGTACGTCGCGTCGCTGCGCGCGGCGCTCGACGCGCCAGCGACCTAGCTGCCGGAGGAGGAGAGCGGCGGCGTCAGCGGCGGCATCGCCGGCGCGGGCTCGACGAGCCGCGGGATGCTCGGGACGACGAGCGGCGGAGGCGGCGCGAGTGCGACGTGCGGTGTCTCGGGCAAAGGAGTCGGGCTGGCCGGTGGGAGCGTCGGCGGAGCCGGCGGCGGCGCGAGCGGCGCAGCCGTGACGAGCGGCGCGGGCGCGGGCGCCGGAGCGGAGACGGGTGCCGGTACAGGTGCCGGCGCGGAAACGGGTGCCGGGGCGACGAGCGGCGGAGCCGCCGGTGCCGCCGGCTGAAGCGTGGGTGCCACGGGCGGCGGCGCGAGGAGCGCGGGCGCCGGCCTGACGGTGGCCGCGACGACGGGCGCCACCGGAGCAGGCGGAGCAACAGGAGCAGGAGCCGGAGCGGCGAGCCGCGCAGCGACGGGGACAACCCGGCGCGTGGCCTTAGCCTGGTGGAGGGCGAGCTTCGCCTGGAGGCGGTAGCCGACCGCGCGCCTCTCGCCGATCGAACGCCCGAGGAAGCCGCCGGCGATGGCGCCGAGGAGCACGGCGAAATAGTTCGCGCCCGGCGAGATGACGCTGTGGGAGAGCAGGCCCGGGATCGTCCCGAGGACGGCGCCGCCGATCGCCCCGCCGACGGCCATCGTCACGACGATCGACGCGGCCTTGCGCGACAGGTGCTCTGCGTACAGCTCGACGATGCCCTCGTCCAAATCCGCCATTCCTCAATCTCATCGGCTCAAGCGGGCCGGGTCTTGAGGGGAATCTCGGCGTTCTTAACCAGCCCTTCATCGACTCTCATGCGGCTCCTAAGCGATGTGGGCACAGTGGGCTCACAACCTTCCAAGACCAGGAGCAATCGCCCAGTGAACAGACACCTTCTTCTCCGCAGAATCGCGCCGATCGGGGCGGCTCTCGCCCTCGGTGGGGGCGCCGGGGCCGCGATCTACGCGACCACGACAGGGTCGGGGAACGGCACGACGGCGACCGTGGTCGCCTCGGTGCCCGCCCAGCAAGCCGCCCAGACGGTCGCCGCGACGAGCGACACCCTGACCCAGCTCTACAAGGACACGGCGCCCGGCGTGGTCGACATCACCGTCGTCACCGGCTCGGGCGCGCCCAGCTTCGCCCCCGGCGGCGGCCAGTCGTCGGCCGAGGGCTCCGGCTTCGTGATCGACACGAAGGGCGACATCGTCACGAACGCGCACGTCGTCGACGGCGCGACCTCGATCAAGGTTCGCTTCCAGAACGGCAAGACCGCGAAGGCGACGCTCGTCGGCAGCGACGACTCGACCGACATCGCGGTGATCAAGGTCAGCACCGACGCATCGCTCCTTCATCCGCTCACGTGGGGCGTCTCGAAGACGGTGCAGGTCGGTGAGAGCGTCGCCGCGATCGGCAGTCCGTTCGGCCTCCCCGAGTCGATGTCGGCCGGCATCATCAGCGCCGTCAACCGCACGATCACCGCGCCGAACAACTACTCGATCTCCGGTGCGCTCCAGACGGACGCCGCGATCAACCACGGAAACTCCGGCGGCCCGCTGCTGAACCTCAACGGCCAGGTGATCGGCATCACCGCGCAGATCGAAAGCGACTCCGGCGGCAACGACGGCGTCGGCTTCGCGATCCCTGCCGATGCAGCGAAGAGCGTTGCGAACACGCTCATCTCCGGCGGCAAGGTGCAGCACGCCTACCTCGGCATCCGTGTCGCGGATGCGTCGACGAGCGGCGCGCAGATCACCACCGTCGTGAGCGGCTCGCCCGCCGACAAGGCAGGCCTCAAGGCCGGAGACGTGATCACCGCGATCGACGGCAATGCAATCACGACCGCCGACGACCTCACCGCGCAGGTCGGCGCGCATCAGCCGTCGGACGCAATCACCGTCACGGTCACGCGCAACGGCTCGTCCAAGGACATCAAGGTGACGCTCGGGGTTCGTCCCGCCTAGCGCTTCGCAGTCCCTCCCCGACGGTAACGGCCCGCGGAGACGCGGGCCGTTGTCGTGGACCTTGCTGCCGCCGACGGGTCCAGCCGCCTACGGCACGAAGCCAGCTCAGCGTCTCAACTCGTAGCGAAAGCGTTCGACATCCAACGGACCGCGTACTTCCATCTCGAATGAGGAGCCCTCGGGCGGCGTGCCGCGAAGGTGAGGCCCTAGAACATGCTGCGCGTTTCCGCTGCGTACCAGGCGAGCGCCATCGCGTCGAAGCGGTCCGCCGCCTGCTCGAGCAGGATGCGATCCTCGCGCACGAGCCCGAGGGACCGCAATGCAAACGGCTCGAGGTACGTGTCCGCCCGCACGAGCGGAGGAGCCTCCTGCTCCAGCGCCTCGCGCCTGCGGAGGGCTGCAAGCGCGTCAAGCCGCGCGGCCGCCGGTGCCAGCTTGGTGCTCCGGATCAGCGTCTTCGCCGGTCGCTCCGACTCGGCCAGGAGCCGCTCGGCTCGCTCGAGATCCCCGTGAACCAGCGCGAGTCGCAGGCGTGCATCGACGACGCGGCCGTACTCCTCGGCGCCGAGCGCGTCGGCGAGGCTCTCGAGCCGACGTGCTTCTTCCTGATCGCCGAGGCATGCGGCGCTGAGCGCGCAGACGACGAGCGAGCGGGGCCGGTGCACGCACGGCGTGCTCGCCTCGACCGCCTGTTCTGCTCGCCCTGTCAGCTCGCGGATTGTCTCCCAGTTCCCGCCGAGCTCCTCGATCTCGAGCAGAAGAGCCACGCCGTGAAGACGATGGTGCGGCGAGAGACTGCCCGTCACCTCGTCGTGGAGCTCGGCCAGCCGCCGCGCCTCAGCGAAGCGGCCGCGGCCCAGGTAGCCAGGAATCGCGCTCCAGTAGACATCGGCTACGTGGTCGGGGTCGGATATGCGGTCGAGCAGCTCTAGGCGCCGCTCGGCCCACTCGCGCGCCTCGTCGTAGCGTCCTCGGGCGAGCGCGGCGTCCGCGGAGGCGTGGTACGCGTAGGAACGGAGCTCCAGGTCGGGCAGGGTCTCGACGATGACGCACGCCTCCCGCGCGGCCGCCTCCGCTTCCTCGGGGTGACAGTAGGAGAGCGCGACGAGCGCGCGTGCGCGTGCCGGACTCGCCGGGGCGGCGAGCTCGAGCGCCCGCTCGATCCAGCTCTCGATCAGCTCGCGATCTTCGGCGTGGGCCCAGCGGAAGGCGTCCCAGAAGGCTAGTTCGCCGTAGCGCTCGGCAGCGTCGGCACGATTCGAAAGCTCGACGGCGCTCAGCATCGCCGTCCGGAAGCCGCCTTGGTCGTACTTGCGGGCGTTGGCCTGCGCGATCGCACGCCACAGCCCCGCGTTGCCCGGCTCGAGCTCGACCGCGCGCCGGAGCAGGCCGATCTGCTCGTCGAGTGCGTAGCGTGCACCGGCAAGCTCGGCGGCGCGTCGGAGCCAATGGAGTGCCTTCGTCCGCAGCCGTGCGACCTCGTCCTCCTCGCCAGGCCACGCAAGGTCGATGTCCTCCGGGCGGACGGCCTCCGCGTAGTGGTGGGCGAGGAGCGGCGCGTGCTCGTCGCGGCCCTCGCCGAGACGCTCGAGCCAGGCGGCGAAGGCGGCATGAAGCCGACCCCGGCGCGCCTTCGGCAGGCTTGAGTACGCGACCTCGCGGGTCAGCGAGTGCTTGAAGGCGAACTCGCGCTCGCCGGCCAGCGTCGTGTCCGGTCGCCTGCGGACGAAGTCCCGCTCCTGGAGCGCCAGCCAGTCGATCTCGACGCCTCCAACCAGCTCCGCCACCGGGCCGGCCCAGAAGACGCGGCCGACGACAGCGGCAGCCTGGAGCGCCGCCTTCGCGGTGGCGTCGAGCAGGTCGATCCGCGCGGCGAGCACCGACTGCACCGAGTCGGGAATCGCGAAGTCGTCGGGCGGTTCGCGGGCGACCCAGCCCCCGGCAGTCCGCTCCAGGAGACCGCGGTCGATGAATGTCGCGAGCAGCTCCTCGAGGTAGAAGGGGTTGCCCTCGGCTCGCTCGAGTACTACGCGGCGCAGCCGCGCGGGGAGCTCCGCTTCCAGGAGCTCCTCCAGCATCTGCTCGGCATCCGCCGGCGAGAGCGGCTCGAGCCAGAGCTGGGTCGTGTTCCGGCCACCCGCGCCCCATTCGGGGCGGCGGTCGAGCAGCTCGGGACGGGCCGTTGCGACCAGGAGCAGCGGGCCCGTCACCTCCCGCCGGAGCCGGTCGAGCAGATCGAGCAGCGGCTGCTCTGCCCAGTGAATGCCCTCGATGAGGACGGCGGCGGGGCGCCGGGCCACCAGTTCCCCGAGAAACGCCACCCAGGCCGTGTGGAGGCGCTCGCGGGCGACGAGCGGATGGAGGTCGGACGGCGGCTCGAGCCCGAGCGTCACGGCGAGGATCTCCCGCTCACCGAGCCGCGCTCGCACGACCTCCTCAGGATCGCTCTCGAGGATGGAGAGGTGGCTCTTCAGCACCTCTCCGAGCGGCCAGTAGGTGACACCACGGCCGTAGGGCAGGCAACGGCCAGTGTGCCGAACCGGCTCGGGAGACTCACGCCCGAGCCGCTCCCAAAGAGCGGCGACGAGACTGGTCTTCCCGACACCGGCGTCCCCCACGATCGTGACCAGGTGCGGCTCCCTCCCCTCCACCGCGCGCCGGTACGTCGCCTCCAGAAGCTCGAGCTCCCGCTGCCGCCCGACAAACGAACTCCGGAGGCCGGCAACGCCCCGGGGCCTCGTCACCGCGAGCGCGCGAACGAGCCGTCGGCCCGCAACGCCGTCCGCTTTGCCCTTGACAGGGACAGTTGAAGGCTCGCCGAATTCGAATGCCCCGTGCGCGGCAGAAGCCGTGCGCTCGCCCACGAGGATCTCACCCGACTCGGCCGCCTGCTCGAGCCGCGCGGCGACGTTCACCGCGTCGCCGGTGACGAAAGGGCTCCCTTCGCGATTGCAATCGACGACCACCTCGCCGGTGTTGACTCCAACGTGGATGGGAACCGCTTCGCCGAACAGCTCGTCGCACCGACTGCGCACGGCGAGCGCGGCGTGCAGCGCCCGCTCGGCGTGATCTTCCTGCGCTGCTGGGGCTCCAAACGTGGCGAGCACGGCACCACCGGCGCGCTTCTCCACTGTGCCGCCGGCCGCTTCGATCTCGGCGGCCACCGAGCCGTAGTAGTGCTCCAGACGCGCGCGGGCGCGTTCCGGATCCTGGTCGTCCAGCGTCATCCCCACCAGGTCGACGAAAAGTACTGTTGCCAGCTTCCGCTCGGGTATCGAATCCGGCAGAGGTGCTCGAGGAGACTCAACGTCCGGTTCTTGCGGCGGCGCGGCGCGCTTCAGATCCAGCGTCGGATCGTGCCGCAGGATGGCCTGCTCGACGTCCTGCAAGGTGCGGCTCGGCTCGAGCCCGAGTTCTTCCACCAGGGCGAGGCGGGCACTCTGGTAGGCGGCGAGCGCCTCAGCCTGCCGGCCGGAGCGGTAGAGCGCGAGCATCAGCTGGGCTCGAAGCCGCTCGCGAAGCGGGTGCTCGGTGACGAGCGCCTCGAGCTCTCCGACGAGGCCAGCATGGCGCCCGAGCGCGAGGTCGGCCTCGATCCGTTCCTCGAGTGCAGCCACGCGCAACTCCTCGAGCCGGGCGATCTCGGCTTGGGCGAAAGCCTCGTATGCGAAGTCGGAGAGCGGCGGCCCACGCCACAATTGCAACGCCTCGTGCAGATCGGCCGCCGCACCCCCGGCATCACCGGCTGAGAGGAGCTCACGGCCGCGTTCGACCAACCGCTCGAACCGCGAAGCGTCGATGTCGTCTATCCCGGCGGTGAGCGTGTAGCCGCTCCCGTGCGTCACGAGTCTGCCGCCGGCGCCGAGTGCCTTTCGCAGGCGCGAAACGTGCGCCTGGAGGCTCTTCGCCGCCGTCGGCGGCGGCTTGACGCCCCAGAGGTGATCGATCAGCCGGTCGGACGAGACGACCTCGTTCGAGTGCAGCAGGAGGATCGCAAGGAGCTGGCGCTGCCTGGTCCCGCCAAGCTCGAGCGGTCGACCCTCGTCGGCCACCTCAAGCGGACCGAGGATCTTGAAATCCATCAGGTCAGGTCAACGTAGCTCCAGCCCCCGGGAAAGTCGAGCAACCGTTACCGGGCTGCAACCCCGCGGCTGCCTGGCCACAACCGGCCCGACGCATCCTCGAACCACTCGACCGCAACCGGCGGTCGCGGACAGGAGGCACGAAAATGAAGGCAATGCTCACACTCCTCGCCGTTCTCGCCGCACTTGCGGTGGCCGCGCCCCTCGCAGCCGCGAGGAACCCGGAGGGCGGCTCTCGGTTCATCACCGACACGCTCGGCGGCAACGGCGGCACAACCCAGCCGCAGGACTACCGGTTCATCACCGATACGCTCGGCGGCAACGGCGGCACAACCCAGCCGCAGGACTACCGGTTCATCACCGATACGCTCGGCGGCAACGGCAGCCCGCCGGCAGGTCTCGACCCTGGCATTCAGGCGGCGATCAACGCGCACACCGCATCGGCCGGACTCGACCCCGGGATCCAAGCGGCGATGAGCACGCCCAATGCCGCGCCGAGGTCAGCCACGTCGGACGCGATGTCCCGCTACCTGGGCAACCACGCCCAGCCGCTCGTTGGGCCGCAGGTCTCCGCAAACGGCTCTGGGTTCGATTGGGCCGACGCGGGGATCGGCGCCGCCGGGATGCTGGGCATCATGCTGCTGGCGAGCGCTGCGGCGTTCGTGATGCGCCAAGGCCGGAGGCGTCCGGCGAGCGCATAGCACGACGCCCTGCGAGGCGGGCGGCCAGTTGTGGCGGTCCGTCCGTCCATCTCGTGGCGATTCGTTCCGCGACAGCCGCCTCGATAACAGACAAACCCCGGCGACCTTCCGGCCGCCGGGGTTTGAACTACGAACCTAATCAGCAGCTCGTGCCATTACGGGCAGCCGGGCGCGTTGTGGTCGTCGATCCGGAAGACAGGCGGGTTGGCGTGCGGAGCAATGAACGTCACATAGGACGCCGCCGGAATGGTGCCTCGATTCGAGGCCTGGCCCGGGTCGTCGCCGCCCTCGACGAACACGGAACCGTCCGCTTGGCCCGGCCCGTACGTCTTCGAGCTGCAGTCTGAGTGCGTGAAGGTCACCGCACCCGCCACCACAGTCACGATCACGATGCCCGGGTGGTGATGCCAGCCGCTGTAGCCGCCCGGAGCGATGTCGACCCGCGCGACGCGGACGTCGGTCGGATCCTTCGTCTGGAACTTGACCCGGTCGCTGTTCAGGTGGATATCGTTGACCAGGGTCCCCGTGCCGAGAGGTGTCGTCGTGAAATTGGACGGCGTGTGTGCTGCGAGAGCCACGGTCACGAACGTTCCGATCACCGCCACTCCGACGGTCGCGGCAATCCACTTCTTCTTCGAACCTAATACACGCAAGACTTTCTCCTCTCCCCGAAGCGTCTGCCCCACTCTGGACAGTTCGTTCGATCATGGGCGTTTGTGACGTCTGTGTCAATCGAGACACCGACATCCGATGACTGGTCCACGCGCCGCGCGCCCTGACCGCGCAGACCGGTCGCTTACCTGGCCGGCTCGCGGATGTCCGTTCGCTCGAGCAGCCGATGGCTCGGGGCATTCGGCGCGCGTCTAGAGGCGACGGCTTTATGCGGCGACCCGGTAGCTCGATTACGAGTTGTATGTAAGCCCTAGCCAGCCGCTTAACGTCAGAGAGCGCCGGCGTGATGCCTTAGACGGTGCGGCGTCGCCACGGCTGGTGCTCGTGCGCGAGCCAGACCAACTCGGGGTCAAGCGCGCGCACCCGCAGCTGGCCTTCAGTCTGCGGCTCGTCGAGCTCGCCGAACCAAACCGCCACGTCGCCGCCGACGACGACCGGACGCCCGCCAGTCTCGACGACGACCACCTGCATGCCGCGTGTGTGGCCCGGCGCCGGGACGAGCCGAAGCCCGGGAAGCAGCTCGAACTCGTCGTCGACCGGCACGTACCGCACGCCGGGCGCCTCGACCCACTCGCGAATGGTGTAGTCGTCCTCGCTGCG
>JANMQZ010000169.1:0-22593 GCA_031370755.1 Actinomycetes bacterium
GCGCGCGCTGCTGGCCGGGCCGACAGCGGCTGAGCGCCGCCGCGGCTACGCCGGCTGGTTCAGCCCGCGTACGGCCGGGCACTTGCGCTGGGTGAACCTCGTTGGCGGAGTCGCCTACGTCGACTTCAGCCCCTTCTCGCAGCTGATTCCCAATGCCTCGTCGTCCTGCGGCAGTTCCTTGCTGCTGGCCCAACTCGATCGGACGGCCCGGCAGTTTCCGACTGTCAAGCGCACGGTCTACTCGTTCGCCGGGAGCAGGCGTGCCTTCTACGAATGGCTCGGCCGTGAGACGCCACCCGGGAGGAGCAGCTGATCATGAACCCGCTGTCGTTGCCGGACGACCGGGCAGCGGACTCGGTGGCGGGCACCGGGAATGAGCCTCGAGCGGAAGACGGCGATCCTCGTCGACGACGGCCTTGCCACCGGCGCGACGATGATCGCGGCGGCACGCTGGGCGAGAGCGGCTACGCGCCGGCCGCGTCCTCGCGGCGGTGCCCGTCGCGGCGGCCCATAGCGCGCGGCAGTTGCTGCGCGAGGTTGACGTTGTCGTCGTCCTCTACCTGCCGAGACAGTTCTTTGCCGTCGCCGCCTGCTATGAGCACTTCCCGCAGATCGACGAGGATGACGTTCTGCAGTTGCTCGACGACGCTGCGAGGCGTCAAGAGGCCGCGGTGGGCCCCTCCTGACGGCGGTCTCCCACCTTGCGCAGGTTGCGGTGTAGACGGGACTCGAGGAGGGCGATCGCCTCGCCCTCGGAGGCTGCCCTGACGTGAGCGCGAACAGCGCATCCGTTCAGGGCAATCGTCGCCTTCGCGAGGACGGGGCGGTCGCGTGCAGGGTCCTCGTCTCGCGTCAACGAGGCGGTGATCCGAACAACCGGCCGCGGCGCAGCGCGCGCGGCGTGGGCGAGGGCTCGCGAGAGATTCTCGCGGGAGTGTTTTGCAACGGGCCCACGTGTGCTGATCGCCGGCGTGGTTCCTACTTCGACGTGACGAGCGGGTAGAGCGTCGAGCGCGAGCGCGCGGCGACCGCGCGTCGTCAGGCCGAGGGTGCGGTCGATGAGCCCGTCCGCGATCAGCTCGCGGACGTAGTTGCGCCGGGGGCGCCGACCGGTCTGCAGAGCCTGGCGGAGATCGGTGAGCGAGGCCGGGGAGGCTCCGAACGTCTCACGGAACCGTAGGCCGTCGAACGCAAAGACGAAGCCGGGTTTCGTCGTCGTCAGTTCTTCCACGTCGTCGAGGACCGCGACCGGAGTGCCGTTGAGAAACGCGTTGGCTGTTCCCTCGAACGCGGTGGTCAGGCGGAGCTCGGAGTCCGAGTCCGAAAGCCCGCGGAAGAGCAGTGGCCGAGCCTCGGGGAGTGAAGGCAGCGCGGCAGTTGCCGTGCGAAGCTCGTCACGCCAACGTTGCCGTTCAGCCTCGCCGATCGGAGCCATCGCAAGCAGATGCTCATAACGGCGGCGGAGCTCTTGCAGCCGGATCTCCAGGTGACGACGCGTGCGGCTCCGGTGCGCCGCGCGGCGGTGATCCGTGTGCACGTGCCGATACTCGCGAACGACCTGCTCGAGCTCGCGCTCCGAGACCGGAAGTTCGCCCAGAAGCTGACGGCTCCGTGCAGGCGCCCGTTCTGAGCGATCGCCGCTACGCCGGAAACCAGCGAGCGCTCGCTCCACCCGCCACACCCCGCTCCCGCGCGGCACCCGCGGCTGCCGCGACTCCTCGACACCGATCAACCCTGACCGTCCTAGCGAACGTGGCCACGTTGGATGCACCTGGCACACCTCCCTGTCGTTCCCTACTTTGCCCCATCGGCTACCCGCAGACATCGGTATTTCAGCGCAGACCTTCCCCGTCCCGACGGCGTGCGTAGTTCGGAGCAAGGTGGATCGGGGCGGACGCCGATGTTGCGCCAGCGCCAGCCGTCGATCTTCGGATCAGGCTCGGCGCCGATCTCTTCGAGCGCGCGCTCGAGCGAGCTGAGGTCTCGGTCTGCATCGACGCCGAACGAGATGTGAATGTCGACGTCGGTTGTCCCGAGATGAGCGGGGACCGCATCGCCTTGGCTGCGTCAGGATCTCGGGTACGAGACCGCCGAGCAAGACGAGCTCGACGTCCTCGCCTTCAAGCGCCAGCAGCCGGAGAAGCGCTTCCTCGGCGAGGGCTCGCGCTTCGGGTGAGCGCTCGGGCTCGAAGTCAGAAGCCAACGAGTTCTTCCCGGACGTGTTGAGCAGCTTCCTCACCGCGACCGCCGAGCGCGCGTAGGTCGGCATAGAGACGCGGCTCGCTCACGACGGGAACGCCGGCCGTCGTCGACACAACGGGGCGATGACAAGCGGTGGCGTTTGCCAGTCACGGCAGCGCTACCAGAGGGCGAATAGGGGAGCGCAAGCCCGGACGAGGACGACGGCGATCGTCGTCGCGAGCAGCGGCCTGCTCGGTCGGCTGTGGAAGAACGGAACGCGGCGAGTTCGGATCACGAACACAACCAGGGATTGCGTCGCGAGCGACTCGACGAACCAGCCGCTTCTGAAGAGCGGAGCGTGCGCGTGGAAGACCCAGATCATGACGGCGGAGGTCGCGAAGTCGTAGAGCGAGCTGATCGGGCCGAAGAAGATCATGAAGCGACGGATGAAACCGATGTCCCAGTGCTCGGGTCGGGCGAGCAGCTCCTCGTCACGCGGGCCGACGCCTCCCGGTCCTGGAACGGTCCACCGCGCGTACTGGATTCGACCCTGCGAGGGCTTTCACGTCGACCGCGCAGGCGGGCGGACGCTCCGTCTCCGCGACGGCGTGGTTCGCGCCGTGAATCAGGCTTCGTCCAAGAGTCTCTGAACCTCGCCCGCGATCTCCCTCACGGCGGTCTCCAGCGCCACGGTCCGCATCGCAACGTCCCGGATCGCCATCGAGGCCGGTGTCACAGACAACAGAGGGTTGCCCCAGAAGAGTGGCCTCTCGCTCGGTGGCTGAATCAGCTCGTCGACACGTTCGAGCAACGTATTCGTGGTCAAAGCTTCCATCGGACTCCTTCCATCTCCCTGGCGAACAAGCTTGCCGCCGCCGAAGATTGCGCCGGCTAACGTCATTCTCCGGATCGGAGTGCCGTAACGCGTCAGGGTTACCGCGCACGACGCATACGTATAAGGCCGTCGTTCGCGGCGAAGGGGACCAACCAGTGTCTGACGGCGCGGGGTCGGATAAAGCACTACCGAGCCCTCGAAGACCGACATCGGCATCATGGCCGTCACGCCGATCCCGCCGACCGTCAGGGCGAGCAACGAGACGATCCAGTCGGGGCATTGCGGGTCGCCGCATGGAGCACTTATGGAGCCAAGCGGGCGCAACCGATCGCAACCGGTGGCAAACGGGATGACCACGAAAACCGCTCAGATGGGCCGCTTCGCAACCGGATGGTGAGGAGGGGGTCGACGGTTCGAGTCCGTCAGAGGGCTTAAGAAAGTTCCTGCTGATCAGGTCGTTTCGTTGTCCGGAGAGGCGACGAAAACGAGCTTCGGCGTCCACCGAGCGTCCACGCGTTGCCGTCCGCGGCCGCGGCGAGGCCTGAAAGTGCTGTTGCTGATTGCGTTTGTGCGGCTTCGGTTCGACGTCCACGCAGCGTCCACGGCCCGCTCGAGCGCGAGCGCGTCGAGAAGTGCGACGGCGTGCTCGCGGCTTTCGTAGGCGAGGTGGCCGTAGTGGCGGTCGATCATCGCGATGCTCGAGCCGATGAACCGCGAGACCGCGAGACCGCGAACACGGGAACGCCGGCGCGGAGCGCGAAGGTGGCGTAGGTATGGCGCAGGTCGTAGAGCCCACGTATTGGTTCGACGCCGGCCGCCCGTGCACGAGTGCTCACCGAACACATCGACCTGACGAAACCTGCGGCTCATGCTCCGAGGGCGCTGTCGAGGTCTGACCAGAGATCTTCGACGTGCTCGCAGCCGACGCTGAGCCGCAGCAGCGTCGGTGGCAGATGCTGCTGACCGGGAATGGCGGCGCGGCGTTCGATGGTCGTTTCCACCGAGCCGAGACTGGTGGCGTGCCGGATGATCTGCAGCGACTCGCAAATAGCGTCCGCACGATCGGCGTCGTCGTGCACATCGAAGGAGATCATGGCTCCGAAGCTACGCATGAAGCGGCGCGCGTTCGGGTGCGTCGGATGACTTAGTAGTCCGGGGTAGCGCACGACGCTGACCTCGGCGTGCCGTTCCAGCCGCGCCGCGAGTTCGTGCGCGGTGGCGGTTGCGCGTTCGAGGCGCAGGTGCAGTGTCCGCATGCCGCGAACCGCAAGGTAGGTCTCGAGAGCGCCCGGAATCGCTCCGGCGAGCAGCCGCCGCTCGCGCAGTCGACGTGCAAGCTTGTCCTCGCGAGCGACCGCTGCGCCCAACATCAGATCAGAGTGTCCGCCGAGGTATTTCGTCGCCGAGTGCAGGACGAGGTCGGCGCCGAGCTCGAGCGGTTGCTGCCCGAGCGGTGTGGCGAAGGTGTTGTCGACGACCGCGATCGCACCGGCTTTGCGCCGCTGCGAGAGGATGGCGGGCAGGTCGGCCACGTGCAGGAGCGGGTTCGAGGGCGACTCGAGCCAGAGCAGGTCGGCGTGCTCGGCGGCCCGCAGACATTCTTTCGTATCGTCCGGGGCGAGTCTGGTGACTGACCAGCGGCCGAGTTCCTGGCCGGCAGCTGCTAGGCCGACGACCGCTTGGTAGCAGTCGTCGGGAAGCGCAACGGCGGCGCCCGCCGGCAGCAGGTCGAAGATCGCCGCGGCGGCGGCCATGCCGGAGCCGAACGCAACGGCGACGCCGTGTTCGAGACCCCCGAGGACCTCTTCGAACGCCTCCCAGGTCGGAGTTGCATCGTCGCGCGTATAGGCGCGGTCACTGCCGAGGACGAAGTTCGAGGCCAGCACGGGCGGCACGTTGAGCGGGCTGCCCGGGGTGTGGGCTCCGCGGCCGCCGATCACCGCCCACGTCTCTGGTGCGACCGATGGGTTGTGCACGATGGAGTGTAGTATAATGCACTGGATGAGCAGCGTGACAGAACAGCGTGTGTCGCGGTCGCTCGCGGAAGCTGTGCGTCGCTTTCGCGCCGCGCGTTCGTGGACGCTGGATGACTTGGCGGCGCGGAGCGGGGTCAGCCGCCGCCTGGTCGTCCAGATCGAGCAGGGCGAGGCCAACCCGAGCATCGGCACGCTTCTTCGGCTCGCGGACGCGCTCGACACAACCCTCACCGACCTCGTCAGGGACGAGGAGACGACCCTCGTCGGCGTGCGGGCTCCGTCCGAGGCGATCGAGCTGTGGCAGGGGCCGGCCGGCGGGCGGGCACTGCTCGAGGTGAGCCGCGGGCCGCTCGAGCTATGGTCGTGGACGCTGCAACCGGGTGAGGGCCACGCGAGCGACGCCCACCACCCCGGCGCGCTCGAACTGGTCAAGGTCGGCCGAGGCACGCTCGTGCTCGAGGTCGGCGACGAATCGGTTCAGATCAAAGCCGGTCACAGCGCCTGGTTCGACGCATCGCGTCAGCACGCGTACCGAAACGCGACCACGACTCCGGTCACCTTCACCCTCGTCGTCTTCGACAGCACGACCCGCACGACGGAGCTCGCATGAATCTCGAAGACTCTGATCGATCGGTGTCGCGTTTCGCGAACGAGCTCCGCGCGTGCCTGAGCGAGATGCTGCGCGGCTCGGTGCCCCAGGTCGTCGAGGCGGACGACCCTGTGCGCTTCTTCAAGCAATGGCTCGCAGAACGCAACCTCGGCCTCGTCCCGATCGACAACGCCGCCGCGTTCGACTGGCCGGGACAGTGGATCGCCGTCTTCGGCGACGACCAAGGCGAGCACGCGTTGGTGATGTTCGGATCGCCCTCGGGTGTCTGGCTCGACCCGAGCAACGCCTACCACCAGGGCGCGCGCATCGAAGTGGGATGGATGCTGACGCCCCTCGACCTCCATCTGCCAACCGAACGCCCCTACGGCACGGCGCCAGCCGTCGGCACGGTCGCGGCGATCCTGATCGCGGCGCACGCGGAGGCGCCTCTCCTACGCGTCGACGACGCTGAGGCGCTCGCCGGCCGCGGGCTCGCCGGCGACCGCTACGCCGCCGGCCGCGGAACCTTCAGCGCTCCCGGCCGCGGATACGAGCTCACACTCGTCGAGGCAGAAGTGCTCGACGAGATTCAGTTCCCCTGGGAACAGGCGCGCCGCAACATCGTCACCCGCGACATCTCCCTCAACAGCCTCGTCGGCCAACGCTTCCGGATCGGCTCCGTCGAATGCATCGGCCGCCGCCTCGCCGAGCCGTGCGCCCACCTCGAAAAACTCGCCAGACCCGGACTCCTCCGCCCACTCGTCCACCGCGGCGGCCTCCGCGCCGACATCACCAAAGGCGGCGTCATCCGCGTCGGCGACGACATCGAGGCGAACCACTAACTCCTGGCCAGACGAGCCGCGGCAACTCGAGCGCGCCTAAGTTGCACCACGGTCGCACGCCCGCCATGGCGCGGCCAGTCAGCGTCCACCGCCCGCCGGTCGCCGAGCAACCGCACGATGAATGGGCAGGAGTCCGTCGTTGCGACTGAGCCATCGCCTTTGACCAAAGGACCCTCTCTACGGAGAAGGGCTCACCACTCGACGCGTAGATGGCTGGACCCCCGAAGCCCTTTGGCCATCAGCGATTCCCGGCAAATGGATGGAGCATTTATGGAGCCCAGCGGGCGCAACCGGTGGCAACCAGTGGCAAATGGGACGCGCTCGAAAGCCGCTCAAACAGGCTGATCCGCAACCGGTGGCAGCCCACGGCAACCGTTTCGCAGCGCATGGTAAGGAGGGGGTCGACGGTTCGAGTCCGTCAGAGGGCTTGAAGAAAGCCCTGCAAATCAGGGTATAGCGTTGCCTGCACCGACGAAACTCCGGGTCTTCGCGGGTACGAGACGGGTACGTTGCTCATTTGGAGACCGCGACGAAGTCGCCGTGCCACCAGTGGTTCCAGATGGCGCCCGATGAGGTGTTGATCGAGAGCATGCCGACGATCTTGCCGTGACGCTCGATCTCCATCGTGTAGTAGCCGGGGAAAGCATCCGCGTCAGGGACGCTCAGCGACGGGTCGCGCTTGGCGAGCCAACGATCGGCGGCCGCGACCGCTTGCTGCGCCGACGTCGGACCGGCGGACCCAGATGCGGGCGACCAGATCGCCCCGTCGGTCGAGCCCATCATCTGTCCACCGTTTGCGCCGGACGTCGAGCCGCTTCCGCCCATCCCCATCGCTCCGCCCATCGTGCCGTTGCGGAAGCGACCGTTCATCATCCCGTAGCGCGTGTTCCACATCATGGCCGGCCCGTATTCGAGCGACGTGTTGCCGCTCAGCGGGTCGATCAGAATCTCCGTCGCCGGCTTGCCGGTCTTGTCATCAAGTCGCGCGTAGTAGTTGTTCGTAAACTGAATTACCTCGGCCACGTTCAGGCCGTTACGGCCAGCGAAAGATTGGGCGCGCTCGCGCGCGGTGGCGATCGAGTGCACGGGGTTGGCGGTACCGCCGAGGTTTCCCATCATCCAGCCCGAGGAGTGCTGGCCCATCCATCCACCACCGTGCATTCCTCGGCCGTTCATCGCCCAGGCTCCCGAACCGACGAGGGCGAGGAAGCCAACGACGAGGATCATCACCGGCACTGCTTTATTGCGCATGCGGTTCTTGCCTCTCCGTCGCGGGCCGCAGCTTGGAGCGCAGCTCGTCATATGTCGCGGCGTCAATCTCGCCACTCGCGAGGCGTCGATCGAGAATCTCCGATGGGCCGTCGGCAGCAACCAGGGCCGCCGAGTGATCGCTTGGCCGCAAGAGGACTACCGCCGCCCAGACCATCCCCGCGATCAGCAGCATCCAGAAGATGGCCATTACGGCCCAGCCTCCCGATCCCATTCCATCTGGCCAATTCATCATCGCTCGTCACTCCCTACTCGTCACGGTCAGCGTTGTTGCTAGCCGCTGAAGTGAGTGTGCCCGGCGCCGACGCGCCGCCTATCCGGGCCGATCACGCTCCGCGCTGCGGGGAACTACGTGATCGCGGTCTCATCCCAATCGATCGCGGTCGGACGCGACGTGCCTCGCCCACACGGACGCGTGACTCGCTGGACGGCCGTGTAGCGGCCCTGGTTCGCGGGCGGCAGTTGCCGCAAATCTCGTAGACCTTCTTAGGCCTTCGGCGCCCTCATCTGGAAGGTGGTGTGTTCGCCCTTCAAAGTGATCGTGACTTTGTAGATGTGTCCCGCCACAAGCTGGACGTTGTTGCCGTAGTGCAGGTCGGCGGCACCCGAGATGACCCCCTGCATCGCTGCGACAGGGACCTTGATCATCATCGCGTTCTTCACGTTCGTGTCGATCGCGTTGATCGTCGGACGCGCGCCCATCACGACTTTCCCGCCCGCGCGGGCGGTGATGTGCACCTCGACGTGGCGCTCCGAGCCCCCCATCGCCATCGCGCCGCCCATCGAACCCATGACCATCACCTCACCGGTCTTTGGATGCTTGCTGCGCACCTGGGCCGGCGTCCACATCCGCTCGGCCATACCGATGCTGAGCTTGAAGACATAGCTCCGGGTCGACTTGGTCTGTGGACTTGTCGTGCCGGCGCTTGCGGCGAGTGCGGACGGGACAAGTACCGCCGCGCTCACCAGGGCCACTCCGAGTGCCGCTTTCTGGAACGTGAGCATCTGGTCTCCTTTGTTTACCGATTTTCGGTTCGAGCGAGGCCAGGCGCGTTTCCGGTTGAGCCCGGGCGCCAGAAATCGTCCGTCCACTCTAGGTCTTCCCGCTGCGGGACTTGTTCAAGCTGACTCGCTAGCACCAGCTTGTAGCAGGCGCATGCGCAGCTCTCAGCCACGAGTTCGATCCGCGCCGACGAACTCGCGCAGCGTCGACCTTGACGAGCGCAAACTCGCCGGTGCGTGACTCGGCCTCGCGCTCGAGCACGGGGCCGAGCGTCCGGCAAGGGCCACACCAGGCGGCCCAGAAGTTTCTCGTTCCTCCTCAGTGGGGGAGCGGCCCGCGGCCGCTCGTGTCGATGTGCAGCAGCGCGTAGAGCGGGCAGAAACCGACAGCACTGATGGCGAGCATCACGACGGCGAGCCCGACCAGCACAACCCCTCCGACCGAGCCGGCTCCGACAAGTACCGCGGCGATGACCGCGGCCGGCGCGACGACGAAGCCGCGCAACCCGCGATCGAGATTCTCATGTCCCTGGTCATCTCAGCCTCCCGAGTTGCGGTGCACGTGCTTCTACTGCTATACAACTATACAACAGTTAATCGTATCACGAGGAGAGCGTATGCCACTGCCCCAACCCCTTCCGGATGATCTCGTCGAGTTGATCGCGCGCCGCTTCCGCGTGCTCGGCGAGCCGATGCGGATCAAGCTCCTCGACCGGCTCCGCGAGGGCGAGGCAAGCGTGAACGAGTTGAGCGAGGCGCTCGACGCTTCGCAACAGAACGTCTCCAAGCATCTGGCCGTCATGGCCGAGGTCGGCATCCTCGGCCGCCGTAAGGAAGGAACCTACGTCTACTACCGGATCATCGACGACGGCGTCTTCGCGCTCTGCGACCAGGTCTGCGGCTCGGTGCAGCAGCAACTGCGCGCGCTCAACGAGCTCGTCGAAGGGGTGGGTCGCTGATGCAGCGCGCGTGGCCGCTGGAGCGCGTCCTCTTCGCGCTTGCCGGCTCGATGACGCTGCTGAGCGTGCTGTTCGCGCTGCTTGTGAGCCCCTGGTTCCTCGTGCTCGCTGCGCTTGTAGGCGTCAACCAGTTGCTCTACGTGACCACCGGCGTCTGTCCAGCGTCACTCGTTCTCGAGCGCGCCACCGGCATCGAGCGGGGGTGCTTGCGATGACCGCGATCGCCGCAAGGCCACGGCCTGCCGCGCCCGGGGTCGAGCATCCCGAAGCGGTCGGGCCGATCGGCCGCCTCGGCCGCTGGACCGCCGACCACGTCCGCGTCGTCGCGATCGGCTGGGTCGTTGTCGCGCTCGGGCTCGGCGTCTTCGCACCCAAGGTCGAGACCGCGTTGTCGGGTGCCGGCTGGCAGGCCAACGGCTCCGAGTCAGTGCAGGCGCGTCAGCTGATCCAGGCCAACTTCGCCGGCCTCTCCAGTTCGGCGCTGATGGTCGTCGTCCACTCCCAGGGCCAGACCGTCTCCGCGCCGGGCTTTCGGCAGACCGTCGCGCGCGTCCAGGCCGTCCTTCGCTCGAACGCCCAGGTTGCGTCGGTGCAGTCGCCGCGCGCGGGCTCGAGCATCTCCCAAGACGGGCACACCGCGGTGGTGATGGCCGGCGCCAAGGGCGACCCGACGGCGATGGTCGCCGCAGCCGACACGCTTGAATCGAAGCTCAAGGCCGTCGGCACGGCCGACGTGACCGTCTCGCTGACCGGCGCCTCGGGAATGTGGAGCGACTTCAACACCGCGAACCGCAAGGCGATGATGAAGTCCGAGCTCATCTCCTGGCCGGTGACGCTCGCGATCCTCGTGCTCGCGTTCGGCTCGCTTGCCGCCGCCGGACTGCCGCTGCTGCTGACGATCCTCGGCCTCGTCGCCTCGGCCGGCCTGCTGACCGTGCTCACGCACGGCTTCGAGATTTCGATCTGGGCGATGAACTTCGCGCTCATGTTCGCGCTCGCGCTCGGGATCGACTACGCGCTCTTCGTCGTCAACCGCTTCCGTGGCGCCTTCTTCGGCTCAAAGCTCGTCGCCCGCGACGCCGTCGCGGTCGCGATGGACACCGCCGGCAAGGCCGTCCTCTTCTCAGGCCTCACCGTGCTCATCTCGCTCTCGGCAGTGATGCTCGTGCCAAGCCCCGCCTTCCGCTCGATGGCGCTCGGAATCATGCTCAGCGTCGTCTTCGTGCTCGCCGCCACACTCACGCTGCTTCCGGCGGTGCTCGCCAAGCTCGGCCCGAAGGTCGACGCGCTCCCGCTGCGCTGGGTGCACTCCGGCGAACACCGCTCGGCGCGCTTTGCGCGCTGGGGCGAGCGGCTCTGGCGCCACCCGCACCGGTACGGCGTCACTGCGACGCTGATCCTCGTGCTGCTCGCGCTACCGATCTTCGGCCTGAAGACGGGGATGCCGTCAATCAAGGTCGTCCCCACCCACGACTCCTCCCGCGTCGGCTACACGCAGGTGCAGCAAGCCTTCGGTGTCGGCGCCCCCGGCGCGCTCCAGATCGTCACGCCGCAACGAAATACCGCAGCGGTTGTCGCCGCCGCCAGGCGCGATCCCGGCATCGCCCGCGTCTCGCAACCGGAACCTGGCCGCGCCGGCCTGGCGCTGATCCAGGCGATACCGAATGCGGACCCCTCAAACGCGGCCGTCGGACGCACGATCGACCGGCTCCGCGCAGCCCTGCCCGCGCAGGCGCTAGTCGGCGGCGCCGCCACCGAGAATCACGACCTCCAGAAGGCGCTAGCGGCGAAGACGCCGCTCGTGATCGGGGTCGTGCTCGTCCTCGGCTTCCTGCTCCTGCTCGTCGCTCTCCAGGCGCCGCTGATCGCAGCGATCGGCGTCCTTGCGAGCCTGCTAGCGACCGGCGCTGCCTTCGGCATCGCACGGCTGATCTTCCAGAACGGCCACGGTGCCGGCCTGCTCGGCTTCGAGTCGCAGGGTTTCCTCGACGCCTGGGGCCCTGTGTTCTTCTTCGCGATGATCTTCGCGATCTCGATGGACTACACGGTCTTCCTGCTCTCCTCGGCGAAGGAGCACTACGACAGGACGGGAGATCCACGCGAGGCGTCGATCGGCGGACTCGCCCACTCCGGGCGTGTCATCTTCGCGGCCGCCGCCGTGATGGTCGCCGTGTTCTTCACCTTCGCCCTCTCCGGTCCGCTCCCACCGAAGGAGATGGGCGTCATCCTCGGCGTCGCCGTCCTCCTCGACGCGATGCTCGTCCGGCTGATCCTGATTCCAACCCTGCTGCGCGTCTTCGGGCACTGGGCCTGGGCACGACCTCGCTGGCTCGACCGGATCCTTCCCAACGTCACGTTCGGACACTCTTGATGCTCGAGCTCTGGCAGACCGAGTGGTGCCCCGCCTCGCGCAGCGTCCGCGAGCGGCTGACCGAGCTCGGCGTCGACTATGTCACCCGACAGGTGCCCGTAGAACAGAAGGACCGCAAAGCACTTCTCGCGGTAGCCGGCACCGACAGCATCCCCGCCCTCGTGCTCGAGGACGGGTCCGCCGTCGTCGGAGAAGCGGCGATCGGCTCCTGGCTCGATGACTACTTCATCGAACCGGCCGGGGCGGAAGCGCACCGGTCGAAGGCGGCGAAAGCCCGCCGCCGCTACCTGGAGGAGGAATGCACGTGCTTGCAACCGGCTATACACTGAGTGCCACAACGCCGCTGCCGTTTCGTCAGGCAGTCGAACGTGTCCGTGACGAGCTCAAAGCGGACGGATTCGGCGTCCTCTGCGAGATCGACGTCCAAGCGACGATGAAGGAAAAGCTCGGCGTCGACGGCGAGCCCTACCTCATCCTCGGCGCCTGCAACCCGCCGCTCGCACACCAGGCACTCCAGGCTGAGCCCGAGCTCGGCGTCCTGCTGCCCTGCAACGTCATCGTCTACGAACGCGGCGGGGAAACGCACATCTCCGCCGTCGATGCCGAGCGGATGCTCTCGATCGTGGGCAATGAGGAGATCGCCCCTGTTGCCGGAGAGGTGCGCCGCCGCCTGGCCGCCGTCGTCGAGCGCGCGGCGAGGGCCTGAGTGGTGCGCTTGTTCAGTCGAACGGCGACGATCGACGCTCGCACCGCAGCCGACCGGATCGCTGCAGGAAGCGTGATCGTCGTCGACGTCAGACAGCAAGCGGAATGGAAGACGGGCCACATCGAGGGAGCACTCCACATCCCGCTCACCCAACTCTCGAATCCGCAACATCAGCTCCCGAGCGACAAGACGATCGTGACTGTCTGCAGGAGCGGCCACCGCAGCAGCATCGCCGCGCGGACGCTCGCCCGCGCCGGCCACGACGTCCTCAACCTCCGCGGCGGGATGAACGCATGGGCCCGGGCCGGCCTTCCGCTCGGACCGGCTCATCGACGCACCAGATAGGCCCGCACTGGCGGCTAATGAGAAGACATACGACGATCGCGTGCTCCAGCCGGAAGAACGACGACCGCAGCAAGCACGACCGCGCCGATCGTCGACCCAAGCAGCCTGCCTTCCATGCCTCTCCTCCCGCCGCGGCCTGCGCGCGCCCGGCAACGTATGCATCGGCGTTCGCCGAGTCAAGCCTGTCGACGATCCGCGCGAGCTAGCTTGCGGAACTCGCAACCCGCGCCGCGACGCTCTCACCGGTGGCGGCGGACCCGGCGGTCTCTCGCAGGGGCACGTCGCGAAGCCGCCAGCTCAGGCCGAACGCGCCGAGCATGACGCCGGCGGCGGCGAGGAAGACCGGGTGAAGGGCGGCGGCATAGCCGCGACATACGCCGCGTGAATGGCGGACGGGAGATGCTGCACGACAGCCGGGCTTCCGTTCGTGGGCGCGTGCACGCCGGGCGGGAGGCTTTGGGCGAGCTGGTGGCCGAGGCGGTTGGCGAAGATCGCCCCGAAAACCGAGACGCCAATCGAGCCGCCGATCTGCCGCGCGAGCGACGAGCCGGAGGTGGCGACGCCGAGCAACCGGTAGTCGACCGCGTTCTGGGCGGCGAGCACAAGCACCTGCATCGTCAGCCCAAGCCCGAGCCCGAGGATCAGCAGGTACACGGCTGCTGAGCGCGTCGGCGTGGACACCTCGAGCCGGCTGAGGAGGTAGAGGCCGCCCGTGGCGAGTGCTGTCCCGACGATCGGGAACGGGCGGTAGCGGCCGTTCCGCGAGATCAGTAGGCCGCTCGCGATCCCGGTCACGAGCAGGCCGAGCATCATCGGCGTCATCAGCAGCCCGGACTCGGTTCTCGAACCAGGTGAGCGCGCGACGCCGCGCTCTCGTGAGCTCACGCATCGAGCGGTAGCCGCTGCAGCACCGCGTCCACGCGTGCGAAGCCGCTCTTCGCTCCTTCCTCGACGCCGTACTGCATCGTCGTGTCGCGCTCCTCGGTCGTCGCGAAGCGCATCGTCTGCGTCAGCTTCGTCCGGTCGCCCAGATCCTCGAACTCGAGCGTCTGCAGGTGGTTCTGGAACGTCTGCACGAGCCGCTCGGGCGCGTCGACCTCGCGGAACTCGCCCTCGACGACGCCGAAGGCGGTGCGGAAGCGGTAGGTGCCGCCGGGACGAAGGTCCATCTCCTCGACGACCGTGCCGTCGCCCCACCACTCCGGGATCAGCTTCAGATCGGTCCAGACGGAGAAGACGTGCGCGCGCGGTGCATCGAAGATCCGCTCGACGCGGATCTCGAGCTCGTTCGGGGTGGTGACGGTGGTCTCGTTCATCTCAGCCCACCGCCTTCTTCACGAGGGCGCGGATCTTCGCCTCGTCGGCTGCGGTCAGCTTCGTCAGCGCGAAGGCGACCGGCCACATGGAGCCGTCGTCGAGCGTCGCGCTGTCGTTGAAGCCGAGCATCGCGTACCGCTCCTTGAATTTCCCCGCGTCGCGGAAGAAGCAGACGACCTTGCCGTCCTTGGCATACGCCGGCATCCCGTACCACGTCTTCGGCGTGAGGTCGGGGGCGGTGGCTTTGACGAGCTCATGGAGCCGCTTGGCGATCGCGCGATCCTTCGGCGCCATCCCGGCGATCGCGGCGCGGACGGCGCTTTCCCCATCCGCCTGGTCCTTCAGCTCGCGGGCGCGCGCTCTCATCGCGGCCTTTTCCTCGGCCGTGAATCCTTCGTTCTTCTTGGTGGTCTTGGTGGGCTTCTGCTTGCCCTTCGTCGTGGCGCTCATCGGTCTCCTTTCGTACGTTCGACAACCTGCGCGAAGCGATCGAGCCGCTGCAGCCACGTGCTGATGCCCTCGAAAGCGTAGGGCGTGAGCATGCACCTGCGGACGCGGCCGACCTTCTCCGTCGTCACGAGCTCGGCCTCCTCGAGCAGCCGGATGTGCTTCTTCATCCCGGTCAGCGACATGCCGAAGGGCTCGGCGAGCTCGCTGATCGTCGCCCTGCCGGAGCCGAGCCGTTCGAGGACGGCGCGTCGGGTCGGATCGGCCAAGGCCGCGAAAGCGCGGTCGACGGTCGTTGGATACTGAACCATTGGGTTCAGTATAGCGAACCTCGGGGCTGCGAGGGCAGGAGCCACTTGACGTGGACACCGTTGTCTGATTTATTATCTCAGACAACGTAGTCCAACTTATTAGGAGGCACCTCATGCAGCACAAGGCCAAGCACAGTCAGTCACCTCACCTCGCCGGCGGCCACGCTGCGCCCGGCCGTAAGAACACAGCACTCCTGCTCGTGCTCCTCGTCGCGCAGCTGATGGTCATCCTCGACATCACTGCCGTGAACATCGCGCTGCCGAGCCTGGCCAAGGACCTCCAGCTCAGCGGCTCCCAGATCAGCTGGACGATCACGAGCTACTCCCTCGTCTTCGGGAGCCTGCTGCTCTTCGGCGGCCGCGCCGCCGACCTGCTGGGCCGCCGCCGTCTCTTCCTGACGGGCCTCGGCGTCTTCACCGCCGCGTCGCTCGCCTCGGCGCTTGCCGGAACTGCCGCTGCGTTGTTCGCTGCACGTGCGGGCCAGGGGCTCGGCGCCGCGATGCTCTCGCCGGCCGCTCTCTCGATCATCACCACGTGCTTCCACGGGCACGCGAAGGCGAAGGCGCTCGCGGCCTGGGGCGCAGTCGGCGGCGCGGGCGCAGCCGTCGGCGTTCTCGCCGGCGGCCTGCTGACCGAGTTCGCCGACTGGCGGATGATCTTCTTCGTGAACCTCCCTGTCGCCGTCGTACTCGCTGTCACAGCAAGAAAGGTCATCCCGACCGACGCTGAGAAGCCGCGCTGGCGCGGGATGGATCTCCGCGGTGCGATCGTCGCCACAGCGAGCTTGGGCGCAATCGTCTATGCGATCACGCAGGGCGCAAGTGCAGGCTGGACTTCCACCCAGACGCTTGCCTTTGCTCTCGCCGGCGTGGCGGGCCTCGCAGCGTTCGCCGTCCTCGAGACCCGCACCGAGAAGCCGCTCCTCCAGATCGAACGGCTCGCCGACCGCGCAATCGGTGGAGGGCTCTTCCTGATGCTGGCGGCCGCCGGATCGATCTTCGGGCTCTTCTTCCTCTGCTCCGTCTACCTCCAGAACGTCCTCGGCACCAGCCCGCTGATGACCGGGCTGGCATTCATCCCGCTCGCTCTCGCGGCAGGCATCGGCGCGCATGCCGCCGGGCACATCGTCGGACACCACGGCGTGCGCATGCCTCTCGCTTCAGCGTTCGCGATCGCCTCGGTCGGGATGGCACTCCTCGCCCACGTCGGCGAGAACGGCACCTATCTCCGCAACATCCTTCCCGGGATGCTCGTCGCCGGGTTCGGGCTCGGCATCGCAGTCGTCTCCGTCTCGATCGCGATCCTGACCGGCTCTAGCGAGGACGAATCGGGGATGATCTCCGGCCTGAACTCGACCGGCCACGAGATCGGCGGCACGCTCGGCATCGCGATCTTCTCGACGATCGCGGCCGGGGCCGCCGGAGTCGGCGGTGCGCAGGCCGCCTCGGGGATCTCCCATGCGTTCATCGCAGCCGGGATCCTGACTAGTCTCGCGAGCGTGATCGCAGTCGCCGTTCTTCCCCACGCTCGCGACTTCGTGCCGAAGCTCAGCCTCAACCCCGTCGCGATGCCAGTTCACTGAGATGGCAGAGCAGACGACACCCGCGAAGACGCAGAGGCGCCGCCGCTCGGACGCAGACCGGAGCGTCCAGGCAATCCTCGCAGCGGCGCTCGACGCGTTGGCGAGCCATCCCGATGCCAGCATGGCCGAGATCGCTCGTCGCGCGGGTGTCGTGCGCGCGACGATCTACGTCCACTTCCCAACCCGCGAGTCTCTGCTCGACGCTGTCATGGAGCACGCAGTCGCGGAGGTCGCACAGGCGACGAGCGAAGCCGAACCGACACGAGGCGAGCCGGAGGAAGCGCTGGAGCGAGTGCTCCTTGCCACCTGGCAGAAACTCGGCCAGTTCCACGCTCTGCTCGCGATCAACACGAGTCGCCTCTCTGCGAAGGAACTGCACCGCCGCCACCTTCCCGTGACGACCCAGTTCGCGCCACTGATCGAGCGGGGCCAGAAGAAGGGCGTCTTCCGGAGTGATCTCCCGGTCTCGTGGCATCTTGCGGTGCTGCGCGCGATCGTGCACACGGCGAGCGCCGAGGTGCGGAGCGGCCGAATCTCCGAAGCCGAAGTCGAGCAAGCGATGCTCACGACCGTGCTCGCGGCGATCGGTGGGCCAAAGCGGTGAGCTGCAACTGATGCATTGGCTCCCGCTCCCATACGAGGAGTGGAAGGACAGCTGCGACACGCTGCACATGCAGCTGCAGGTGATCGGCAAGGTGCGCCTCGCGCTCTCGCCGCTCGAGCCGCAGTGGGCGAACGTGCCGCTCTACCTCACCGGGCGCGGGCTCACGACGTCGACGATCCCGCATCCGAGCGGCGAGGTGTTCGACATCGACGTCGACCTGATCGAGCATCGCGTCGCCGTGCGCACCGGCTCGGGACGCGTCGAGCAGGTGCCGCTGCAGCCGCCGGTCGCGAGCTTCTACGCGCAGCTGATGGCCGCGCTCGAGCGGGCCGGCGTGCCGGTCGAGATCTCGACGCTGCCGTCCGAGGTGCCCGATCCGATTCCGTTTCCCGACGACACGGTGCACGCGACACTCGACACTGCGGCCGTGACGCGCTTCTGGCGTGTGCTGCTCGCCGTCGAGGCGGTGCTCCGCGAGCATCGCGCGCAGTTCCGCGGCAAGGCGCCGCCCGTGCAGCTCTGGTGGGGCTCACTCGACCTCGCGACGACGCGGTACACCGGCCGGCCGGTCACACCGCCCGCAGACGCGGACGTGATCACCCGTGTCGGCGGCGACGAGGAGCAGTACTGCGCCGGCTTCTGGCCGGGCAACGCGCGCACGCCGTATCCGGCCTTCTTCGCCTACCTGTATCCGAAGCCCGACGGCATCGAGAGCGCGCCCTTGTGGAACGCCGAGCTCGGCGAGTTCCTGCTCCCGTACGACGACGTCCGCGAGTCCGCCGACCCGCGGCGGGCGCTGCTCGACTTCCTCGACTCCACCTTCGAACGGAGCTGGCCGCTCGCCTCTTGACATATATGCCCATATAGGAATATGATAGTCCGATGGCACGAGCAGCGACGACGGCGGACGCGTTCAACGCGGTGGCCGAGCCCCGGCGGCGGCAGATCCTCGACGTCCTCGCCGGCGGCGAGCGCCCCGTGAACGACCTCGTCCGCCTGCTCGGGCTGGCCCAGCCGCAGGTCTCCAAGCACCTGCGCGTGCTCCGCGAAGTCGGAGCAGTGGACGTCCGCGAGGACGGGCGGCAGCGGCTCTACCGGCTGAACGGCCGGGCGCTCAAGCCGATCCACGACTGGGTCAAGGAGTACGAGCGGTCCTGGTCGGACTCGTTCGACCAGCTCGACGTCGTATTGGCAGAGCTCAAACAGAAGGAGGAAGGAGATGGCAGTGACAAGTAGCGGGACGGCGAAGGTGACCCTCCCCAGCGACCGGAAGATCCTGATCACCCGGGAGTTCGACGCGCCGAAGCACCTCGTGTGGAAAGCGTGGACGACGCCCGAGCTGGTCAAGCGCTGGTGGCACGCGAACCGCGGCGAAGTGACACTCGCCGAGATCGACCTACGCGTCGGCGGCGCGTGGCGCTACGTGAGCGTGACGCCCGACGGCCTCGAGTTCGGCTTCCACGGCGAGTACCGCGAGGTCGTCCCGAACGAGCGCCTCGTCGCGACCGAGGCCTTCGAGGGCATCCCGGACGCCGACGAGCACGCGGCGCTGAACACCCTGACGCTCACCGAGGTGGACGGGCGGACAACCCTGACCGTGCTCGTCGAGCATCCGACGCAGGAAGGCCGCGACATGCACATTCAGTCCGGGATGGAACCGGGCATGCAGGCCGCGCTCGACCTCCTCGAAGAGGTGGCGAGCTCGCTGCGCTGAGGCGCGGCGCCTACGGGATCGTGACGCCCGTCAGCGTGACGGGGTTGTGCAGCGTGTAGTCGAGCTCGTCGGACTGCGACACGCTGACGGGCGTGATCACGTCGACCGCCTTCGGGACGAGGCCCGGGTTGAACGTGCAGTGCGGATCCGCGCTCGCGGTTGCGCAGACGCCGAACTGGAAGTCCTGCGGTGTCGGCTGGAAGCCGCGGGCCTGGTCGCTCGAGAAGCCGTCCTGCCCGGTGAGGACGACCGTGAAGCCCCACCCCGGGCCGGGATTGCCGAGCGAGGCCTTCGAGACCGTGAACGTGATGAAGCGCGAGATCGCGTTCGCCGTGATCCCGACCGTGCCGAGCGTCGCGCCTCCGGCGTCGACGTAGCGCTGGCCGAAGCCCTGCACCTGGATCAGGCGGCTCCACGCGAAGGCGGGCGCGATCGCGAAATTGCGCGAGGCATTCGCCGCCGCGGTCGAGGTCGGCGCTGCACCGGGCACGTGCACATAGACGTCGACGAGCTGCGCGCCGAGCGGGCTGCCGAACGTCTCCGACAGGTCGCGTGTCTTCAGCCGGAACGTGACATCGGCGCCGGAGTCGTACACCTGGAACTCCTGGATGTCGAAGGCGCCGGCGTGGAAGTTGCTCGACGTCGGATACGCATAGTTGCCCGGCCCGTTGTCGTCGCCGTTCGGGTCGGCGACGTCGAGGAGCAGCGTCCCCGGCACGAAGTCGAACAGGATCGTGCGCGTCACGTGAGCGGTGCCGCCGCTCGGGCTGACCGCGACGACGTTGAGGATGCTCGTGCCGCCCGTGATCGCAACGTCGACGCTGAACGAGCCGTTTGCGGCGGCCGTCGTCGACGCGGTCGTGGTCGCCGCGCTTGCGCCCGTATTCGTGGCCGAGACGTACACCGAGTTGCCGGGCGCCGTTGTGCCCGTCACCGTCACCGGCGAGCCGGCGACCGACGCGCCTTCGGCCGGGCTCGTCACCGTCAGCGTCGTCGTGCCCTGCGCGTGCGCCACGTAGCGCGAGTAGGTCACAATCGGCAGCGCGACGTTGCGGCCGACCGCGAGATCCGCGGCAAGACGGACGAACGACGCGGCCGACCACGTCAGCGGAGACGCGGAGCCCGCTGCGCCGCCGTTTGTGAAGCCGATCGAGGCGAGCGTCGGATCGGTGCCGTACGGCGACGCGGGCAGGTCGGGCAGCTCCCAGTCCTGCTCGGGGACGAGGCCGACGCCCGACGCGAATGCGTTCATGCCGACGAGGAGCGAGGCCGCTCCGGCGGCGTCACCCGAGGCGAGCGCCTGCTCGGCGCGCTCGGCCGACAGGACGGGCCACAGGTGACCGGTGCCTTGCCCGCTCGGCGCCCACGGCCGGCCGTCGCTTGCACGGTCGCCGTAGCCGTCGCCGTTGTAGCGGTGCCAGCCCGGGCCGCTCGGCGTGGTCGACTTGATCGTCGCGTCCACGATCGGCAGCGACCGCACGATGTCCGGATCGTTTGCGGGCAGCTCGCCGAGCCGCACGAGCTCGAGGAACCCCGCGTCGATCACGGCGCGCTGGTCGAGCGTCGGGCCGCCGTTCCCGACGTTGTACGCGATCGCCGCGTTCGGGTCGCCCGTCTTCGAGAGCCGGATGAAGTACGGCTGCGTGGAGAGCGGGCCGTTCGTCGTCACCGTCCAGCGCTTGATCGACCGCTGCCAGTCGTCGGCGACGCCGAGCCAGACTGCAGCCGACGCGGTGTCCCCGTTCGCGCGCGCGAGGTCGGCCGCGGCGACGAGGCCGGCGATCTCGGCGGCGATCGTCGACGGCGAGTAGCCGCTCTGCTCCTCCCAGCGCTCGACGCCCGACGCAGGGCCGTGCGCAGCGACGAAGTTCGCGGCCGGCTTGATGTGGTTGAGATAGAGCGACGCGTCCGTCAGGCCGAGCTGGTCGGCCATCAGGATCGGATACGCAGCCTCGTCGAGCTGCGTCCCGAACGAATCGGGCGCCGTCTTGCCGTTGACGAGGCTGTTGCGCGGCATCGACCCGTCCGGCAGCTGTTGCCGCTCGAACAGGAAGAGCGTCGCGTCGCGCGCCGTGGCGAGGTCGCCGTCGGCGAGCAGGCCCGTCCACGCCTCGTAGAGGTCGCGCGCGAACACCTCGCGGTACGAGCCGAAGTAGGTGTTCGCAGGGTCGCCGGCCGAAGTCGCCTGCCCCCACGGCGAGGCGAGGCTCGCGACGATCGCACCCGGGAACGTCTTGTCCTCGGACGCCTTGATCACGTTCGCGCTCAGGTAGTACGCATCGGCGAGCCGCTTCTGGGAGGTGCCCTTGACGCCGGCGAGCTTCTCCGCGCGCGGCTTGAGCAGCGAGTTGTCGTAGCGGATCCAGCCGTTGTTGAACGCCGCGAGCGTCTTGTCGAAGGGCACGGCGAGCGAGCCCTCGGCGGTGCCGACCGCCGCGGCCTGCGAGGCACCGAAACCGAGCGCGAGGACGGCCACGCCGTCGGTGAGCGCGACGCGTGCCACCTGCACGACGTTGCCGTTCGACGCGTCGGGGGTCGGAGCCGTCAACGCGTGCGAGGCATCGAGCTGGACGAGCCCGTCGCTCGTCGTGCCTGCGAGACCGCTCGACGCTGTGGTGAAGGAGCCGTCGAGCGCAAGGTAGACGGGCTGCGCGTAGTCGCGGTTCGCCGCGTTGGTCGCGGTGACCGGGTCGGAGGAGACGAGCACGGGATGGCCGGTCGACCCATCGACGGTCGCGGAGTCGGCGCCGCCGTTGCCCGCGCCGCCGCCGCCGTTGCCGTTCACCGTCGGATCGATCCGGACGAAGAGCTGGAGACCCGCGCTCTTCGGCAGGAACCTGACCCGCATCAGCACCGAGCTCCGGTCCGGATCGGTGATGTACTCGGTCGAGATCGCGTACTTGCCGCTCTTCGCCGTCGCCGTGACCTTGCACGCCATGCCGCCGGCGTCACGGATCGTGTCGGCTATGTAGGTCATGTCACGCGTCTGCAGATCGGTGAACGTCGCGCCGTCGGTGACGACGTACTGCAGCGTCTCGACGTTCGTGTTGTCGACGGTCGGGTAGTAGGTGTCGCTGAGGACGCCGTTCGCAACCGTGTACCACACCTTCGACGTCGTGTTGCGAGCTGTCCCGAGGCAGTCCTTGCGCGCGAGATCGAAGTGCGACAGTGCGCCGTTGTCGGTCGGCGTCTGGATCGTGAGAACGTGCGACGCGGAGTCGTAGGTGAGCGTGACCTTCGCGTTGTCGAACGGAACGGTGAACGCGATGTTGGCCCCGTTCGCGACGCCGCCCGCGCCGTAGTTCACGTCCCAGCTCTCGTTGAGCGCGACTTTCGTCTCGTACGAGCCGGCCGGCAGCGCAGTCGTCTCGAGCGTGTAGACGCCGTCGCCGTCCGGATCCTCGAGCCAGGAGCGCAGGCAGCCCGGGTCCCAGTCGCCGGGGCAGCCGAGCTCGGACTGGAAGCTTCCGGCGGCCACCGCGATGACCGAGCTCTTGTTGTCGGTGACCCAGTGGCTCTTGTGGTCGTAGTAGAACTTCACG
>JANMQZ010000257.1:0-8667 GCA_031370755.1 Actinomycetes bacterium
CCGCGTCCTCGGTCGCCCCGATAGTCCCACTATCGGGGCTCCCTGCGTCCTTGCCTCGCACTCGGCCGTCGCACCGGGATCGACGAGCTTCATCGTGAAACAGGCGCTCAGCGCGTCGAAAGCGTCGAGTCGACGATCGCGCCGAACGGCCGCGGGTTCGCGAGGAGGGCGTTGTCCCGGAGCTCCCCCTCGGAGGAGTAGGCGACGAGGACGCCGTAGCCGCCGGTCCACTCGCTGCCGGGCACCCGCGACGTGCCGATGACGGAGTTCTTATCGATCATGAAAATAGAGTGATAGTTGCAGAGGATCCCGACGCCGAGCGCGTCCCGAACCTCGTTGCCCTCGATCATCCCCATCGACATCTCGGTCATCGAGATCCCGCGCAGCGTCGTGCGGCTGACGCGGTTGCCCATCAGCGAGGCGTTGGAGAAGTGGGTGACGATGCCCTCCTGGCCGCCGACGACCGTGCAGCCCATGACGTGGCTGTCGCGCTTGTCGGAGGCATAGGAGATGTCGATTCCCTGCGCGTAGGTGTTGCCGAGCGCGTCGATCGCGCAGTTCCGGATCGTCACGGCCGAGCGGCGGACGTGGATCCCGTCGAGCTCGAACCCCGAGACGGTGACACCGTCGAGTACGACGTCGGAGGCTCCGTCGACGGCGATTCCGTTCTCGCCGCCGACGACGGTGACGTTCTTGATCGTGACGCCGTTGGCGCGGACGACGATGCCGCCCCGCACGACTGCGCCGCGGTCGCCGACGAGCCGTTCGCGGCGGTCGATCACGAGCGGGCCCTGGTGCACGCCCGCGGACAGGTGCACGACGGGCGGGAGCCGGAACCACCAGTAGCCGCCTGCGCTCGCGAGCATCGCGATCACGGCGGCACCCGAGACGATGCCGATGCGTCCGAGCTCGCCACCGTCGGTCGCGTACGAGAGTCGCAGTAGCGGGAAGCCCGCATGACCCAGCCCCTGCGCGACCGCCCATGCCACCGCGAAGAGGAGAAGCGCCGGCACCACTGGAGCCTCGAGCCCGAGCGCGTGGACGAGCGCGAGCATCAGCCCGAGCTCAAGCAAGCCGAGCGGCAGCGCGACCCAGCCGGGCTGATAGCGAAGCAGCCGGTGGTAGAGCTGCAGGTCGAGCGCGACGCCGACCGCGACCATCAGGCCGCAGAGCTCGAGCGGCCACCAGCGGTGAAGCACAGCCGAGAGCCCGCAGCAGGCGGCGAGCGGCAGCACGAGTGCCGCGAGCCGCGACTCGATCCGGCCTCTCAGCGTGTACGACATCGAACCCTCGCAAGCAAGCCGCGCGCCGCATATTTCGCGCCGACGAGCGTGTCGGCCGCCGGGAACGCCCACTGCGCCGCAACGCCCGCGAGTGCGAACGTCCGGCGCTCGTCGGTGAGAGCAGGCACCGTCGAGTCCGCGTCGAGGACGATCCAGTCGTTGAACGTCTCGAGGTCGTTCGCCGTCGCGAGCGTGCGCAGCAGCGGGTCGTGCTGGAAGCCGCGCACGAAGCCGGTCGCGCAAATGACCTGCTCGGAGCCGTTCAGCTCCGGCTCGACGCGGAAGCGCGCGCCTGCGCGGGCGAGCGGCTCGTCCCACCGAGCGCCGGGCGGGTACGACGGCGCGAGGAGCGTCCGCAGGATTGCAGCGCGCTCCGGCGGCGCAGTCCGGTGATAGCCGTCGAGCGCGCGGCGAGAGAACCACTCGCGTGGAACGTTCAGCCGGCGGCGGACCGGCTCGGTGCGCCGAACCGAGATCACGTTCGCACCGGTTGCGAGCGCGTTCACCCATTCCGTGGCAGCGGCGAGCCCCGCACCGATCACGGTCACCTCGCGCGCGTAGCCGTGCGGCTCGTACGCGTGCACCACGCGCCGGTCCGCACGGAGCTCCTCGGGGACGTTCAGCCCGGGATGCCCGGTCGCGACGAGGACGTGCGGAACCTCGACGCCGCCGACCGAGAAGAGCTCCGGCTCGACGCCGATCCGCTCGACCCGCTCGCGGCGGACGCTCTCGTCCCAGCCGCTGCTCCGGCGCAGCTCCGCGACATGGTCGAGGAACTCCTCGACGGTCGGGTTGTACCGGCCGGCGAGGCTGCGCAGCACCGGAGCGGCCGAGCCGCGGCGGCGCGCCTCGCGCACCGCGAGCCCGGGAAACGACGCGGGCAGGCAGTGCCCGTCGCTCTCCGAGCGCATGTGCGTCTGCCCGATCGCCGCCGCCCGGCGCGCCCATGCGGCCGCGGGGTCCGGCTCCTCGTCGAAGACGGCGATCTCGCCCGCCGCCAGCCCGGCGCGGCGCAGTGTCTGATACGCGGAGAAGCCGGCGAGCCCGCCACCGACGATCGCAACGCGGGTCACTTCACCGAGCCCGCCAGCAGCCCTTCGGCGAAGTAACGCTGGAACGCGAAGAAGACTGCGAGCGGAACGATCAGCGAGAGGAACGCCGCGGGTGCGATCAGCTCGATGTTCGCGCCGAACTGCCGGAGCTGCGAGAAGATCGCGACCGTGATCGGCTGGGTGTTCCGCCCCAGCGTCAGCGCGACGAGCAGGTCGTTCCAGGTCCAGAGGAACTGGAAGATCGCGAGCGACGCGATCGCCGGCAGGCCGAGCGGCAGGATCAGCCGCACGAAGATGCGGGCCTCCGACGCGCCGTCGATGCGCGCCGACTCGAGGATGTCCTTCGGTATCCCGATGAAGAAGTTTCGTAGGAGGAAGATCGCGAACGGCAGTGCGAACGCCGTGTGGAAGAGGATGAGGCTGAAGACGGTGTCGAAGATCCCGAACGTGTTGTAGAGCGAGAAGATCGGGATCAGCGCCATCTGCAACGGCACGACGAGCAGGCCGATGACGACGATGAAGAGCCAGTCGCGGCCGGGGAAGTCCACCCAGGCGAGCGCATAACCCGCGAGCGCCGCGATGATGATCGGCAGGACGGTGCCCCCGATCGCGATCTCCGTCGTCGTGATCAGCGAGTGCGGGATATCGGTGTTGTTCCAGACATCGCTGTAGTTCTGGAACGTCGCGAGGCTCGGCTTGGAGAACACCTTCCACCAGCCGTTGTTGATGAAGTCGCCGGGCGAGAGCAGCGAGGTCAGGAACAAGCCGATGGTCGGGACGAGCCACGCGAGCCCGACGAAGATGAGGAAGAGATTGAGCGGGCCGTGTGCGAACGCGCGGCCGAGGCGCGCGGCCACCGACTCCGACTTCGGCTGCTCTTCGATCGCCATGTCAGCCATCAGACCTCCCGCCGGAACCGTCGTACGTTCAGCATGAGCACCGGGATCACGAGGATGAAGAGGAAGACCGCGATAGCGGAGCCGAGCCCGAAGTCGTTGACGCCTCCGAACGACTGGCGCCACATCTGCACTGCGATCACCGAGGCGTCGGACTGCGTCGATCCTGGTGCGATCGAGACGACGATGTCGAAGACCTTGAGCACGTTGATGAGCATCGTGATGAAGACGACGCTCAGCACAGGGGCGAGGAGCGGCACGGTGACGCGCCTGAAGACCTGCCACTCGGTGGCGCCGTCCGTTCGCGCCGCCTCGAGCACATCGCGCGGCATCGCAGCGAGGCCCGCGCCGATCACGACCATCGCAAAGCCGGCCCACACCCAGATGTACGCGAGGATGATCGACGGCGTGATCAGCTTCGAGCCGAGCCACGAGACGCCGCCGAACGCCGACGAGAACGTCGACGACGAGACCGCGGCCGTGTAGCTCCCGGCGGGCACGGCCTTGAACGTGAAGACGCCGTCGTCTTCGGTCTTCGTCGACTGCACCGTCTTGCCGGTCGCGTCCTTCAGCACGACGGTCGCGCCGGGGATGCCGAGCTCCTGCGGCTCGACCTTGCCGGGCGTCCCGCCGCCGGGGCTGAAGTCGCGCCAGACGACGCCGTCGATCTCGCTGCCCGTCGCCGTCGGTGCCACGGCCTGCTTTGCGCTCGCAGGCATCGAGTCCGGCGGGATGCCGGTCAGGCCGAGGAACGCGACCTGCCCGGGATGTAGCGGCGTCTTGAGCGAGAAGCCGTTCGACGTCGACCCGATGATTGCGGGCGACGACGGCTGCGCGTCCTGGATCGGCCCGGACGACACGAAGGCCGACCGCACGCCGCCGATCGTGGCGTTGATCGCGCCCTGGCTCGGATCCTTGAGGTACATGACGTGCCAGATGACGCCGGTTGCGAAGAGCGAGATCGCCATCGGCATGAAGACGACGGTCTTGAACGCGACCGACCAGCGCACGCGCTCCGTGAGCACCGCGAAGATCAGCCCGAGTGCCGTGATGATCGCCGGGACGATCGCGACCCAGATCGCGCTGTTCTCGATCGACTTGAGGATGACGTCGTTCTCGAAGAGCGCCTTGTAGTTGTCGATGCCGACGAACTCGCCGAAGCCCGTCCGCCCGAAGAACGAGCGGGCGACGGTGTAGATCATCGGATAGAGCACCCACACGCCGAGGAAGAAGGCGGCGGGCGCGAGGAATGCAAGCGCGTTGGCGTAGCGCCGCACGCCGGGGCCGGCAGTCGGCGGAGCCTCCAGGACCGGAGGCTCCGCCGTGATGCTGCCGCCACTGCTCACTTCGAGGCGTACGCCTTCGCGGCCGAATCCTCGAGTGCCGACGCGATGCCGTTGACGTCGGACGGGTTCTTCAGGAAGTCCTGGAAGATCTTGAACTCTCCCTGGCCCACCGTGCCGCCGAACGCTGCCGGCTGGAGGTCGGACATGTCGAAGCGGAACACCTTCGTCGTTGCGAGCGCCGACGCGGTCGTCTTCGTGATCTCGTCGGGATAGACGCTCGTGTCGAGGTTCTTGTTCGGCGACGAGAAGCCGCCGCGCCCGGCCCAGATCTCCGAGGCTTCCGGGGTTGCGAGGTACTTGATCAGCGCCTCCGCGGCCGGTGAGTCCTTGAACATCATGATCGTGTCGCCGCCGCCGACGACCGACTCGGCCGAGCCGTCGACCGACGGGAACGGGAATACGTTGTAGCCGTCGACCGGCTTCAACGGGTTCGAGCTCGCGACGACACCTGGGACGAAGTCGCCTTCGGCGACGAGCGACGCCTTCGGCGTGGCAGAGAAGACGTTCGAGACCGACGTCGGGAAGTCCGTCTGCAACGCACCCGAGGTGCCGCCGGCGATGTCACCGCTCTGCAGGTACTGGCCCATCGTCGTGAGCGCCTTCGTCACCGACGGGTCGGTCCACTTGATCGTGTGGTTCGACAGCTGGTCGTACATGTCGCCGCCCGCCTGCCGGAGATAAATGTTCTCGAACAGGTCGGTGAGCGTCCAGCCGTCCGCGCCACCGACCGAGAACGGCGTGATCCCGGACGCCTTCAAGGTCGCCGCGTCCTTGATCAGGTCGTCCCACGTCTTCGGAGCAGTGACACCCGCGTCCGTGAACGACTTGACGTTGTACCAAACGGTCGACTTGTTGGCGCCCTTGAAAATCAGCCCGTAGAGTTTCCCGTCGATCGTTCCGAGCTTGACGAAGTCAGCTGGGTAGTTGTCGGAGATGTCGGTCTTCGCGAAGTCGAGCGGCTTCAGCGCCCCCTTCTTCTGGAAGTCCTTCATCAGGCCCGGCTGCGAGACCGACGCGAGGTCGGGCGGGTTACCGCCCTGCACCGCGGTCGAGAGCACCGTCGGCGTGTTGTCGCCGCTCGGGTTGTACTTCACCTTCACGTTCGGGTACTTCGCGGTGAACCCGTCGAGTACGGCCTGGAACGCCTTCTGCTCGTCGCCGGTCCACACGCCGGTGATGCTGATGCTCCCCTTGACGTCCGACGACCCCGAGGCGCCCCCGCCTCCGCCACCGCCGCCACCGCAGCCTGCGGCAAGTCCTGCGAGCGGTACCGCGAGGAGTGCAAATGCCAAACGGGTTCTGTTCATGCGTCTCCCTTCGTTCCTGCCTTGTAGATCCCGAGCCCTGAGTCCGGGTCGAAGAAGTGCAATGCGCGCGTGTCGACCGCAGCTTCGATCGGCGCGCCTTCCTTCACGTGCGAGCGCGCACCGAAACGGCCGACGATGATCGCGCCCTCGCTCCGGCTCGGTTGGTCAGGCACCTGTCCTTCGCCGTGCACGTCCTGTGCAAGCTCCTTCGTGTCCTCCGTCTCGGCGGGCTGCGCGTCGACGCGGAAGTGCACCATGATCTCCGAGCCGAGCGATTCGCGAAGCTCGACCTGTCCCTTCAGCCGGCGGTCGGTCGGAGCGTCGCGCACGAGCTCGACGTCCTCGATGTCCTCGGGCCGGATGCCGAGGATCACACGGCGGCCGACGTACTCCTTGAGTGCCGGACGTGCGGAGAGCGCCTCTTCGTCGAGGTGGACGCGCTGCGAGCCGGCGACCGCGGTCAGCGTGCCGTTCGTCTGCTCGAGCGTCGCCTCGAGCATGTTCATCGACGGCGAGCCGATGAACCCGCCGACGAAGAGATTGACCGGCTCGTCGTAGAGCGTCTGCGGCTCGGCAACTTGCTGCAGCTCGCCCTTGCGCATCACAGCGACGCGATGCCCCATCGTCATCGCCTCGACCTGGTCGTGGGTGACATAGATCGTCGTCACGCCGAGCTCGTGCTGAAGCTTCGCGATCTCGGCGCGGGTCTGCACCCGCAGCTTCGCGTCGAGGTTCGACAGCGGCTCGTCCATCAGGAACGCGGCCGGCTCGCGCACGATCGCGCGGCCCATTGCAACGCGCTGGCGTTGTCCGCCCGAGAGCGCGCGCGGCTTCCGCTGCAGATAGGGCTCGAGGCCGAGCACGTCGGCGGCGCGCGCGACGCGGCGATCGATCTCGTCTTTCGGGATCTTCTTGATCTTCAGTCCGAAGGCGATGTTCTCGTACACCGAGAGGTGCGGGTAGAGCGCGTAGCTCTGGAAGACCATTGCGATGTCGCGATCGCGCGACGGGACGTGGTTGACGACGCGGTCGCCGATGCGGAGCTCGCCGCGCGAGATCTCTTCGAGGCCAGCCACCATGCGCAACGCGGTCGTCTTGCCGCAGCCAGACGGCCCCACGAGCACCATGAACTCGCCGTCGTCGATTGCAAGGCTCAAGGAGTTGACGGCCGTCGTCCCATCCGGGTACGTCTTCGTCACTCCGTCGAACGTCACGCCGGCCATGCATGCCTCCCGTCGGTCCGAGGAGGGTTTCTTACCAAATCCTGGCTCGAGAGGCTCTCACACAATGAGCGATTGTGTCGTCCGGACGCGCGCGGCGGCACGCTGCCGCGTCCTCAGTCGGCCCGATAGTGCAACTATCGGGCCTCCCTGCGTCCTTGCAGCGCACTCGCCGATCACGCCCGGTCGACGAACTTCATTGTGTGAGAGCCTCTTACTGAGCCGGGTCGCCGAGGCCGGGTGTCGTGGCGTCCGGTGCGTGGATGCTTTCGAGCTGTCCGTAGGGCGTCACGGGCTTGCGGGAGAAGAAGCGCCGCCGCACGTAGAGGCCTGCCATGACGAGCGCCGAGGCCAGCGCGACGCCGATCGTCCAGTGCTGGAGGCTCAGCGCGGTCTCCCGCGCCATGTGCTCCCACTGCCCGCGATCGAACTTGTCCGAGGACGGATTCGTCGGCGGGATCAGGTCGACCCCGACCGGGTAGCGCGCGGTGTGGTGGCGTTCCCAGACCGCCGTCTTGTGGACGACGGCCATCGCGATCACGATTGCGGCCGCACAGGGGACGTAGAACCCGAGCGGGATGCGTGTCGAGACGAAGCCGATCGCGACGAGCACGAGCGGCGGCACCGCCGCGAGCAGCCAGATTGTTGCGATGTTCCGCGTCGTCGGGTCGTGGTAGGTCGTGAGCAGGCCGTGGACGCCGCCCTTCCACTGGTACTTGAGGGGCTTCTCGAGCGCGAGCGTCGCGGCCATGAGCGAGGAGAAGAAGAGCGGGATCGCGATGAACGCGGCGATCGCGAATGGGCCGCGGCCCTGCGACGACGGCAGCCTCATGAGAGCTGCTCCGCCTCGAGTACCCGCGCGAGGAACTCGCGCGTGCGCGGCTCGCGCGGGTCGCGGAAGATCTGCTCGGGCACGCCCTCCTCGAGGATGCAGCCGTTGTCGAGGAAGCAGATCTTGTCGGCGACCTCGCGTGCGAAGCCCATCTCGTGCGTCGCGATGATCATCGTCATGCCCGATTCGGCGAGCTCGCGGACGAGGCTCAGGACGTCGGACACGAGCTGCGGGTCGAGCGCGCTCGTGATCTCGTCGAGCAGCATCAGCTTCGGCTCCATCGCGAGCGCGCGCACGATCGCCACGCGCTGCTGCTGGCCGCCGCTCAGCCGGTCGGGATACTCGTCCGCCTTCTCCTCGAGCCCGATGCGGCCGAGCAGCTGGCGCGCGCGTCCCTCCGCGTCGTCCCGCGACACCCCGCGCGCCTTGCGCGGCGCGAGCATCACGTTCTGGAGCACGGTCATGTGCGGGAAGAGGTTGTACGCCTGGAAGACGATGCCGATCTTCTTGCGCAGCGCGTTCACGTCGATCTTGTCGTGCGTGATCCGCTGCCCGTCGACGACGATCTCGCCCTCCTCGACGCGCTCGAGCATGTTGAGACAGCGCAGCAGTGTCGACTTTCCCGAGCCGGACGCGCCGATCAGGCAGACGACGTTGTGCTCCGCGACGGCGAGGTCGACGTGCCGAAGCACGACGTTCTCCCCGAACGACTTGGTGACGTTGCGCAGCTG
>JANMQZ010000188.1:0-6495 GCA_031370755.1 Actinomycetes bacterium
CCGTTGATCTGCCCGTCGTCCGTGCGCGCCCAGACCGTCGCGACGTCGGCGATCGTGCCGTTCGTGATCCACATCTTCGAGCCGTTCAGGATCCAGTCGGAGCCGTCGCGCTTCGCGGTCGTGCGCATCGCGCCCGGGTCGGAGCCCGCGTCGGGCTCGGTGAGCCCGAAGCAGCCGACGAGGTCGCCCTCGTGCATCCCCGGTAGCCAGCGCTGCTTCTGCTCCTCGGAGCCCCAGCGCCAGATCGAGAACATCGCGAGCGAGCCCTGCACCGAGACGAGCGAGCGCACGCCCGAGTCGCCGGCCTCGAGCTCCATGCACGTCAACCCGTACGCGACGGCGCTCGCGCCCGGGAGGCCGTAGCCCTCGAGGTGCATGCCGAAGAGGCCGAGCCGGGCGACCTCCTTCACGAGCTCCTGCGGCAGGATCCCCTGCTCGAACCATTCGCCGACCTCGGGCACGATCCGTTCGCGCACGAACCGGCGCACCGTGTCCCTGATCGCCCGCTCCTCGTCGTCGAGAAGCGCGTCGATCGCAAGGAAGTCGCGCGGGTCGAGCGCCGTCTGCTTGGCCGTCGTCGCCATCGCCCGCATGGTAGAGCAGGCCTACCGGGCGGGGGCCAGATGCGACACGGCGAGCGCAAGCCACGCCGGCGCGTACCGCCCCCACAGGCGCTGGTCGTGGCCGCCCGCATAGAGGCGGAAGACATGGCTGATGCCGGCCCGCGAGAGCTCCTGGTTCAGCTGCTCGTTCTCGGCCTCGAAGCGCGTGTCGCTCTTACCGACGTAGAACGCGATCAGCATCCGCTGCGAGCGCAGCGTCGCGCGGAGACGCTGTGCCTGTGTGTGCACATTCGCCCGGTCGTTGTCCCGAGCCGAGCCGAGGTCGAGCCCCTGGAGCCCGGCCGGGTCGGTGGGGTGGAAGTAGCCGCTCCAGGACTCGACGACGGAGAACGCGTCGAGATGGTCGAGGGCGAGATGCATTGCGCCGTACCCGCCGGCCGAGAGGCCGATGAGCGCGCGACCCTGGCGCGACGCGATCGTGCGGTAGCGCGCATCGATGACGCGCGGCAGCTCGTCTGCGATCGCCGTCGCCCACTTGCGGCCGGGCCCCTGATCGAGATACTCGGGATCGGTGTCGCCGCTGCGTGCTCCCTGCGGCACGACGAGGATCGCCTCCGGCCCGAGGCCGTCGAGCGCGTTCTGCACGAAGCCGAGCCCTCGGTAGTCCTCGCTCTTCGCGGGCAGACCGTGCAGGAAGTAGACGACGGGATAGCGGCGCCCGCTCGTCGCGTAGTCGACCGGGAGGACGACCTCGAAGTGGAGCGTGCCCGCGAGCGCGGTGGAGTGGAAGCCCGAGTCCCACGTGCGTTGCACCGACGCCGGACGTGCGACGGCGGCAACGACGACGAGGAGCGCGCCCACTCCGAGGAATGACAGCAAGGTGCGCGTCAGGAGGACCAGAGTAGCTTCGAGCCGTGACGTTGGGACGCCTGCGCACGACGGGTGTAGTCGCAGTTGCCGCGTTGGCGGTCTTCCTCGGCGTCGGCCTCGCCGGGGCGCACGGATACGTCGGCAACTTCCTGCGCTACCGCGGCTTCAATCCGCCGCGAGAGCCGGCGTTCGTGTCGCAACCGGGGACGCTCGCGCGCGTCGACGTTCCGAGCCGCGCGCTCGGCGGCCGCAAGCAGGAGGCGTACGTCTACCTCCCGTCGGGTTATGCGCAGCATCCGTCGCGCCGGTACTCGGTCATGTACCTCTTGCACGGCTTCCCCGGCCGCCCGCTCGCGTTCATCGAGACCGTGCAGATGGGGATCGTCGAGGACGCGCTGACCGCGCGCCATCGCGCGCAACCGCTGATCCTCGTGATGCCCTTCGGCTCGACCGGGACGTTCACCGACGAGGAGTGGGTGAACGGCACCGGCGCGGGGAACGGTTGGACGTCCTTCGTCGCGCACGATCTCGTGCACTACGTCGACGCGCACTACCGGACGATCCGCACCGCGCGCGGCCGCGCGATCGGCGGCTTGTCGGAGGGCGGCTTCGGCGCCGTGAACATCGCGCTGCACTACCCGCAAGAGTTCTCCGTCGTGGAGAGCTGGTCCGGCTACATGCAGCCGGACAAGTTGCACTCGGTCTTCGGCGCGAACCTGCAGCTGCTGCCGGCGAACGATCCAGCGCTGAACGTGCGTCGCGTCGCTCCGACGCTTCGCTCGCTCGGGACATACTTCTGGTTCTACTCGGGCTCCGAGGACCGCCTGCGCGGCCAGAACCGGAGTTTCGCCTCGGAGCTCACGCAGCTTCGTTTGGCACACCGCTACCGGCTCGTCTACGGCGGGCACAACTGGGCGCTCTGGCGCGGGAACGCGCGCGTTGCTTATCTCGCGGCGGCGAATCGGCTGGCCCATGGTTAGGGTTGCGCGAGCAACGGCGGCCGCGGTGCTCTCACTCGCCGTGCTCGTCTCTGCGACGGGTTGGCTCTACTCCGCGCGGCCGCTCGGGCCGCTCGCGGGGCCGCGCGTGCACGACGGGCTCGCGCTCGACGAGCTCTCGCATCGTGCCGGTGTCCCGCTCGTTCTGTACGTCGGCGTCTGGGCCGTCGCCGCGATTCTCCTCGGCGTGCTTGCGCGCTGGGCCGGTGCGGACGGCCTCACCGCCGGGCTGCTGCTCGGCCCCGCGGTCGGTGGTTGGCTCTATGCGCTGAACGGCGTGTCGATCCTTGCTGTGCGCCAGATCTCCGCACACCAGGCGTTCCGCGACGCGTCGACCCAGCAGGCCGTGATCGTGCCCGCCGTGCTCGCCGGCATCGCCGGCGCGGTGCTCGGGCGCACACGTGTCTCGTGGCAGGCGCGCTCGCGCGTCGCGTTCGCGTGGCTCGTCGCCGGCGTCGCCGTGCTCGCGGTGTGGAACGCCGTCTTCCCGGAGCATCGCCGCTCGCTCGTCGCGGCGTTCGATCCCGCTCAGGTGCACGGGCTTTCGAAGGCGCTCGTCGCGCCGCTCGCTGCGGTGCTGCTCATCGCTGCGCGAAGCCTCGCGCGCGGGAGCCGCCGCGCGTGGCAGACAGCGGTCGTCGTGCTCGCGCTCTTGCTCGTGCTGCACGTCGGCCGGCGCTTCGGCGAGGGCGCCGTCGTCACGGGCGTCGTCGTCGTCGGTCTCGTCGCGCGTCGCGCGGACTTCCGGCTCGACGGCGATCCGGAGTCGAAGCCCCGCGTGCTCGTGCACGCGCTCGTCGCCGCCTGCTCGATCGTCGTGTACGGGCTGCTCACGTTGTGGGTGAACCGGCTGATGGCCGACCAGCCGTACACGCTCCACTTCGCATTCGGCGTGATCGGCCGTGCGCTCGCTGGGCTGAGCTTCAACGGCGCGGACCATCTGAGCGGCGCGTTCGCGGACTGGTTCCCGCTGACGACGTTTCTCCTCGGCAGCACCGCGCTCGCGTTCGTGCTCGCCGAATGGCTCGCACCCTGGCGGTACCGGCTCCGGCAGGAGGCGGGCGAGCGGCGGCTCGCCCGGACGCTCGTGCAGCGGTGGGGCGTCGACACGCTCGCGCCGTTCGCGCTGCGCGGCGACAAGTCGTACTTCTTCACGGAGGACCGCTCCGCCTTTCTCGCGTATCGCGTCGTCGGCGGCATCGCGATCGTCGCGGGCGATCCGATCGGGCCGGAGAGGCTGCGCTGCGATCTCGTGCGCTCGTTCGTCGAGTTCGCGCACCGGCGAGGGTGGCGGATCGCGATTCTCGGCGCGTCGGAGGCTGCGCTCGGCGTGTATCGCTCGCTCGGGCTGCGGGCGGCGTATCACGGCGACGAGGCGGTCGTCGACACGCAGTCGTTCTCGCTCGACGGCCGGCCGATCCGCAAGGTGCGCCAGTCGGTGCACCGGCTCGCGCGGTGCGGCTTCACGGTGCAGGCCCTACGCCCGAGCGAGGTCTCGCCCGAGCAGCGCGAGGAGCTCGAGCGCATCGCCCGCGAGTGGAGAGGCGACGCGCCGGAGCGCGGCTTCGTGATGGCGCTCGACGCGCTGTTCGCACTCGGCGACGACGACGCGGTGCTCCTCGTCGGCTACGACGCGGAGGGACGCGCCGCAGGGCTGCTGCACTTCTGCATCTCGCACGCCGGCTCGGCGCTCTCGTTGTCCACGATGCCGCGCCTCGGCGGCGTGCCAAATGGCTTCACCGAGTGGCTGATCTGCGAGTCGATCGCCTGGGCCCGCGAAGCCGGGTACGCGCGCGTCTCGTTGAACTTCTCGCCGTTCGCTGCGCTGCTCGCACCCGGCGCGACGCTGACGGGCGCGCAGCGCCTTCAGGTCGCGGTGCTGCGCCGAACGAAGCGCTGGTTCCAGCTCGACAACCTGCTCCTTTTCAACCGCAAGTTCTTCCCGGAGTGGGAACGCCGCTACGTCGTGTACGAGCGGCGGCGCGATCTGCCGCGCGTGGGCGTCGCGGCGCTCGCAGCCGAGTCGTATCTTCCGTTCCAGTGATCGTTGCCGGGCTGCTGCTCGCCGTCGCGTCGACCGTCGCGATCAACGGCGGCTATGCGCTCCAGCACGCGTCCGCGTCGCTGCTCCCGCCGCTGAGGGTGCGCCAGCCGGTTCGCGCGCTCCGCTCGCTTGCCGGAAACCGGCGCTGGCTGGCCGGCTTTCTCGCCGGAATCGGCGGCTGGGTGCTGTACGTCGTTGCCCTGCGGCTCGCACCGCTCTCGCTCGTCCAGGCCGCCTCCGCGGGTGGGATCGCCGTCCTCGCGATCGGCGGTGGCCGGCTGCGGCCGCAGGAGCGGATCGGTGTCGGCGCAGCCGTCGCTGGGCTCGTGCTGCTCGCGCTCTCCCTCGGCTCCCATCCCGCGGCCGGGCGGGCGGCCTCCACCGCAGTCGTCGCCTGGTTCGCCGGCTCGCTCGTCGTTGCCGCGACCGTGGCGTTCCTCCTGCCTCCGGGGGCGGGGCTCGGCACGGCGGCGGGGGTGCTCTACGCGGCCGGCGACGTCGGGACGAAGGCCGCAGTCGTCGGCGGCCGGCAACTCCTTTTCGCACCGGCCGTGCTCGGGTTCCACGGGATCGCGTTCGTCTGCATGCAGCTCGCTTTTCAGCGCGGCGCGCGCCTCGCGACGGCCGGGCTTGCGGTGCTCTGGACGAACGCGCTCCCGATTGTCGCCGGCACGGTGCTCTTCGGCGAGAGCCTGCCCGCGGGCTGGCGGGGCGGGGCGCGCGTCGGCGCGTTCGTGCTCGTGCTCATGGGCGCCGTCGCGCTCAGCAAGCCCGCTGCCGCCGCGGGATTTGACGGCTCCGGAGGCCCCGCTAGACTTTCGATTGACTAGTCAGTCAACGACCTTCCGAGGAGTTTCCATGGCCACGATCGAGCAGGGAGCGGCGACCGGCGTCTCGTTCGCGCTCACGGACGAGCAGAAGGCGCTGCGCGAGCTCACGCGGGAGTTCGCCGCGAAGGAGATCCGGCCGAAGGAGGCCGAGTACGACGCGAAGATGCAGCACCCGGTCGACGTGATCGCGAAGGCGCACGAGCTCGGGTTGATGAACCTGCACGTCCCCGAGGAGTTCGGCGGCGCGGGCCTCGGCTGCTTCGACGGCATGCTCGTCGGCGAGGAGCTCTACTGGGGCTGTGCCGGCATCGGCACCTCGATCTCCGCCAACGGCCTCGGCGCCGGCCCCGTGATCATCGCCGGCTCAGACGAGCAGAAGGCGACCTGGCTCGCGCCGCTCATCGAGGAGCCGATCCTCTGCTCGTTTGGCCTCTCCGAGCCGGGCGCGGGCTCGGACGTCGCCTCGATGAAGACGACCGCCGTCCGCGAGGGCGACGAGTACGTCGTCAACGGCTCGAAGACGTTCATCACGAACGCGGGCTACGCCGACTGGACGGTCGTTTTCGCGAAGACCGACCCGAAGGCCGGCGCCAAGGGCATGTCGGCGTTCATCGTCTCGATGGACGCGCCGGGCGTGACGATCGAGAAGCACCTGGAGAAGATGGGGCAGCGCGCGACCGACACGTCGGCTTTCGCGCTCCAGGACGTCCGCGTCCCGGTCGAGAACCGGCTCGGCGAGGAGGGCGACGGCTTCAAGATCGCGATGGAGACGCTCGACTTCACGCGACCCGGCACCGCCGTCGGCGCTGTCGGCGTCGCACAGGCGGCGTACGAGCACGCGGTCGCCTACGCGAAGGAGCGCGTCACCTTCGACGTGCCGATCGCGATGCATCAGGGCGTCAACTTCATGATCGCCGACATGGCGACCGAGATCGAGGCGTCGCGCCTGCTCTGCTGGCAGGCGGCCTGGATGCTCGACCAGGGCCACGGGCGCAAGGCGACGCTCTACTCGTCGTTCGCGAAGCGCTTCGCCGCCGACACAGCGATGAAGGTCGCGACCGACGCGGTGCAGGTCTTCGGCGGGTACGGCTACATGAAGGAGTACCCGGTCGAGAAGCTGATGCGCGACGCGAAGCTGTTCCAGATCTACGAGGGAACCTCGCAGATCCAGCGGCTCGTGATCGCCAAAG
>JANMQZ010000201.1:0-6230 GCA_031370755.1 Actinomycetes bacterium
CTCCTCAGCGGTCTCGCCGAGCAGCGCCGCCGCGCGCATGCCGGCGGCGTACAACCCCTGGCCGTCGCCGAGCGCCGCGTCGAGCGCGTGCTTCAGCTGCTCGCCGCGGAACGGGTCGTCCTGGAAGAGCGAGAGCTCCCAGCGGTCGAGCGCGTCACCGAGCTGCGCGTCGTCGTCAGCGAGCGCGAGCTGCGGGCGCAGCTTCTCCGCGACCGACGCCCGGAACGGATCGAGTCGCGTCGGCTCGCCGGGCGGCGCGGTCGCGGCGATCGGCAGCACCGGGCGGATGCCGTAGGGGCGCCAGTCGAGCCGCTCGAACAGCACGGGCCCCGCGGCGACGGGCGCTTCCGTGGCAAGACGGAGTGCGGTCACGGCATCGGCGAGCTCCGCCGGCGCGTCGGGCACATCGCTTGCGCCCTTCTCGAGCGAGCGCTCGAGCTCGAGCACGCAGAGGCGGTCGGTCTCGCGCCCGAAGTCGCGCGGCAGGAGCCCGCTCGCCTCCGGCCACATCGCGGCGAGCTCGCCTGCGGCTGCCGCGCGCACGCGAATACCGCCGCCGAGCTCGATCGTGGCGCCGCACGAGATGCCGACGAGCGGTGCAACCGCTCCGTACGAGTGACCTTCGCCGTAGAGCGACTCCTCGAGCTCCGCGTACGAACGGTCGAACGCGCTGTCGTCCCAGTCGAAGCCGCCGCAGCCTTCGGCGGTGCGGACGAGGAGCGGCACGAGCACCGAGCGGTAGAGCGCACGCGCCTCGTCGCTACCCGTGTCGTGCGCGCGCGCGAAGATCCGTGCTGCCGGCTCGCGCTGCAGATCGGCAACGGCCTGGAGCACGTCGTCCCGCGCGAAGAGCCGTTCGGCACGCGCCTCGACGAAGCCGCGCACGAGCGGGCGGTACTCATAGAGTGTCGGCCGTCCGTACGTCCCGTGCTCCTCGAACGCGAACGGGAGGTCGGCTCCGGAGTCGAGGTCCTTGTGGAACGCGGCGAACGCGCCGAGGCAGAACCGGCGCATCGTGTCGTAGAGATGAGGCGAGCGCATCAACTGACCCTCTACGCCCTCGGCTCCTTCCCTCCTCTTTGGCAGCCCGGGCACCAGTAGGCGGTGCGCGCCGCCTCGCCCTGCGGGTGCGAGCGGATCACGGTGCCGCAGCGCCCGCAGGCGCGGCCGGCGCGACGATAGACGTGCCGGAGAGGTCGCACTCCGTCGACACCCGCGCGCATCCGCTGCGCGGCGGCGTCGAGTGTGGCCCGCAGCTCGAGATCGGAGACGTCGGCGAGCGTCCGCCACGGCGAGACGCGCGCGTCCCAGAGCGCCTCGGCCTTCCACATGTTCCCGATGCCGGCGACGAGCCGCTGGTCGAGCAGGACGTCACCGACCGCACGCGTGCACGGCTCGCCGCGGAGGCGCCTGATCATCTCGTCGAGCTCGGGCGGCCGGTCGAGGATGTCCGGGCCAAGGTGCGCGAGGCGGCCGCCGTCCTTCGCGAGCTCGAGCACCGGCCCGTTCCAGAGCACCGCCTCGACCTCGTCGCCGCGCAGGACGAGCCACGGCCGCCCCGCACGGCGCGCGCCCTTCGGCTCGACGCGCCAGCGGCCGGTCATGCGCAGATGGCTCCGGAGCACGAGCCCGCCCTCGAAGCGGAGGAGGAGATTTTTCCCGACCGCCTCCACGCTTTCGAGCGTGCGGCCGCTCAGGCGCTCGGCGAGCCCCTTCGTCGCCGCCCGCGGATGCGGCGTCTCGACCTCGACCCGCTGGCCGGCCAGCACCCGCAGACGGTCGGCAGCACGGTGCAGCGAGTCGCCTTCGGGCATACAGTGAGCGTAGTCGGGCACTCCACGGGGGGACCCATGACGACCGGACTGAACATCGCCGCGCTCGCGCAGCGCACGGGCGTCGCACCGGACACGCTGCGGAAGTGGGAGCAGCGCTACGCGATCCTGCAGCCGGAGCGCACGGCGGGCGGGCAGCGCCGCTACTCCGAGCGCGACGTCGCGCGCGTCGAGTGGCTGCGCGAGCGGCTCCAGGAGGGGTACCGGATCGGCGAGGCCGCGTCGCTCCTCGGCTCGCTGGGCTCGACGCCCGCGCGGTCGGCGCGCGAGCACCTGAAGGGGATGCTCGACGCACTCGACGACCTCGAGTCCGAGGTGATCGGGCTCCGGCTTGACCAGGCGTTTGCGCTTCTCCATGTCGAGGAGACCTTCGAGGCTGTCCTCTGCCCGCTGCTCGAGGCGGTCGGCGAGCGGTGGCACAACGGGACGATGACGACGGCGGAGGAGCATCTCGTCAGCGAGGCCGTGCGTTCGCGCCTCGGGCACCTGCTCGCCGACGCCGGCGGCGGCGTGCACGGCGTCGCCGTGCTCGCGTGCGCACCCGGCGAGCGGCACGAGCTCGGTTTGATGATGGCGACGATCGCGCTCCGCCGGGACGGCTGGAAGGTCGTCTATCTCGGCGCAGATGCGCCGCTCGCCGACGCGCTTGCGCTTGCGGAGGCGCTGTCGGCGCGCGTTCTCGGGCTCAGCCTCTCGACGGCAGCGCGAGCGGACGCGCTCGAAGCGGGGCTGCAGGGAGGCACGCCGGACGGCGTCGCGCTCGTCGTCGGCGGCGCGGGCGCGACGGGACCGCTCGCCCGCAGGCTCGGCGCCGCGTACGCGGGCCCGGAGCTCGGCGGCGCCGTTCAGACGATTCGCGCGCTCGCGACGTAGCCTTAGGGCATGACCCGGCGCTTCATCGGCGTCCGCTGGTGGCTCGGAGCCGCGTTCGCCGTCGTGGCCGCGGTCTCGACGGCGATCGTCGTCTCGCAGTTCTCGTCGCGGTCGGAGACCGAGTTCCGGAGCCACGCCGAGCAGCTCGCCGCGGGCAGCGCCGTCCTCGCGGCGAAGGACATCCACGGGCCGAACATCGGCAAGCGGCTCGCGGGGATCGCCCAGCACTTCGACCTCGACCTCTTCGTCTACGGCGCCGACGGCCGGCTCGTCGCGAAGGCGCCCGCTCGCACCTCGTTCGCGAGCGCGCCGGCGCAGGAGGCAGAGGCGCGGCGCGCGGCGCGCGCGGGCCAACGTCGCGTGCTCAGCACGAGCGACGGCGGCATCGTCGTGATCGGGATCCCGCTCGGGCAGGTGTCGCTCGTCGCCTTGAGCCGCCGTCCCGACGTCGCGGCCGCGGTCGGCATCCTGAACGACCAGGCGCTCCGCGCCGGTGTGATCGCGGGCGTGATCGGCATCCTCGTCGGCCTGCTCCTCGCGCAGCTGATCGCGTTGCGGCTGCGGCGATTGACGGCGGCGGCGGAAGCGATCGCGCGGGGGGACTTCGAGTCGCCGCTTCGCTACCGGTTCCGCGACGAGTTCGGCGCGCTGGCGCAGAGCTTCGATCGCATGCGACGGCAGGTGCGCCGCTCGTTCCGCCACATCGAAGGCGAGCGCGACCGTCTGCGGCTGCTGCTCGAGCGGCTGCACGAAGGCGTCGTGACGGTCGACGACGACCTCGTCGTCCACTTCGTGAATGCGGAGGCGCGGCGCGTGCTCGGCGTCCGTGTCGCCGAGGGCGACCCGCTGCCCGAGCCGTGGGATTCCTTCTCGCTGCGCGGCTTCGCGGCCGGGCTGTTCGAATCCGACGCGTCGCTCGCGCAGGCGCACGTGCACTCCGACAGCGAGCACGCGCTCGCGCTCGTCGGCATCCCCGCGCAGCCCGAGGGCGACACAGTGCTGATCGTCCTCGACGACCTGACCGAGCAGGAGCGTCGCGAGCTCGCGGAGCGCGAGTTCGTCACGAACGCAGCGCATGAGCTGCGCACGCCGTTGACGACGATCATCGGGGCGGTCGAGGTGCTGCAGGGCGGCGCGAAGGACGATCCCGTCGAGCGCGACCGCTTTCTCGCGCACATCGAGCGCGAGGCGGACCGGCTGGCGCGCCTCGCCCGCGCGTTGCTGACGCTCGCGCGTGCGCACGCCGGCCAGGAGCGGCCGCGCACCGAGGCGGTCTCGCTCCATGCGCTCTTACAGGAGGTCGCCGACGAGATCCGCCCGATCGACGGCGTCGCGCTCGAGATCGACTGCCCACCGGAGCTGCTCGCGACGATCAACCGCGACCTGCTCGGGCAAGCGTTGCGGAACCTCGGCGAGAACGCTGCGAAGCACACGCTCACGGGCCGAATCGTCCTACGGGCGTACGCGGTCGGTACAACAGTGCGTGTGGAGGTCGAGGACACCGGTGTCGGCATGAGCGCGGAGACGCAGCAGCACGTTTTCGACCGTTTCTTCCGCGGCCAGGACCGCGACGCCGGGGGCTTCGGCCTGGGGCTCGCGATCGTGCGGCAGGCGGTGCGGAGCCTCGGCGGGCAGATCGAGCTCGACTCGGTGCCGGGCGAGGGGACGCGCGTGCGGATCGTGCTCGAACGGGCGCGCATGCGCGAGGAGGCGCCCGCTGCATGAGCGCGCAGACGAGCATCCTCGTCGCCGACGACGATCCCGGCGTGCTGGATGTCGTCGCGTTCATGCTGCGGCGCGAGGGCTTCGCGGTCGACGAGGAGAAGGACGGCACCGCGGCGCTCGAGGCCGCGCGGTCGCGGCCGTACGACATCGTCATCCTCGACGTGATGCTCCCCGGCGTCTCGGGCACCGAGGTGTGCCGCGAGCTGCGCGCCGAGAGCGACGTGCCGATCCTCATGCTGACGGCGCGCGACGCGGAGTCCGATCGCGTGCTCGGGCTCGAGCTCGGCGCGGACGACTACGTGACGAAGCCGTTCTCGTCGGCGGAGCTCCTGAGCCGCGTCCGTGCGATCCTCCGGCGCCGCGAGCTCGACCGGGCGCGGGGCGTCTCGACGCTGCGCAAGCTCGGCGGCCTGCAGATCGACCTCGGCCGCCACGAGGTGCTCGTCGACGGCGACCGTGTGCACCTGACGCTCTCCGAGTTCAAGGTGCTCTCGCTCCTGGCAGAGCAGCCGGACAATGTCGTCTCGCGCCGCGAGCTGATGCAGCATCTGTGGGCGAGCGAGCACGTGGGCGACGAGCACGCGTGCGAGGTGCACATCTCGAACCTTCGCCGCAAGATCGAGCGCGACCCGTCGCAGCCGGTGCGGCTCGTGACCGTGCGCGGGTTCGGGTACAAGCTCGTCCCGGCGTGACGCTGTTCGGCGCGCGACATCCGATCGTTCAAGCGCCGATGGCGACGGTGCAGCCGCCGTCGCTCGCCGCAGCGGTGTCGAACGCCGGCGCGCTCGGGACGATCGCGGGCGTGGGGCTGTCGGCGGACGAGCTGCGTGCGGCGATCCGCGAGGTGCGCGCCGCGACCTCTGCGCCGTTCGGCGTCAACCTCTTCGCGCCGCCGTATCTCCGGGAGGATGCGCTCGCCGTCGTCCTCGAGGAGAGGCCGGCCGTCTTCAGCTTCACGTTCGGGCTCGTCGATCCGGAACCGCTGCAAGAGCGCGGCATCGCGGTCGCAGGGACGGCGACGACGGCGGAGGAGGCGGTGTTCCTCGAGAGCGCGGGCGTCGACGCGGTCGTCGCGCAGGGCGCCGAGGCGGGCGGCCACCGCGGCACGTTCCTCGGCTCGTTCGAGGACGGGCTCGTGCCGCTCGATGAGCTGCTCGCCTCGATCGACGTCGCGGTGCCGGTGGTCGCGGCGGGCGGGATCGTCGACGGCGCCGGGATCCGGCGCGTGCTCGAGCTCGGCGCGTCGGGCGCGCAGCTCGGGACGGCGTTCCTCTTCACGCCCGAGTGCGGGCGGCCGCGCGAGCATCTCGACGCGCTGCGCACGTACGACACGGTCGTCACGCCCGCGTACACCGGGCGGCACATGCGCGCCGCGCGCACACCGCTCCTCGAGGAGCTGATGCGCGAGGAGCCACTGCCCTTCCCGCAGCAGCGCGCCGAGTCCGCGAAGCGCGGCCCGCTCTACATGGGCGGCACCGGCGCCTGGCAAGCGCGCGAGCTACCGGTCGCCGAGCTCGTTCGCACCCTCGTGGCCGAAAGCGGCGTCTGACACCAGATGCCGCAGGTGCCTGGCTCCGCGCAGCGGTGCCTGGCCCGCTTTCCGGGTTAGGAGCGGAGGACGGCCCGGCGGGGGCCGGCGAGGAAGCCGGCCTCGACGAGGAGCGGCATCACAAAGGAGCTCGTCACCGGCTCGCCGTCGAAGCGCTCGACGGCGAGGCGCTTCGCGCCGCCGCGCTTGACGTGCGCGACGAGTGCGGCGAGCGCGACGCGCAGCCACTCCTCTTCCGGCTCGCGCAGCGG